>JBKHXB010000030.1:0-24478 GCA_046566245.1 Alphaproteobacteria bacterium | reverse complement strand
GTTCACGCCGATCGTGGAGCGGATGAAGCCCCGGTGGAAGACCATCGAGCATTACATCTGCATGGACCCGGCTCCCGGCGAGACGGGGTTTCGCGACTGGATCGACGCGGAGGATGGCGAATACACCTGGGTCCAGGGCGACGAACGCGATCCGTGCGGGCTGTGCTACACCTCGGGAACCACGGGCAACCCCAAGGGCGTCCTTTATGAGCACCGCTCGACGATGCTCCACACCCTGGCGGAAGCTTCGCCGGACATCTTCAATCTTTCGTCGCGCGTCGTCGTCCTGCCCATCGTTCCCATGTTCCACGCAAATGCCTGGGGCGTGCCCTGGGCGGCGCCCATGGTCGGCGCCAAGCTCGTTCTGTCCGCCGATTATCGTCCGGAAACGATGTGCCGCCTGTTCCGCGAGGAAAAGGTCACGCACTCGGCAGGCGTGCCGACCGTCTGGCTGACGATGATCGAACATATCGAGCGCACCGGCGAGGATCTCGGTGACCTCAAATATGTGACCATCGGCGGCTCCGCTGCGCCGCGTGCGATGATCAAATGGCTGCGCTCCAAGGGCATCGAGGTCACCCATGCCTGGGGCATGACCGAAACCTCGCCGATCGGGACCTGCGGCGCCCGGCCGACCGGCTGGGAGGAAATGGATGAGGAGGAGCAGGTCGAGTTTACCGCCCGGCAAGGCCGCGCTCCCTTCGGGGTTGAGCTGCGGGTCGTCGACGATGACGGCAACGTTCAGCCGCGCGACGGCAAGTCTTCCGGGCGGCTGCAGGCCCGCGGGCCGTGGGTCGTAAAGCGCTACTTCAAGGCGGATGAGGACGCGACCGACGAGGAGCAATGGTTCGATACCGGTGACGTGGCCGTGATCCACCCCGACGGGACGATGCAGATCACCGACCGCGCCAAGGACGTCATCAAGTCCGGAGGCGAGTGGATCAGCTCGATCGAGCTCGAAAATGCCGCCGTAGGCTGCCCCGGAGTGGCGGAGGCGGCGGCGATCGGGATTCCACACCCCAAGTGGGACGAGCGGCCGCTGCTACTGGTCGTCCGAGCCAAGGGCGACGACGTCACGGAGCAGGACCTGCGCGACCATCTCGAAAAGCACGTGTCGCATTGGTGGCAGCCGGACGCGATCGAGTTCGTCGACGAGCTTCCCCACACCGCGACCGGCAAATTGTCGAAGCGGACCCTTCGCGAGATGTACAAGGATTATCGCTTCGCCGCTGCCGAGGCGATGGTCGGGCGCGACTAGGGAGCCCTATCCAAGGGTGGATTCTGCCGCCCCCATCCCTTAGATGCGCGCCAATTCCCGAGCACCCGAAGGACAGAACGCGACCCCATGGCCGCCCAATACAGCTTTGTGATGAAAGGCCTGACCAAGGCCTTCCCGGGCCAGAAGCCCATCCTCAACAACATCCACCTGCAATTCTACCAGGACGCGAAGATCGGCATCGTCGGCCCCAACGGATCGGGCAAGTCGACGCTGATGAAGATCATGGCCGGCCGTGACAGCGAATTCACGGGTGAGGCGTGGCCCGGCGAGGGGATCACCGTCGGCTATCTCGAGCAGGAGCCGCAGCTCGACCCGACCAAGACGGTCAAGGAAAACGTCATGGACGGGGTGCGCGCGACGGCGGACCTGGTCGAGCGTTTCAACGCGATCAGCGCGCAGATGGCAGACCCGCCGGAGGACGTGGATTTCGACTCGCTCATGGCGGAGATGGGCGAGCTCCAGGAAAAGATCGACGCGGTCGATGGCTGGACCCTGGATAACCAGCTGGAGATTGCGATGGACGCGCTCCGCTGCCCGCCCGGCGACAGCCCCGTGACGAATCTCTCGGGCGGCGAGAAGCGGCGCGTGGCGCTGACCCGGCTGCTGCTCGAAAAGCCCGACATCCTGCTGCTCGACGAGCCGACCAACCACCTCGATGCTGAAAGCGTGCAGTGGCTGGAAAAACACCTGATCGACTATCCAGGCAACGTCATCCTCGTCACCCACGACCGCTATTTCCTCGACAATGTCGTGAACTGGATCCTCGAGCTCGATCGCGGACGTTACTACGTCTACGAAGGAAACTACTCTACATACCTGGAAAAGAAGGCGAAACGCCTTGAACAGGAGGAGCGCGAGGAAGCTGGCCGGCAAAAGGCGATCGCCGACGAGCTCGAATGGATCAGGCGCTCGCCGAAGGCCCGCCAGGCCAAGTCCAAGGCCCGCATCAAGGCGTTCGACGAGCTGGTCGCCGCGCAGGAAAACCGCGCGCCCGGAAAGGCGCAGATCCTCATCCAGATTCCCGAGCGCTTGGGCGGCAAGGTCATCGAGGCCAAGGGGCTGACCAAGGCCTATGGCGACAAGCTGCTGTTCGAGAACCTGTCGTTCAGCCTTCCGCCGGGCGGCATCGTCGGCGTGATCGGTCCCAACGGCGCCGGCAAGACGACGCTGTTCCGCCTGATCACCGGGCAGGAGACGCCCGACGCCGGCGAGATCGAGATCGGGCCGACCGTCCATCTCGGCTACGTCGACCAGAGCCGTGACGCGCTCGACCCGAAGAAGAATGTCTGGGAGGAGATTTCGGACGGACTCGACATCTTCCGTTTCGGCAAGCACGAGATCGCGACCCGGGCCTACGTCGGCGCCTTCAATTTCCGCGGTCCCGATCAGCAGAAGAAGGTGGGCCAGCTTTCGGGCGGCGAGCGCAACCGCGTCCACATGGCGAAGATGCTGAAGGAAGGCGGCAATGTGCTGCTTCTCGACGAGCCGACCAATGACCTCGACGTCGAGACCCTGCGCGCGCTCGAGGAGGCGCTAGAGAATTTCGCCGGCTGCGCGGTCGTGATCAGCCACGACCGCTTCTTCCTCGACCGACTCGCGACCCATATCCTTGCGTTCGAGGGTGATAGCCAGGTCGAATGGTTCGAAGGCAATTTCGAGGCCTATGAGGAGGACAAGCGCCGCCGTCTCGGCCCCGAGGCTGACCGCCCGCACCGGATGACCTACCGGAAGCTGACGCGGTGATCAGGCTCACCGCCCCTCTCTGGCTCTGGAGCGGGGAGGGCGGGAGCTGGCACTTCATCACGATTCCCGAAGAGGAATGCGCGGAGATCAGGGCCGCCGCCTTCGCAGGCCCGCGCGGTTTCGGCTCGGTGCGGGTAGAAGCCACGATCGGGCAGGTGCGCTGGCGAACCTCCATCTTCCCGCAAAAGGAAGGCGGCTACATCCTCCCGGTCAAAGCGGAGGTGCGACGCAAGGCGGGCATCGCCGCCGGCGACACCGTGGCAGTCGGGCTCAGGCTGCTTTGAAGACCGGGCGGGACTGCCGCAGGGCTGCGGCGTTCTCGGCATAGCCCTTCGCCATTTCGTCGAGGATTTGCGCGGCTTGGGGATCCGTCGTGGCCTGGCGAAGGCGTCGGCAACGGCTGGCCTGCTCTGCGAGCGCTTCGGCCTGCTCCTCGCTGACGTCGATCAGGAGGTTCACCGCGCCCACGAACGCCCCGTCCTTGCCAAACAGCGGCGTCGGATAGGGGGTGAAGGCGCGGCGGCTACCGTCAGGCCGCACGGCGATTGCGACCTTGTCGCGAACCTCCGACCTCGTGCGGATGGCTTCGGCCATCGGGCATTCGCTGTGCGGCAGCGGCTCACCGCTCGTCGTGTAGAGCTGCCAGGTGACGCACCAGCGGTCCTGGCCCAGCTCAGGTTCACGGCCAGCGAACTCGACGCAGGCGCGGTTCCAGTAGGTGACTGCACCGTCGGCGTCGGTCGTGTAGACTGGCACCGGCAGCGCATCGAGGGACGCGCGCCAGTCGCCGGCGCTGCTCAAGGCATCGAGGGCCGTCTGGAGAAATTGTGTTGCGATCCCGGTCGCGTGCATTCGAATCTCTGATGGAGTTTCGGTCTGACTGCCAACCCGTCTAACATAGGTTGGGTTCCCGACATTCTTGGAAAAGGCCTGTTCGGCTCCAGAGCTGTGTCGGTTAGGCAACAGTCCGGGCCCGCTAGCGCTCCGTCACGGCTTGGTCCGCGGGCTTCGGCGCATCACTGTGCTGGTCATGGTCGCGCTTTGCGCACTTGGTCACGCGTTGCACTGCGGCCGGGTCCTCTACCTGCCTGAGCTCGGCCGCTGAACCCACGTCCAACTGCAGTGCTCCCCCGGCGCTGCCCTGGTGGCCACCCGGAGTGTCGATGTCCTGGGCTCGCTCGATCAGTTCGCTGTCGTCGTTGCGCTTAGCCATGTCGGCGCGCTCGTTGCCCTCGTTGCCGGTCATCGCCTGCTCCTTTCAACCTCACCTTCGGGGCGAACGGGAGCAGGGGCAGGACGGTTCCCTAGCGAAGCCGCTTCACGAGCAGCCTGCCGTCCGGACCGGGCTTCACGTCGAAATTCGGGATATCCCGCAACAGGTCCGACAGGCGCGTGTAGCCGTAATTGCGAGTCGCGAAGCTCGATACGGCCTTTGCCCGCTGGCCGAGCTCGGACAGGGTCGTGTAGCCTTCCTCGTCTCGTTCGGACGCCTTGTAGGCGTGGCCGAGCAGTTCGAGCAGTTCCTCGTCGACCGGGCACGATTCCGGGGCCGGCCTGTTCACTCCCTCCGCAGCCTGGCTCGAAACGAGCGCGGCGACGTCGAAGAAGCGCGTGCAGGCCTGGCGGAAGCCGAGCGGCGTCTTGGCGGTTCCGAAGCCGTAGACCGGGAGCCCGTCCTCGCGGATCCGTTGGGCGAGCGGCAGGAAATCGCTGTCGGACGACATGATCCCGAAGCCGTCGACATTGCCGCGGTAGAGGAGGTCCATGGCGTCGATGGTCATGCGCATGTCGGTCGCGCTCTTGCCTTTGACGACATCGAACTGCTGCATCGGGATGATCGAATGAAGGCCGGTGAGGTTGCCCCATCCTTTCAGGATCGCCTTCGCCCAATTGCCGTAGGCTCGGCGGATGTTGATCGTTCCGAGCTCCCCGAGGACCAGAAGCACCTCGTCGAGATGCTCCGGGGAAGCGTTGTCCGCGTCGATCAGAAGCGCGATGTTCGACTCGCGGCTTTGCGCGGTCCCGTTGGTCATTGGCCGAATCCCGTCTGTCACCAGGAGCATGTAGCGCAGCATCGCGGAATGGCCACAGTCCGGCGCGGTTTGTCACGCGTACATGAACGGTACATGATCGATGCGGGAACGAAACGCCTTCTCGCGCACTGAAACTGCATGAGAAGCACTGGTATGCGTTTTTGGAGGAGTAGGGCGATGAAGAGAACAGCGATTATGGCGGCGGTGGCCGGAAGCATTGCGGTCACGGGCTGCGCGACGAGCCCATATTACGGCTACAACGATCCTTATTATCAGAACGAGCAGGCCCGCCGCGCCGCGACGGGCGCTGCGGTCGGCGCGCTTGGCGGCGCCGCGGTCGGCGCGGTCGTTCCCGGGGTCAGCCCGGTCGAAGGCGCGATTGCCGGCGCGGTGCTCGGCGGCGTGCTCGGGGCCGTGGTCAACGGCCGGCAATATTACCGGGACACCCGCGGCTATTGCTATTGGGTGGACCAGTACGGCCAGCCGCATTACGACTATAACGTCCGCTGCTAGGCGGCAGTTGATCGGCTAGACGGGGCGGAACGTGCCTTCCGCCTCGTCGAGCACGTAAAGCCGGCCTTCGGCGATCGAGAAGTGGGCGCCATGAAGCTTCAGGCGCCCATTTTTTTCGCGCTCGGCGACCCAGGGAAAGGTCCGAAGGTTTGCGAGGCTGAGCTTGACGGCTTCCCACTCCATGTCGAGGCCGGCCTGGCTGTCCAAGGTGCCGTGACGGGCGAGGACCTTTTCTCTCGCGGGACGGAGCATAGACACCCAGTCGGCGATGAACCGGCCCTCGCCCGACTGGGCGCCATCGAACTTGCCGGTCAGAGCCGCGTTGCAGCCACCGCACGAACCATGGCCGAGGACGAGGACTTCCTCCACCTCCAGCTGGGTCACTGCGAATTCCAGCGCCGCGGAGACGCCGTGATAGCCTCCGGTTGTCTCGTATGGCGGAGCGAGGTTTGCGACGTTGCGGACGACGAAGATTTCCCCAGGCCTGGTGTCGAAAATCTGCGCGGGATCGACCCTGCTGTCGGAGCAGGCGATGACCATGACCTTGGGGCTCTGGCCCTCGGCGAGCCCGGACCAGCGATCGCGCTCCTTCGGCCAGCTGTGTTCGCGGAATCGGCGGTAGCCTTCGATCAGTCGGGTAAAGCGTGGCATGGCCGTCCCGCTAGAATGGAGCCGCGGGGGTGGCAAGCGGGGCCCCGCCTCGCTATCTGGCCCGCATGAACGCCCCCGCCGGCAACCCTGCCCCTGGCCCAAAGCAGCGCAAGCCCGACTGGATACGGGTGAAGGCGCCTGTCAGCGAAGGCTATCACAAGACCCGCAAGCTGATGCGCGACCTCAACCTCGCGACCGTCTGTGAGGAGGCCGCCTGCCCCAACATCGGCGAATGCTGGACGAAAAAGCATGCGACCGTGATGATCCTGGGCGACACCTGCACGCGCGCCTGCGCCTTCTGCAACGTCAAGACGGGCATGCCGCGCGCGGTCGATCCACTCGAGCCCGAACATGTCGCGACCGCGGCCGCCGAGCTCGGCCTCGAGCATATCGTCGTCACTTCCGTCGACCGCGACGACCTGCCGGACGGCGGCGCGTCGCAGTTCGTCAAGGTGATCGAAGCGCTTCGCCGGACCACTCCCGACACCACGATCGAGATCCTCACCCCGGACTTCCGCAACAAGTCTGAAAGCGCGGTCGACGCGATCGTCGCGGCGGGTCCCGATGTCTTCAACCACAATTTGGAAACCGTGCCGAGGCTCTATCCGACGATCCGGCCGGGCGCCCGCTATTACGCGTCCCTGCGGCTTCTGGAGAGCGTCAAGCGCAAGGCGCCGCATGTCTTCACCAAGTCCGGGCTGATGGTCGGGCTCGGCGAACAGCGGCTCGAGGTTCACCAGGTGATGGACGATATGCGCTCGGCAGGCGTCGACTTCCTCACCATGGGCCAATATCTGCAGCCGACCCCGCGCCACGCGAAGGTGGAGGAGTTCGTCACTCCCAAGGCATTCGATGCCTATGCGGCGATCGCCAGGGCAAAGGGCTTCCTGCTCGTCGCCGCCTCGCCGCTTACGCGGTCGAGCTATCACGCCGGCGACGACTTCAAGAAGATGCAGGCGGCCCGCGCTGCACAGCTGGAGCGGGCTGCCGGCTGATGCCAAGGCACAGCGAAACGCGTCATCTTCCCTATACGCCCGAGCAACTGTTCGATCTCGTTGCCGATATCGAGCGTTATGACGAGTTCCTACCCTGGGTCGTGGCCGTCCGCATCCGCTCGTCGAGCGAGAAGGAGATGGTCGCCGACCTCGTCGTCGGCTTCAGCGCCTTCAAAGAGCGGTTCACCAGCCGCGTGGTGAAAGACCGCCCGGGCTGGATCTGCGTCGATTACGTTGAGGGTCCGCTCAAATATCTCCACAACGAATGGCGCTTCGAGCGGGCAGCAGACGGTGGAACGAACGTGCACTTCTCCGTCGATTTTGCTTTCCGATCGCGCCTGTTCGAAAGCCTAGCGGGCCAGATGTTCGACCGGGCGCTGAGGCGGATGACCGGCGCTTTCGAGCAGCGTGCGGCCGCGCTTTACGGCATCAGCAGGTCGAGCGCGCAGAGCGCGGCCTGAAGACGGACTCCGGAGCGGGTCTTTTCCTCGAACAGCTTTTGATCGGCGACAATTTGCGAGGGATCGGCATCGGCCTCCGCGCGGGCGAAGACCACGGTGCCCACGGGCTTGTTGGGAGTGCCGCCGCCAGGCCCGGCGATCCCGGTGATCGCCACCGCGACGTCGGCCCCTGAAGCTGCAAGAGCGCCCCGCGCCATCGCCCAGGCGGTCGCGATGCTGACCGCTCCGAAGGTTTCGACAACTTCCGAGCTGACCCCGAGCTCGCCGATTTTCGAGGCATTCGAATAGGTGATGTAGCCCGCTTCGAACACGTCCGAGGAGCCGGGGATCTCCGTCAGCGCCGCGCAAACCAGGCCGCCGGTGCAGCTCTCGGCGACCGCGATCCTGCGCTCGAGCTTGCGGTTGGCCTCGATGACATCGCGGGCGCGATCGACGAGCTTCTTCGGCAGAAGCGATTCGCTCATTCACTCAGCTCCATTCGAATATTGGCCACCGCCTGCGCGGCAATCCCTTCTCCACGCCCGGTGAAACCGAGCCCCTCCGTTGTCGTCGCCTTGATGCTCACCTGGCTTTCGCGAACGCCGAGAATTGCTGCGACGCGGTTCCTGATCGCCAAGCGATGCGGACCGATCTTTGGTTCCTCGCAGATCACCGTGCAATCGACATGGTCGATAATCCCGCCTTTGTCGCGGACCAGGGCGGCGGCATGGTCGAGGAAGAGGGAGGAAGCAGCGCCTTTCCATCGCGGGTCCGAAGGCGGGAAATGCTGGCCGATGTCCCCGAGTCCAGCTGCGCCCAGGAGCGCGTCGGTGATCGCGTGAAGGATGACGTCGGCGTCGCTGTGGCCGGCCAGCCCGCGGCCGTGGGGAATCTCGACACCCCCCAGCATGATAGGGCCCTCGCCGGAAAAGCCATGGACGTCGAAGCCAAGGCCTGTTCTCGGGACGAGGCGCGCCGCCAGCCACTCCTCGGCGCGGGCGAAGTCCGGCGCGGTGGTGATCTTCTCGAGCGCGGGATCACCGGCAACCGCGGCGACCGTCAGCCCCGCTGCGCGCGCCACGGTCGTCTCGTCCGTGGGCGGAGGGCCGTTCCAGCGCTCATAGGCTCCGCGCAGCGCGGCGAGCCTGAAGGCCTGCGGCGTCTGCACCCTGACCAGGCCCGTGCGGGCGACATTCTCCTCGATACTCTCGCTTGCGCGCGCGAGCGTGTCGCCGACCGCGAGCACGGGCGCGGCGCCATCGAAGAACTCGAGCCGGGCCAGCAAACGGTCGACCACTTCAGGCGGACAGAAAGGACGTGCCGAATCGTGGACGAGGACAGCCTCACCCTCGGCCTCAGCAAGGCCGGCGCGGACGGAATCGGCGCGCTCGGCTCCGCCCTCGATCAGGCGCCCGACGTCCAGGCCGGCAAGCGCCTCCTCGGCGAGCGATTCCTGTCCTTGACCGATGACAACCCGGACGCGGTCGATGGCGGGGTGGGAGATCAGGGCCTCGACTGCCCGCCGGACGACGGGCTTCCCCCCGAGCGGCCGGAACTGTTTTGGGACCTGACCGCCAAGGCGCTCGCCTTTGCCGGCTGCGACGATGAGGGCGGTGACGGTCATTGCCGCGGCCTCTACGGCGGCTTGAGTTGCCCGCCAAGGCCCCCATCTGTATGGGCCAGCGACCTTCGATGACCAATGAACCCGCTTTGAAGCCGATTGCGATCGGCCCCGTCCGGATCGACGCGCCGGTCATCCTCGCGCCGATGACCGGAGTCACCGACCTGCCGTTCCGGCGGGTCGTGAAGCGTTATGGCGCGGGCCTGACGGTCAGTGAGATGATCGCTAGCCAGGCGATGATCCGCGAAACCCGCCAGTCGCTGCAGAAGAGCCTGTGGGACCCTGCGGAGCAGCCGGTGTCGCTGCAGCTTGCAGGCTGCGAGCCGGAAGTGATGGCCGAAGCGGCCAGGTTGAACGAGCAGCGCGGCGCGGCGATCATCGACATCAACATGGGTTGCCCGGTGAAGAAGGTCGTCAATGGCTGGGCGGGCTCGGCGCTGATGAGGGACCTGAAGACCGCCGCGGCGATCATCGAGGCGACGGTCAAGGCGGTCAGCGTGCCGGTGACCCTCAAGACCCGGATGGGGTGGGACCATTCGAGCCTCAACGCGCCCGAGCTTGCGCGGATCGCCGAGGACCTGGGCGTGCAGATGATCACCATCCACGGCCGCACCCGCTGCCAGATGTACAAGGGCGAGGCCGACTGGGCTTTCGTCCGCAGGGTCAAGGATGCGGTGTCGGTGCCGGTGATCGTAAATGGCGATATCTGCTCGGTCGAGGATGCCCGGGAGGCGCTGCGCCAGTCGGGCGCCGACGGGGTGATGATCGGGCGGGGGGCCTATGGCCGGCCCTGGCTGCTCGCGCAGACCATGACGGAGCTCGCAGGCGGCGCCTGGACCGCCCCGTCGCTGGACGAGCAGCTTGACGTAATGCTTCGCCAGTATGACGAGATGCTCTCGCTCTACGGGACGCACACCGGCGTCAACCTCGCCCGCAAGCATATCGGCTGGTACACGAAGGGTCTTCCGGGGTCCGCCGAGCTTCGCAACCGGGTGAACCAGCTAGACGATCCTTCGCAGGTCGTCGCCACGCTGCGCGAATTCTACGCGCCGTGGCTTTCACGCGCAGCGGCCTGACGCGCCAGGGAGGGGGAAGTCGATGAGCTTGCCTCCGATCCTCTCGACCCTGCGCCTTCCCGTGATCGGGGCGCCCCTGTTCATCATTTCGAACCCGAAGCTGGTGATCGCGCAGTGCACGGCGGGTATCGTCGGCAGCTTCCCGGCGCTCAACGCCAGGCCCGCCTCGCAGCTCGACGAATGGTTGCACGAGATTACGGAAGCCTTGGCCAAGCACGACAGGGCGAACCCGGACAACCCGTCGGCGCCGTTTGCCGTCAACCAGATCGTGCATCGCTCGAACGACCGGTTCGAGGCGGACATGACGGTCTGCGAGAAATGGAAGGCGCCGATCGTCATCACCTCGCTGGGCGCGCGCGAGGAATTGAACAAGGCTGTGCACGGTTGGGGCGGGATCACGCTCCACGACATCATCGACGACCGGTTCGCGAGAAAGGCTGTCGCCAAGGGCGCTGACGGGCTGATCGCCGTCGCCGCCGGTGCAGGGGGCCATGCCGGCCGCTGGTCACCGTTCGCTCTGATCCAGGAAATTCGCGCCTGGTTCGACGGCCCGCTGGTCCTCTCCGGGGCGATCGCGACGGGCTCAGCGGTCCTCGCAGCGAGGGCGATGGGCGCGGACCTGGCCTATATCGGCTCACCCTTCATCGCAACGCCCGAGGCGCGCTGCTCGGACGATTACCGCCAGGCGATCGTCGACAGCGGCGCGGCCGACATCGTCAACAGCGCGCTGTTCACCGGGATACCGGGCAATTACCTGCGGTCATCGATCGAAAGGGCGGGGCTGAACCCGGACGCTCTCGAAAAGCTCGAATCGCTGCCGACGGAATTCGGCTCGGAAGGGTCGAGCAGGACCAAGGCGTGGCGCGACATCTGGGGATCCGGGCAGGGGATCGGCGTCATCAACAAGGTCCAGCCGGCCGCGGACTATGTTGCCCAACTCGAAGTGGAGTATCGCGCCGCGCTCGAGCGGCTATGCGGCTAGCCTAGCCCTGGCCGCTGAGCCCCCGCTCCAGCTTGCCCATGAGCGCGCGGGCGGGGCTGAGGGGCGGATCGACCGCCGAGCCGCCCTCGTCGAGCCGTTTGACCCTGAGATAAAGGTCGGAGCTCGCCGTCACGAGCCGCTGCGCGGTTTGCGGTAGCCGTTCGATGACTGCCGGGTCGCTGTCCTGGGCGTGGCCGAGCCGCCGTTCCGGCCGCCGGCCGTCACGGTAGGCGATCTCGCCCGTCTCGATGGCCCGCTGGGTCAAGAGCCAGGCGACGATATGCATGATCCGGGTCGTGACCTTGAGCGACTCACAGGCAAAGCTGACCCGGACCAGGGGATCGAGCATGTCGCGCTCGTCGCGTCCGGCATCGTCGAAGTAGGAGCGCGCCTCGTCGGCCAGCAACATCGCTTCGGTGTAAAGCGAGTCGATCAGCCGCGGCGTGATCCGGACTTCGGCTTCGGATCCGAGAATCGAGTCGTCCATGCGCCTCAAACTGCCACTTTCGTCATGGCGTGGGAACGCGAATTCGCCTCGCGCAGTGCCCGCGGTCACCGGCTGTCCCAAGCTGGGACGGGCCTGAATCGACCGGCGTAGCGACGGGTCGCAAGGCGAATCCGGCAGGCGGTTGTTACGCCATCAAGACAAATCGAACGATTCGTGTTTTATTATCGTTGCTGTCACCCGTGTTCACGAAAGGAACGACACCGATGGACAAGGCACAGGCCGAGGCTCTCGCATCCAAGCACGCAGCGCTTCACGCGATGATCGAGGAAGAGGAGCACCGGCCCCATCCCAACGAGGATCTTCTCCATCAGCTCAAGAAGGAAAAGCTCAGGCTCAAGGACGAGCTCGCCGGCCACATCCACCATTAGGCCGGGCCGGCCCACATAGGCGACAGCGCGGCCGGCGCGCTCAACTGACGCGATTCGGCTGCGTGAGCCAGGATTGCGCTCCAAGTCATCAGGCGCGCCGCGCCCGATCCCTATGCATCGCTGCTTTCAAGAGCGCCCGCGCCGTAATTGCTCGCCAGTCCCTGGATTGGCTGCGCCGTTTAATCGTCGCGTTTCCGCCTTGGACTGAGCGCCCCACGCTCAGCCGTCGGGTATCGCGGTTGGGACTGAGCCCACGGCTCAGTCGTCTCGCGATATCTTCTCGATCTTCTCGTGACGCTCCTGCGCCTCGACGGTCATCGTCGCGATGGGCCGCGCCTCGAGACGCGCAAGGGAAATCGGGTCCCCCGTGACCTCGCAGTAGCCGTATTCGCCCTGGTAAAGGCGACGGATCGCGGCATCGATCTTCGCGATGAGCTTGCGCTGGCGGTCGCGGGTGCGAAGCTCGATCCCCCAATCGGTCTCGCTCGATGCCCGGTCGGCGAGATCGGGCTCGCGCAGCGAGTCGACCTGGAGCTGGGCCATGGTTTGCCGCGACTCCTCGATGATCGCGTCCTTCCACTCCCGCAGCTTCTTCAGGAAGTAGGCGCGGTGCAGGTCGCACATGAACTCCTCGTCCTCGGACGGCTGGTAGCCTTCCGCGAGGATGATCCGGTCGAACGGTACCGGCTTTTCATTGAACAGATCGACTAAGGCCGTCGCCATAAAACCCCTCCCACTCTTGCCCTCGGGCCAAGGCCCGTTGGCACCCCGCAAGCCCCGCCATCGCCGCCGCGACCGGGCCCACCGGTGCAGCCGGAGGCGGATTCAACGAGACTTTCCCGGGATTTAGTCACCGGAGAAAGTCGGCAATCCCCCGACCGCGCCTATAGTTAAGGCCCGGGGGCTTAACAAGCGCTGACAAAATTCATCCACAGAAAAGGGCAAGCTGTTGCCCATAAGGCGCAATCTCGCGCTCGCGGCCGTCTGTTGCCCGGAAGGGCAGGGCCGTTATGAGGGGCCCCGGATGCGCATTCTCCTTACCAACGACGACGGGATCAACGCGCGCGGGCTCGACCTGCTGGAGACGGTCGCGCAGGTCTTCTCCGACGACATCTGGGTGGTTGCCCCGACGGAGGAGCAGTCAGGCGCCGGCCATTCGCTGACTCTCACCCAGCCAATTCGTGTCCGGCGCCACGACAAGCGGCGCTTTTCAGTCACTGGCACACCGACCGACGCGGTGATGATGGCGCTTGCCCACATCATGAAGGATTCGCCGCCCGACCTGATCTTGTCGGGCATCAACCGAGGCGCGAACCTCGCCGAGGACGTCACCTACTCGGGGACAGTCTCGGCGGCGATGGAGGGCGCGCTGGCGGGGGTGCGCTCGATCGCGCTCAGCCAAAGTTACTCGCGCGAAGGTATGGGAGACACGGTGCCCTTCGCGGCAGCCGAGGCGTGGGCCGAAAAGGTGCTTGCGCCGCTCGTCGACCTCGAGCCGCCGCCAGGCACGCTAATCAACGTCAACTTTCCTGCGCTGCCTCCGGACGAGGTGAAGGGAATCCGCATTTGCCGGCAGGGAATCCGGGATTACGGGCGGCTCCGAATCATCGAGCGAACCGATCCGCGAGGGTACAAATATTTCTGGTTCGGGCTCGGCCCGATGGTCCAGACACCGGGCCACCTCACTGACCTTGAAGCAATCGATGATGGCTACGTCAGCGTCACCCCATTGCATCTCGACCTGACGCACGACGCGTCACTCGATCTGCTTCGCGGGCGGTTTGGTTGAGTTGGGACAAGTCCGCAATGTCCGACCGTAACTTTTCGGTCTCAACGGCGTTGAACGTCGGGTGAGAAGACGGGGGACGGAGAATGTGCGCGGCTATGCGGTGGGCCTCGGCCTCGTCGCCGCTGCCTTACTTCTTCGTTTGGCGCTCGACCCCGTCCTTCACGACCACGCGCCTTATCTGTTCTTCGTTTTCGCCGTGCTTGTCGCCGGCACCTTGCTTGGGATTGGCCCAGGCGTCCTCGCTATGGCGGCGAGTGCGGTGCTCGCCACCTATTTCTTTGTCGCTCCACGCTTCGCACTCCTGCCATTAAAACTGGAGGATGCCGCCAGCCTGATTTCCTTCTTGCTAATCAGTCTGGGAGTCCTGGTTTTCGTCAACCTGATCATGCGATCGCGTGCCCGGGAGCTCGTAAGCCGAGAGGCAATGCTCGCCAGCGAAACGCGTGAGAAGCGACTGATCGACGCCGCGCGCGACTATGCGATCTACGAACTCGACAGTGAAGGACGGATCCTGACCTGGAACAAGGGCGCCGAGCGCCTAAAAGGCTGGAAGGCCGAGGAGATCATCGGCAAGCCCTACCATGTCCTGCATACACCGGAGAGCAGGGCGAAGAACCAGCCGGGGAGGGAGTTGGAAATCGCGGCCGCGACGGGCCGCTTCGAGGAAGAAGCGCCCCGCATGCGCAAGGACGGGACGATCTTCGCGGCGCATGTCAGCCTATTCCCGCTGCGTGACGAGAATGGCGCGGTGACCGGTTACGTCAAGGTAACTCGCGACATCAGCGACCGGAGCATGGCGGGGAGGGCCATTCTCGAGAGCAGGCAGCGGCTCGAGGGTATCGTCAATTCCGCGATGGACGCGATCATCACCATCGATGAGCAGCAGCGCGTTGTCCTGTTCAATCCGGCGGCCGAGCGAATGTTCGGTTGCTCTGCCCAAGACGCTCTCGGAAAATCGGTCAGCCATTTCATTCCCGAGCGGTTCCGGGCCGGCCATGACGAGCACATCCGCCGATTCCGCGAAACCGGTGTGACCAATCGCCGGATGGGAGCACTGGGCGCGATTAGCGGCTTGAGGGCATCGGGCGAGGAATTCCCCATCGAAGCGTCGATCTCCCAGGTGACGATCGGCGACGAGACGCTCTCAACCGTGATCCTTCGCGACATCACCGAGCGCAAGACGAGCGAGGAAGCGCGCAACCTGCTTGCTCGGGAAGTCGACCATCGCGCCAAGAATGCACTCGCGGTAGCGCAGGCGCTGGTCGGCCTGACAAGAGCAGATAGCGTCGAGCAGTTCGCCGACGCGATCCGCGGGCGAATCGCCTCGCTCGCCCGCGCGCATTCATTGCTATCCCAATCCCAATGGCGCGGAGCTCCTTTGGACCAGCTGATCCGCGACGAGCTGTCCCCATACGCAAAGGAGTCGCAAGTCACGATCCGAGGCCCAGCGCTGAATTGCAGCGCGGCAGTGGTCCAGTCGATGAGCCTCTTGATCCACGAGCTTGCGACGAACGCCGTCAAGCACGGAGCGCTTGGGACCGAGAAGGGGCATGTGACGATCCGCTGGAAGCTGAACCCAAAGGCGCTTGCAATCACCTGGAGGGAAGAGGGCGGCCCGAAAGTCAGCAAGCCGAGCGAGGAAGGATTCGGCACCAAGCTTCTCAAGCAGGTCACCGGCCGCCAGCTCGACGCCAAGCTCACTTTTGATTGGAATCCGGGCGGGTTGCGCGTGGATATCGAGGCGCCGGCCCATTTTTTCATTCCGGCCGTTCCTGACCAGTCTGACGGTGATACGCGAGGCGCCGCCGGAGTGGCGGGCCAGCTTGGCCAAGAACGCCGCATATTGATCGTTGAAGACGAGGAGCTGATTGCCCTCGAACTCAGCGCCGAACTCTCGCGTCTCGGCTGGGCAGTGGTCGGTCCGGCCGCGACGCTGGCGGAAGCGCAATCGTTGCTTTCGAACGGAGTCGATGCCGCTGTCCTCGACGTCAACCTGCGGGGCCGCGCGGTATATCCGGTTGCCGAAGCGCTTCAGGACAGGCGCGTGCCGTTCATTTTTTGTACGGGCTACGAAATGGTGGATCCCGAGGGGAGGTTTGCCAACGTCCCGGTCCTGCGCAAACCCGCGCATCCTGCGGCCGTGAGCGCCGCCTTGTCGGATCTCCTCAAGACCAGCGCAAGCTAGAGCGTGTCAGCCGGGCAGTCGCTGACGAAGTTCCGACACTTCCCAATAGTCGTTGCGGCTGAAGGGCAGCAGCGCCTTCACGGTTGTGAAGATGCTCTTGCCCATCGCTCTTCGAAGCCCATCCATCTCGGCGAATGCAGCGCGCACTTCGGTAGCGTCGAATTCTGCATCGCCCGCCGCATCTTCCATCAGGGTTTCCTCTGCCTGGACGACCAGCCAGGCCTGAAGCTCCCAGTAACGACGGACGCGCTTGGTCATTTCCGGATCGAGCCTGCTGCACAGCGCTTCGATCCGCCGCGCCGACTGCCCCTCGGGCCATCGGCCTGACCGTAGCGTCTCGAGCTCTTGCTTGTGCTCCCGGTACTCCGAGTCGAGCCATTGCGTGGCCTCGGCTGTGCCGAAGTGGAAGATGGCGAAGATGGCGATCGGAGTGAACAGCGCGGCCCCGATCATCGCCAGCATCGGCCGGTCGGGGAACTGGTTGAACAAGGTGTGGAGAGCCACAGCGACAAGGAAGCCGGGGAGGAACCAGAGCAGATTGAAGTTGAAGTCGCCGGCAGCTCCCCGGTTCTCGCGCTCGGCCAGCTCGTGGGCGATGGCGGCGAGGAGCGCCAGGGTCGCTCCGTGCATCACGGCGGTTCCAAGGCCGCGGACGAGCCAGGTCCCCGCTCCGTAATGCGGGAAAACCGTGAGGTAGATGATGTTTTCGACGACAGAAAAGCCCGCTCCGACCGCGAAGCCAGTTATGACTGCGTCGAGCTTGTATCCGACCCGGTTGAACCAGAACAAAAGAATGATGACGATCGCTTTGAGCGCTTCTTCGATCCAGGGGGCGACGAAGCGGCTGTAGGCCGAGAAGCCGATCGGAAGCGTATCGAGGAAAGTGCCGCTGAGCGGATAGGACGCGAACGCTGCCACCCCTCCCAGAAGGAGCAGAAGCAGGATTTCCTTCAGACTCATCAATCTGAACGCATGGACCCAGTTGAAGACGGCGAGCAGCAAGAGAACCGGCGCAAGCGCCAGCCCCCAGTGTGCGATCGTGGCGAACATCCACTGCATGGCTACATGATCTTCAGCGACATCAGCCACTCGGTGCCGTGGTACCGATCATCCTTCCAGCCCCCTGCAACTCCGACGGAGAGGACCATCGGCAACCGCATCGCCACGGTGAAGCTCAGGTCGAACTGCGCTCCAAGGTTGTAGTAGCGGTGGTTCCTGCCGATCGGGCTTTCGGTCGCCATGGCCCCGGCGAACAGGGCTGGCCTTACGTAGGCGAGATAGAAGGCAGCGGTACCCACCTCAGCGAAGCGCACCGGCGGCAAGTTTATCTCGCCAGTGACTCTGGCAAACCGGCGCGCTTCGATCTCGTCGATCTCGAAGCCCGGGAAACTTTCCAGTTCGCGGTATCGCTTCTCGGAGCGGTCATCGACGTAATTGTTGCGGAATGCGCCCATGTAATAGGCGGCGAGCGGGCTCAGCCGCTTTCCGCCGACCATTCCCGCGTGGAGATAGACCCAGGCGGAGCTGTTCCCCCAGGGCAGTGCCGTCCCGAGATCGACCCCGCCGTAGAGCTTCGGATAGAAGTCGCCGCGCGCCTCGTCGAAGCCCGCGGCGATGCGCCCAGCGAAACCTTTTTCGTGGTCAACGCCGCCAAGCGCCTTGGTCGTGTTCGTGTACCGAAGTCCGATCTCTCCCGAGCGAATTTCCTTCGGGCTTCGAACGTCCTGCGCGTTCGGGAGCTGGTCGAGCCCGAAATAGGCCGCGGCGGAGCCGAACACGTCGAGCTGTCTCGGCGGGTCGTAAATTAGCGGCTTGGAATAATTGACGATGAAAGCGTCGCCCTTGCGGCTCCGAAGCACCGGACCCGCCAGGTCGTAAACGTCCGCGAGGTTGTGCCAGTATTGGAGCTTCCAGGTGGGCGTTTGATACTCGATGTTGGCGTGGAAGCGCTCGCCGCCCTTGACCTTCTTGAACGGTGAATAAGCGAAGCTCGCACTGAGCTGGCTGAAATGCAGCGGGTCGGAGAGGTGAAAATAGTAACCGAACGCCGGCGAGCGGTCGTAGCCGGAGACGATCGGATAATGCGCGTCGAAGCGCATGCGCCTGGTCGGGACATAGGTGCCGCGCTGTGTGATCAGCTCGTCCAGCGGCACCTTGGCCGGGGAGCCAATGCCCCAGGCCTTGAGCTCGGGATGCGCCTTGACCACCTCGTTTCCGAGGAAACGGACGTTGCCCAGATCGGTTTTGACCTCCGGCACGATGATTGCCGGATTGAAGCCCTCGCCGGTGTAATCATAGACGAGCAGGGAGCCGTCCGGCCGTAGCTGCGGGCGGAAGAAGCCCGTAGCGGCATTCGTCAGCACATCATACTTTCCCGTCGCAATATCGACCCGGAACACGTTGGAAACGCCGGTATAATAGCTGTTTCCGAGAAGCGACTTTCCATCCGGCGTAAAGGTGAAATTCTCCGGCACCGACGGCGGCAGCGACAGGTGGACCACCGGGTCGTCCGCATTGCCTTCCTCGAGGTCCGATCGCCGCCAGACCCTGAGCGACTGCTTGCCGTCCAGCGTGCCGTACGAAGCCGACACCAGTTCTCCGTCTGGCGACAGGTCGAGGTCGAAGAGGATTTCCCCATAACGGAATGTCTTGACCTGGTTGAAGCTGGTGTAGGGCGGCGGGATTCGCACCAGCGTCACGTAACCATTCTGATGCCGAATCCCCCACAGGCTGTTGTCGGCGCGGTTGAAGGCAAGATCGCCGATGCGCGCGTCGGTCAGCAGCCGGCGCTTGCGGCCGGTGTCCACGTCGATCGCCTTGAGGTCGCGATAGGCGTAATTCTGATCGGTGTAGAATGCCGTCCGGGTCGCGGGATCGAAGGCGACACTGGTCACCTTGTAGAGCATCATCCCGTCGAGGTCGGTGAGATGCGTGAGCTTGCCGGTCGCAAGGTCCATCCGGCCGAGGAATCCGATCCTGCCCGGATAACGGAAAGCTGCGACCAGGCTGTTCGTCTTCTCGTCGACGAAACCGCGGGACATCGACCCCAACCCTCGCGGGGATAGATGGCGCGCCTCCGTCAGCGGATATCTGGCGAGCGAGGCGAGGTTCTCGGCCTGAAACTTGCGCTCGAAGGCGAGCCAGTCGTCCCACGCGTCGTCGAGCGGTTTTCCGAAGACGTGCCGGAACTGGCTCGCGTAGAAGGCCTTGCTGTCGTCCGAGCGGCGAAGCCATTCGACGGTCTTTTCCGGCCCGTAGGTCAGCGCCAGGTAGGAAAAGAAGCGGGTTCCGTAGAGGTAGCTGTTGGCGCCGACCTGGAAGTCGACCGACGTGCCCTCGCTCTCCAGCCCGAGCGGCGAGAAGACCCGGACGTTGTCGCGGATCTTCGCCCGCCAGACCATTTCATCATACGCGCCCTGCGCGCGCCCAAGCCCGCCGGCCATCCAGGTTTCGAAGAAGACCGCGCTTCCTTCCATGTACCAGCGCGGGGTCAGGTTCCTTGGGCTCGTCAGGAAGTTGTAGAGGATGGATTCGGGGTGCTTCTGAAGCGGCATCGGCTTGCCGCCGAGGAAGCGCCGCCAGAAGGCATCGCGCCTGTTCCAGACGTCGATCGCAGCGACGTGCGCGAGCTCGTGGTTGGTGAGCGTGAAGAACCGCTCGCCGGGCGAGAAGGTCTCCATCGACAGCGACAGCGGAGCGACATCGAGGAGGACCATGTTGCTCGGCGAGGCAAGCGCCGCCGCATTACCGTAATCGGAAAAGTCCTTGAGCAGGATCGTGGTCCGGTCCCACGGCTCCCAGCGGAACATCTTCTTGTGGAAGTCGAGCGCATTTTCGAACGCGCGCCCGAGGTAAGGCGTGAGGTAGGTCTGGATCGGGTCGATGTAGAGAAGCGAGAGGTTTTTCGTCTCGAGAGTCGACAGAAGAAAGCCCGAAACGTCCCGCTCGACGCGTTCGGGCTCCTTCTGCTCGTCCGCCTGCGGCTCCGGCGCGTCGGGCTCGGTCGGTAGCGGCGCGACGGGCTCGGCTGGCGGGGGGTCGGCCGGCGCCGGCGGGACCGCATCGGGGTCCTCGACGATCGTGGTCGTTTCGGGCGGCGGTGGCGGCGGCGGGTCTTCGCCGACCTGAGGCTGCGCGATGGCCGACGTGGAAGTCGCTGCGAGGAGGAGCGCCAGCGCGCGAACCGCGAACCGACGCTCCCCCAACGCTTTTACACCCATGCGCCCCCGAGACCGGCGCTAGCTTGAACGAGCCTGGGAAGCGATCCCGGACTGGCTAAGCGCAGCGGCGAAGCTCGGGTTGGCCATTAGGGCCGCCAGATTTGGCTGCGCCGCGAGTGCCGCCATCGCTTTCTGGTTCGATGCCAGGGCCGCGAGCGCGGCCGGACGCGCGGCAAGCGCCTCGAAGGCCCGCGGATTGGCCATCATCGCCGAGAAGGCCTGCGGGTTCGCCATGATTTGCTGCGCCGCCGACGCGTTGAGTCGGCCTGCGGTTGCCGCGGCGGCCGCGAGCGACTGCGCTTCGAAGGCCTGCAGGGCCTTGGCAGCGCTGGCCAGTTGCGCCGCGCTTGCGAGCCTGGCGAACGCGGAGGCATTGCTTCCGATCGCCGCCATCAGCCTGGCATTGAGCATGCTCGCATTGCTCGCGAGGCTCCCAAATGCCAGCGCATTGTTGCTCAGCGCCGAAAAGACCCTCGGGTCGGCGGCGAGGGCGCGCATGGCGGCATTGTCACTCGCGAGGCGCGCGAAGGCCGCAGCGTTCTTGGCCATGTGCGCATTGGCCGCAGCATTGGCCGCCGCCTTCTGGAACGCGGCCGAGTCGCTGGCATAGCGCCCGAAGGCCGACGCATTGGACATGATCGCGGCGAACGCCTGCGGGTGTGCCGCAAGCGCCTCGAACGCCTTGGCATGCGAAGCGATCGCCGCAAGCGCCCTGGGCTGCGCGGCCAGGGCCGCGAACGCCGCGCTGTGCGCGGACAAGGCAGAAAGCGCGGCGCTTGAGACGCCCGCCGACTGCAACTGGCGGGCTGCCGCCGCGGCCGCGTTCACCGAAGCGGCGAGCGCCTTCGGCTGCGCTGCCATCGCCTTGAACGCCGCGGCATTGGCGGCAAGCGCGCTGAACACGCGCGGGTCGGCGGAGAGCGCGCTCATCGCCGCCTTGTCGCTGGCAAGACGTGCGAATGCCGCAGCGTTGCTCGCCATGTGCGCATTCGCCGCGGCATTGGAAACCGCGGCATGCCAATCGACCGCGCTCGAGGCATAGCGACCGAACGCCGCCGCGTTGTTGGCGATGCCCGCAAGCGCCTCAGGATGCGAGGCAAGCGCCTCGAACGCCTTCGGATGAGCCGCGATCGCGCTCATCACCGCGGCGCTCGCCTGGCGTGCCTGCGGCGCAAGCGAAGACGCGCTGCGCGCCGACCTGGCGAGGCCCTCGAAGGCCTTCGGATTGGCCGCAAGCGCCGCGAAAGCCTTCGGATTGGCCATCAGAGCCGCCATCACCTGCGGATTGCTTGCAAGTGCCTGAAAGCCGGGGCTCGCAGCGAGCGCCCGGAAGTTCGGGTCCTTGACCATCAGGTCGAACGCGTCAGTCTGCATGAGCTCGGCGACGGACGTGTCACCCAGCGTGACGTCGCCCTCGCCGACCTGGCTTTCCTGATACCGCTCGGCTGGCGCGATCGTGCCGGAGCTTGGTCCCATCGGCGGATAGACGCGCCCGAGTCCATAGGCTCCGATTGCAACTGCGACGATCGCAGCGCCAGTTACTAAATATTTGCGATTGTTGGCCGTGTTCCCGGTCATGGCTCAACCCCCTATGATGTACGTCGAGTCCGCGCTTGGAGTCGACGGGGCGAAGTTACTACCAGTGAACCACGATCCATCCAAGTCTAAGGCTTGCAACTGCATGAAATGCTGATGCCGCAAGAGTGCAGCAATCCTTGTACCGGTAACTAAATATCATCGCGCCACCGCACTTTGAGTCCACTTCGAGCGACGGCGACTCGGCGGCAAGTCAAGATCGAGTCGGGCGGGGCGGTGATCCTCCGGCCGATTACCAAATCCATCGGCTAATAGGGTCCTAAGGACTTGAACGGGATTAACAAAATCCCTTGTCGAAAGTGGGCTAAGGTGCTCTAGATGCTTTGTAACCGGCGTGGCGACTCGCGCCGGGAAGGGGAGGGGCGCCCTGAATGACCGAGCGGGTAGATCGATACTTTCCAGAATCGTTTCGTGGCCGCCGGTTGCGCACGCTGCTGCTTTCATCGCTGCTGGTGTCTGCCTCGGCTCAGGCGGTCGCCCAAACCTCGGTGCGGCCATTGCCGCCGACGCGGGAAGAGGTAACCAGGCCGGAGCCCAGGCCGCCGATCGAAGCGCGCCCCCGGCTGGAAATCGAAGGCGGCATTGAACGGGCGCCGTGCGCGCTCGACAATCCCGAGTTCAAGGACATCCGCTTCACGGTTCGCGGGGCGCAATTCGAAGGCCTCGAGGGGCTTTCGGAAACCGACCTGCAATCCTCTTATGCATCGCTCGTCGGAACGGAACAGCCGATTGCCGTCGTATGCGAAATTCGGGACCGGGCAGCGACGATCCTTCGCGACGCAGGCTATATCGCCGCTGTCGAAGTGCCCGAGCAGCGTATAGCCGACGGAGTCGTGCGATTTCGCGTGCTTATGGCGCGTCTCACTCAGGTGCGCGTGCGCGGAGATGCCGCCGGCGCCGAAAAGATTATCGCCGGATACCTGAACGAGCTCACGAAGCAGCCGGTGTTCAATCGCTTCCAGGCGGAGCGCTACCTGCTGCTCGCAAGCGACCTTCCCGGCTACACCGTCAGACTCACTCTCCGCCCCGCGGGGACGAAACCCGGCGACGTCGTCGGCGATGTCACGGTGCAGCGTATCCCCGGATACGCCGACGTGAATATCCAGAACGCGGGTTCGAAGGAGCTGGGCCGCTGGGGCGGCCTTGCGCGCGCGCAGCTTTACGGACTCACGGGTTTCGCCGACCGCACGACTCTTGCCGCTTTCACGACGTCGGATCTGAAGGAGCAGCAGACGGTCCAGCTGGGGCATGATTTCCGGCTGGGCTCGGAGGGCCTTGGGATCGGTGGCCTGTTCACTTATGCCTGGGCGCACCCTTCGATACCCGGGGACGACGACGTCCGCGCCGAGACGATGCTGGCGACGATCCAGGCGGACTATCCGCTGATCCGAAGCCTGGCGCGCAACCTGCGCGGCTCGATCGGCCTCGACATCGTCAACCAGGATGTCGAGCTCGATTCTATCGAGCTGACCCGCGACCGGCTCCGGGTTGCATTCGCGAGGCTCGGGTTCGAGGCGGTCAGCACGCAGTTCTCGCGCGGGCGCTCGCTCGTCGAGCCGGAGTGGCGGTTCGCAAGCGCGCTCGAGCTTCGCAAGGGCCTTGGAATCCTCGGTGCAACCGAATCCTGCGGGCCGACCGGCGCGGACTGCCTGGCGCCGGGCGAGGTTCCGCCCAGCCGCCTCGAGGGCCGTTCGACGGCGGCGGTAGTGCGCGCCTTGCTCTACGGTGAATACCGGCCGGTGCCCAAGGTGACCTTGGCTCTTGGCGCCCGCGCCCAATACGCATGGAAGCCGCTGCTTAGCTTCGAGGAATTTTCGGCGGGCAACTACACGGTCGGGCGAGGCTATGACCCCGGCGTCCTTCTCGGCGACCGCGGCTGGGGAACCCAGGTCGAAATCCGCGTTGGAAGCACGGTCCCGGCCAGCGCCAAGCGCGCCGCCATCCAGGGCTATGCCTTCTGGGATCATGCGAAGGTGACGACGCTCGACCGGCTGTTCATCCTTGACCAGGCGGACAAGCTCGATTCCGTCGGCGGCGGGGTCCGCGTGACGTACGACCGGTTCATCCTCGACGCGGCGGCGGCGATCCCGCTGACCAAGGTCGGCCTTTTCGACAAGAAGCCGGATCCGCGGCTTCTCATCTCCCTTACAACACGCCTGTGGCCATGGAGCTACCGATGATGTCCGATGCGTACCCGCTGTCCCGCCGCCTGTCGCTGAGGCGCAGGGCGCTCCTCCTCTCCTGCGGAACGCTGGCCATTGCGGCTGTGGCGCTGACGCCGCAGAAGGCGCGGGCGCAGTTCAACGGGACGATCGATACCGAGAGCTCGACCGGGATCAACACGAGCACGAGCAACAGCGGCTCGATCTACGTCACCAACCCCACGGCGACAGTTTACTGGACCCCGGACAACAGCGGCACCGGCACCATCACGTTCCTTGGCACCGGCGATACGGCCACCTTCTACGGTCCCGGGTCG
>JBKHXB010000029.1:0-24553 GCA_046566245.1 Alphaproteobacteria bacterium | reverse complement strand
GACTACCGGTTCAGCGCTCATCCCGATTATCTCGCGGCCTATCGCGCTTCCATCGCGAAGATCGCGGCGCTCGAGTGCGATATCCTGCTGACCCCGCACCCGTCTGCAAGCGGCACGCGCGAGCGGCTGGGCGAGGGCAAGCCGCTGCTCGACCCCGAGGGGTGCCGCGATTACGCGGCTGCCCTCACCAGGCAATTGGACGAGCGGCTGGCGAAGGAACCGCAAGAATGAGCGGCAACAACATCCTCCCCACGATTTCGTGGGGAGGGGGACCGCACGAAGTGCGGTGGAGGGGCCTTCTTGAGGCTACAAAACCCCTCCACCAGCTTGGCTGGTCCCCAGTGGCCGGGTCGGACCATCTGGGGGATGGTCCGCTTCCGGACACTCCGGCAAATGCCGGGGAGGATGCTTCGTGAGCTGGCGAGTCACGCTTCCCTGCAGCCGCGAGCAGGCGGACAGGATTGCCTTGTCGGAGCAACCGCTCGAGGAGGCCGGCGCAGTCCTCGTCGTTGAGGAGCCGGACCCGGCCAAGCCCGACGACTGGCTGCTCCGCGCCTATTTCGAACGTCCGCCGGCCGAGTCCGACCTGGACGCAGTCCGGGCCCTCGGCCAAGGTGAGCCCGAAATCGAACAATTGGCAGAGGCCGACTGGGTGACGATGAGCCAGTCTGGCTTGGCGCCGATCCGCGCCGGCCGCTTCTTCATCCACACGCCGATGCATCGTGCCCAGCCGCCAGGGACGATCGCGTTCGAGATCGACGCGGGACTCGCCTTCGGGACAGGCCAGCACGCGACCACGGCGGGCTGCCTCGAAGCACTCGACCAGCTTGAGACGGACGGCGCACGCTATTCGAATGTCGCCGACATCGGCACCGGTACCGGGCTTCTCGCCTTTGCGGCGCTGGCGTTGTGGCCCCGGGCCCGGTGCATCGCCAGCGACGTCGACCCGGTCGCCATCGAGGTCAGCCGCGACAATGCGGCGATCAACGGCGTCAAACTCGGCCATGGCCCCGGCGAGCTGCTGCTCGCGGTCGCGGACGGCATGGATTCGCCGCTGCTTGCCGCGCGAGCGCCGTATGATCTCATCATCGCCAACATCCTCGCCGGCCCGCTGATCGAGCTTGCGCCGGGCTTCGCGGCCTCGCTCGAGCCGGGCGGCGCAATCATTCTCGCGGGCCTGCTCGACACACAGGCGAAATCGGTCGCCGAGGCCTACAAGAGTCGCGGGCTTGTGCTGCGCGCGTGTGGGCCGGGCGAATGGCCGGTGCTGGTGCTGCACCGGCCGGGCGGCCCGCAATGATGGAGCGCCGTCGCATTTTGCGCCCGGAAGCGGCCAAGAAGCTGACCCTCGCCAAGCTGGTCTTCTGGTTAGCGGTGGCCTTTGCCTTCGTCATGGCGGCCATGCCCTATCCGCCGGAATTTCCGGGCGGACCTTCCGACAAGGTCCAGCACGTCATTGCCTTCCTGGTGCTGGCAGCCCTGGGGCTATGGGCCTATCCGCGGTCGCCCAAGCGCTTGCTGTTGGTGGGCCTTGCGGCGTTCGGCGCGCTGATCGAGCTCGTGCAGTCGATTCCGGCGCTCAACCGGGACAGCGATCCGACCGACTGGATGGCGGACACGCTCGCGGCGGCGACCGTCCTGACATTGGTCGCCCTGTGGCGCCTCGCGAAGGAACGCTAGGCCTCGGCCACGATTCGCGCCCATTCCTCCTCGCCGATCACGCGGATGCCGAGCTGCTCGGCTTTCTTGAGCTTCGAGCCGGCGCCCGGCCCGGCGACGACGAGGTCCGTCTTCGCGCTGACCGAGCTCGCCGCGCGCGCGCCCAGCCGCTCCGCCTGTGCCTTGGCCTCGTCGCGGCTCATCATCTCCAGGCTTCCCGTGAACACGATCGTCTTTCCGGTCCACTCGGTCTGCTCGGCCTCGCTGACGAAGGGCCTGGGCGAGACTTCGGACATGAGGTCGTCGAGCACCTCGCGGTTGTGCGGCTCGTGGAAGAAATCGACGAGGGATTCGGCGACCACCGGGCCGACCCCCTCGACGGATGACAATTCCGCGGCCGCATCGGGCGAGGTCGCAACGTTTCGCAGGGCCTCGATCGTCCCGAAGCTTTTCAGCAGATCCTTGGCGGTGACGATGCCGACATGACGGATGCCGAGCCCGAACAACAGCCGGGCGCTGTCCGGCTCGCGCTTCGCCTCGATCGCCGCGAGCAGATTGTCGACGCTCTTTTCCTTCCAGCCCTCCCGACCGACCAGCTCGTCGCGGTGGCTGTGGAGCCGGAAGATGTCCGCGGGCGACCGGATCCAGCCCAATTCCAGGAACTCTGCGATGCTCTTTTCGCCAAGCCCCTCGATGTCGAGCGCACCGCGCGAGACGAAATGGCGCAGCCGCTCGAAGCGCTGGGCGGGGCAGATGAGCCCGCCCGTGCACCGAACGTCGACCTCTCCTTCCTCGCTGACCGCTTCGCTCCCGCACTCCGGGCAATGGTCGGGGAAGACGTAAGGCGGGCGAGGCTCGTCCCGGGTCAGGTTCTCGACCACCTGCGGGATGACGTCGCCGGCGCGCTGGATCAGCACCCGGTCGCCGACCCGAAGCCCGAGCCGGGCGATCTCGTCGCGGTTGTGAAGCGTGACATTCGCGACAATCACTCCGCCGACGCCAACCGGCTTCAGTCGCCCGACCGGAGTGAGCTTGCCGGTCCGTCCTACCTGAATGTCGATTCCGTCCAGGGTCGTCTGCGCCTTTTCCGCGGGGAACTTGTGCGCAAGCGCCCAGCGGGGGGCGCGGGCGACCTGGCCGAGCCGTTCCTGCCAGTCGATCCGGTCGACCTTGTAGACGACTCCGTCGATGTCGAACGGCAGGTCCGCCCTCGCCTTCTCGATCGCGCGGTAATGGGCGAGCATCTCGTCCAGGCCCGCGCATGGGACAAGCAGGTCCGGGACCGGGAAGCCGAAGCCTTCGATGCGCTTCATCGCCTCGAATTGCGTGTCGGCGAGCGGTTCGGACACTTCACCCCAGCCGTGCGCGAAGAAGCGCAGAGGCCGCGCGGCGGTGATCCGGGAATCCTTCTGCCGCAGCGATCCTGCCGCCGCGTTGCGCGGGTTGGCGAAGATCTTGCCTCCGCTAGCCGCCTGCCGCTCGTTGAGCGCCTCGAAGTCCTCCTTGGACATATAGACCTCGCCGCGCACTTCGAGGATTTCGGGAATTCCTCCCCTCCCTTCCAGGGAGGGGAATAGTGTCTGCGGAATATCCGCGATGGTGCGGACGTTCTGGGTGACATCCTCGCCCGTCGTCCCGTCGCCGCGGGTCGCGCCGAGCACCAGCACACCGTTCTCGTAGCGCAGCGAGCAGGACAGGCCGTCGATCTTCGGCTCGGCCGTCATCGCCACGGAAGCGCCTTCCGGCAGGTTGAGGAAGCGCCTTACGCGCGCGACGAAATCCTCGACTTCGTCGTCCGAAAAGGCGTTCTCGAGGCTGAGCATCGGCCGCGCATGGCGGACCTTGGCGAGCCCGACCGCGGGCGCGGCGCCGAGCCGGCTCGACGGCGAATCCGGCCGGACGAGATGCGGGAAGCGCGCTTCGAGCTCGCGGTTCTCGCGCACCAGCGAGTCATATTCGGCGTCGCTGATCTCCGGCGCGTCCTCTGAGTGATAGAGCCTGTCGTGATGCGCGATGAGCTTCGCCAGCCGCTCGAGCCGCTCCGCGGCCTCGGCTTCGCTGGTCGTGCCGCGTCCCACCTTAGCCAAACACTTCCTCAAGCAGGCTGACGAAGCTTGTCCACGACCGCTCGGCGGCGAGCGCGTTGTAGCGCACGCCCTCGATCCCGATCTCGTGGGCGTTCGGGTTGGTGAAACCGTGGGCGACATTGCCATAGGCATGAATCTGCCAGTCCGCGCCCGCCTCTGTCAGCTCCTTGCCGAGCGCGACCACCGCCTCGGGCGGGACCATCGGGTCGTCCCAGCCGTGGAAGCAGACGACCTTGGCCCTGATTCTCTCGGGCTGCAGCCCTGGCGGGTCGAACAGGCCATGGAAGCTGACCGCGGCGGCGATGTCAGCGCCGCTCCTGGCAAGATCGAGCGCGCACATTCCGCCGAAGCAATAGCCCGCGACCACGATCTGCTCTTCCTCGACCTCGTCTATCTCGCGCGTGAGGTCGAGGACGTGGGTGAGCCGGCGGCGGAGCGCCGCGCGATCCTCTTTCAGGCGCCCCATTTCCCCGAACATGACGTCGCGCTCGGCGCCGCGGAACTTCTTCCCGAACAGGTCGGCGACCACCGCGTTGTAGCCGAGCTCGACGAGCTGCCTGGCGAAGCCGAGTTCCAGGTCGGAGACGCCCATGACCGTCGGGATCAGGATTACCGTCGGCCGCGCCTCGCCGTCGCGCCGCCCGACGAACACGCTTTCCAGCTCCTCGCCCTCGAACTCATGGGGGATTGGTCGTTCCTTGCTCATGCAGCCTCCAACAGTTTCGCCGCCTGGGCCCGGGCCTCGTCGGTGACCGACGAACCCGACAGCATCCGGGCGATTTCCTCACGCCGCTCGTCGGCGGTCAGGCGTCGGACCAGCGTCCGGGTCGCACCGCCGTCGTGCGACTTTTCGATCCGATAGTGATGGCTTGCGCGCGCCGCCACCTGCGGCGAATGGGTGACGACCAGCACCTGGCTGTCCTTGGCGAGCCGTGCCAGCCGCTCGCCGATGGCGCTTGCCACCGCGCCGCCAACCCCGCGGTCGATTTCGTCGAAGATCATCGTCGCGGCGCTTCCCGCCTCGGCCAGGGCAACCTTGAGCGCCAGGATGAAGCGCGACAGCTCACCGCCGCTGGCGATCTTCGTCAGCGGACCGAACGGCGCGCCGGGATTGGTCGACACTTCGAACTCGACCCGGTCTGTTCCCGCCGGCCCCGGCTCAGCGACCGCGATCACGGTCCGGAAGCGCGCCGAGTCGAGCTTGAGCGGCGCGAGCTCGGCGGCGACCGCCTTGTCGAGCCTTGCCGCCGCCTCATGCCTTTGCTTGCTGACCGCTTCCGCCTTTCGCGCATAGTCCAGCCGGGCCTCGGCGAGCTCGCGGTCGAGCGCCTCGATCCGCTCGCCGCCGGCCTCGATCGCGGCAAGCTGCGCGCGCATCCGCTCGCCCAGCTCGGCAAGCGCGTCTGGCTCAACCCGATGCTTTCTCGCAAGGCCGCGGATATCGAACAACCGCGCCTCGACCGTCTCCAGCCGCGCCGGGTCGTAGGCCAGCGCATCCGCCGCCCTGGCGATCCGGTCCTCGGCCTCGTGCGCCTCGATCAGCGCCCGGTCGAGCGAAGCGAGCGCCTCCGCCAGCAGGGGATGGTCGGGCGCGCCCCGCTCGATCCTCCGCGCCGCCTGCCGCAGAAGCGACAAGGCGCCCTCGGACCCGCCGAGAAGCTCGTCGAGGCCTTCGAGCGACTCGCCGGCCTTGACCCCGGCCTGGATGGCCGAGCGCTCCTCGGCCAGCGCTGTCTCCTCGCCTGGCTGCGGGTCGAGCGCCTCGATCTCGGCCACCGCGTGGGACAGATAGTCCCGGTCGCGGTCCGCCTCGGCCGCCTCCGCGCGCTGCCTCGCAAGCTCTGATTCGACATGCGTGACGATCGCCCAGGAATCGGCGACGGCGGCCGTGTCGATCCCGCCGAAAGCGTCGAGCAGCGCGCGGTGCCCGCGCGGATTCAATAATCCCCTGTCGTCGTGCTGGCCGTGGATCTCGACCGCGAGGCCGGCAAGGTCGCGCACCGTGCCCGCCGGGACCGGCGCGGAGCCGATGAAGGCGCGGCTGCCGCCGTCGCTCTTGAGGGTGCGGCGAAGCAGTAGCGGCTCGCCGGGCTCGGTCTCCATGGCTTGCTCGGCAAGCAGGACAAGCGCCGGATGGCCGGGCGGGAGCGCGATCTCGGCCGTGACCGAGGCGCCGTCCGCGCCCTGCCGGACGAGGCTCGCATCGGCGCGGGCGCCCAGCGCGAGGCCGAGCGAGTCGAGCAGGATGGACTTGCCGGCCCCGGTCTCGCCGGTCAGCACTCCAAGCCCGGCCTCGAACTCGATATCGAGCCGGTCGATGAGGACGACGTTGCGGATCGCGAGCTGCCTGAGCATCTCGCGTCAGGGCCTCATCCCTGAGGCTGGGGCTGCGGCTGCTGGAGCTGCGCCGCTGGCGCCTTGCGCTGGATCAGTTCGAACGAACGGCGGTACCACTTGCTGCCCGGATAATTGGCGCCGAGGACCGCCGCCGCCTTCTGGGCTTCCTCGGGAATGCCGAGCGCCAGGTAGGTCTCGACGAGGCGGTGAAGCGCCTCGGGCGTGTGGCTCGTCGTCTGATACTGCTCGACGACCTTGCGGAAGCGAAGGTTCGCGGCGAGCCACTTGCCGGACCGTTCGTAGAAACGGCCGATCTCCATCTCCTTGCCCGCTAGATGGTCGTTGAGAAGGTCCATCTTCAGCCGCGCGTCGGACGCATAGCGGCTCTGCGGGTAGCGGCGCACGAGCTCGCCGAACGAATCGAGCGCCTGCTGCGTCGTCCGCTGGTCGCGGGTCACGTCCTCGATCTGCTCGTAATAGCTCATCGCCACCAGGTAATGGGCGTAAGGCGCGTCCTTGTTGCCCGGGTGGATCGTCAGGAAGCGCTGGGCGGAGCTGATCGCGTCATTGTACTTGCGCGCGATATAATAGCTGAAAGCGCTCATCAGCTGAGCGCGCCGGGCCCAGACCGAATAGGGGTGCTGGCGCTCGACCTCGTCGAACAGCTTCGCCGCCTCTTCGTAATCGCCCTGGTCCAACCGCTGCTTGGCGAGCGCGTAGAGCGTGTTGACGTCGCGGGCGACATAGCCGGTGTCGCTGCCGCTCCTGTTTCGCGAGCAGCCGGCGGCCGGGATAATCACAGCGCAGGCCAGGACCACGGCCAGCATACGGGTCATGTTCGACATGATTTCCTCATTAGCGCCGCCTTTGGGGCAGGCAAGCTTGCGTGGGCCCTGAATCACGAACCGGCGATGAATGGGCCGGGCTCCTGCGCGCCCCCCGCCTCGCCGGTTTCGGCCTTCACGAAGCTGTCGGGGGTGACCCCGAGCCAGACCAGGATCGGCGAGGAGATGTAGATCGACGAATAGGTGCCGATGAAAATCCCGAGAAAGATCGCGATGGTGAGCCCGAACAGCACTTCGGGACCGAAGATAAGCAGCATTCCGAGCGCGAGCAGGATCGAGACCGAGGTGACGATGGTCCGCGACAGCGTCTCGTTAAGCGACAGGTTGAGCAGCGGGATGATCGCCATCTTGCGATATTTTCGAAGGTTCTCGCGGATGCGGTCGTAGATGACGACCGTATCGTTCAGGGAATAGCCGACGATGGTGAGGATCGCCGCGACGACGTTCAGGTCGACCTGCAACTGCGTGACCGAAAAGAAGCCGAGCGTCATCGACACGTCGTGGAACAGGGTGACGAGCGCGCCGACCCCGAACTGCCATTCGAACCGCAGCCAGATGTAGATCGCGATCCCGAGCATCGCGAGCGCGATCGCCAGCGCGCCGTCCGTCGCCAGCTCCTCGCTGACCTTGCCCGAGACGGTTTCGACCGCGTCCACGCGCGATCCGGGATATTCCTTGCCGAGCATCGCCCGGACCTGGCTGGCGGCGCGGTTGGCGGCCGCCTCGCCGCCCTCGGGCCTGGGAAGCCGGATCTGGTAGGTCCGCGGCCCGCCTGATTCCTGGATGCTGGCCTCCCCGAGGTTGAGGCGGCCTACATCGCTCCTGAGCTCCTCGACGTTGATCGGCTGGGCGAAGGTCACGCGGATCATCTGGCCGCCGACGAAATCGACGCCGAGGTTGAGTCCACGCAGGCCAACCACCGCCAGGCTCGCAACGGTCGCGATGATCGACAGCACCAGCGCGACGTTGCGCCAGCGCATGAAGTCGATGTTGGTGTTGTCGGGAACGAGCTTCAACAGCTTCATCGCGGGGCCTTCAGATGTAAAGCACGCGCGGACGCGACCGGCGGACCCACTGGGCCACCAGCATCCGGGTGAAGTTCACCGCAGTGAACACTGAGGTGATGATTCCGATCATCAGCACGACCGCGAAGCCGCGCACAGGGCCGGAGCCGAAGTACCACATGATCGCGGCGGCGATGACGTTGGTGATGTTGGCGTCGAAGATCGCGGTTGAGGCTTCCTTGTAACCGGTCTCGATCGCGTCGATGATCTTGCGGCCGCGTCGCTGCTCCTCGCGGATTCGCTCGTTGATCAGCACGTTTGCGTCGACCGCTGCGCCGATGGTGAGAACGAAACCCGCGATTCCGGGGAGCGTGAGCGCCGAGCCAAACACCGCAAGGCCGGCGAGGATCAGGAGCGCGTTCACGACCAGCGCCGCCGTCGCATAGACTCCGAACCGGCCGTAGGTGATCAGCATGAACAGGATGACCACCGCGGTCGCGATGATGCTCGCGATGACGCCCTTCCTGATCGAATCCTTGCCGAGGTCCGGGCCGACGGTCCGTTCCTCGATGACGTTGAGCTTAACAGGCAGCTTGCCGGAGGCGAGGCTGATAGCGAGGTCGTTCGCGCTCTGGACGGTGAAGCTGCCGCTGATCTGGGCGCGCCCGCCGAGGATCGGCTCATTGATGTTCGGCGCCGAGAGGATCTTGTCGTCGAGGATGATGGCGAACGGCTTGTTGACATTCTCCTGCGTCACGCGTCCGAAGCGGCGGGCGCCGGCAGTGTTGAAGCCAATGTCGACGACCGGCCGGCCGTCCTGGTCGAAGCTCTGCTTCGCGTCGACGAGCTGATCGCCGGTCACGATCGCGCGGCGCTTGACCGCCATGAAGCCGGTTCCGTCCGCCATCGGCAGAACCTCGCTCCCGGCCGGGGCGCGTCCCTGCTGGACCTGTTGCGGGTCGGCCGTGAGGTCGACGAGTTTGAACTCCAGCCGCGCGGTTTGGCCGATGAGCGCCTTCAAAGCCTCGGGGTCCTCGACTCCGGGGACCTGGACCAGGATCCGGCGGTCGCCCTGGTTGATGACCGTGACTTCCTTCGTGCCCTGCGGGTCGATCCTTCGGCGGACGACGTCGCGGGCGACCGTCATCGCGTTCTTCAGCGCCTGCTGGGAACCGCCTGAGGTCGGGGTGAGGACGACGCGGTTGAGGTCTATGACGCCGACGTCCCAGTCCCGCGATCCGGTCAGCCCCACCGGCTGGGTGACGGTCCGCATCCGCTCGACCGCCGCGTCAACCTGGGTGGGATCGGTGACGACGAAGGAGACCCGACCCCCGCTCGTCGAAACGTCAGAGATGTCGATCGACGGGTCGCCACGGCGCATTTCTGTTGCGACGGTTTCCTCCATCGCCTGCATGCGCTGCTTCAGGAAATCGCGCGAATCGGCCTCGAGCAGAAGCTGGCTTCCCCCGGCGAGGTCGAGGCCAAGGCTGATACGCGCGCTGGGGAGCCAGCTCGGCCAGGCCGCGACCATCCGTGCGGGCAACAGGCTTGGGATTGCGAGCAGCATCCCGATCAGGACGACCGCCCAGATCGAAAGGACCTTCCAGCGTGGGAAATCGAGCACCTTGCCGACCGATCCCTAGTCGTTGGCGGGCTTGCCGGCCGGCTGGATCACCTGGCTCAGCGTCGACTTGATTGCCCGGACCTTCACGCCTTGGGCGATCTCGACCTCCACCTCGGTGTCGGCGACCTTGGTAACCCGGCCGCGAAGTCCACCGCCGGTGATGACTTCGTCGCCCTTCTTGACGGCCGCGATCATCGCCTGGTGCTCCCTCGCGCGCTTCTGCTGCGGGCGAATCAGCAGGAACCAGAAAATGACGAAGATCAGCAGCCAGGGCAGGATCCCGACCAGGAAGGCCGATGTCCCGCCGGGCTGGGCGGCCGCGGCTGCTGTCGAAAGAGTGACTGTATCTGCGCTGGACATTCGCTAACGCCGACTTTCGTTGCGGGATGGTCGGGGCGACTGGATTCGAACCAGCGACCTCCACACCCCCAGTGTGATGCGCTACCAGGCTGCGCTACGCCCCGACTGATGCCATTGTTGCCAATGGCGAGGCGCATCTAGGCAGGCGCATGGGCGAAGGCAAGGCAAAGCGGGCGAAACGCAGGCGACGGCGGCTCCCGCGGGCGGGGCGGATCGCGATTCGGGCTGCTGCGGGGCTGCTTTGCGTCCCGGCCCTGTACCTGATCGCCGCGCTGTTCGGATCGCTGATCCCGGTCAATCGCGCTTGGGACGAGCCGGAGCAGGGCGTCACCGTCTACCTCGCCGACAACGGCATCCATGCCGACATCGTCATGCCCGCAAGCGCGCTCGGCCTCGACTGGGAGCCGCTGGTCCCGAGGGCGCACACCGCCTCGGCTTCTCCGGCCACTGGCTGGGTCGCGTTCGGCTCGGGCGAGGAGAAGGTCTATCTGGAAACACCGACCTGGTGGGATATCCGACCGGGCACGATCTGGGCGGCGCTAACCGGGAGCCGGCGGGTGATGCACGTCGAATGGGTGCCGAACCCCAGCTATGCTGTCCGCGAAATCAGGCTTCGCCCGGAGGAATACCGGCGCCTGTGGGCGGCCATCCGCGCCGACTTCCGGTTGGGGCCGGACGGCCGGCCCGTCCTTGTTGACCATCCGGGCTATGGCTGCTGCGATTCCTTCTACTGGGCCGGCGGCCGGTTCAGTGCCTTGAGCACGTGCAACACCTGGGCCGCGCACAAGCTTCGGCTCGCCGGTGTCGAGACCAGCCTGTGGCCGCCCTTCGTTCAGGGTCTGCTTTGGCGGTACCGAAAATCGGATCAGAGCACGTAACGCGACAGGTCCGCGTTGCGGGCGATGTCGGCGAGCTGCTCCTCGACGAAAGCCGCATCGACGGTCAGCGTTTCTCCGGAGCGCTCCTCGGCGGTGAAGCTGACGTCCTCTAGCAGCTTCTCCATCACCGTCTGGAGCCGCCTCGCTCCGATATTTTCGATCGCCTCGTTCACTTCCGCGGCAATCCGCGCAAGCGCCCTGATGCCGTCGTCGGCGAACTCGATGCGCACGCCCTCGGTCCCGAGGAGCGCGCGATATTGCTCTGTCAGGCTCGCCCGCGTCTGCGACAGGATGCGGACGAAATCCTCCTCGGTCAGCGCCTTCAGCTCTACGCGGATCGGAAGCCGTCCCTGGAGCTCGGGCAAGAGGTCGGCCGGCTTGGCGATGTGGAAGGCGCCGCTGGCTATGAACAATATGTGGTCGGTCTTGAGCGGCCCGTACTTGGTGGCGACGGTTGTCCCCTCGATCAGCGGCAGAAGGTCGCGCTGGACGCCCTCGCGGCTGACAGAGCCGCCGCGCACGTCGCTGACCGCGATCTTGTCGATCTCGTCGAGGAAGACGATCCCGTTGGCTTCCGCGTCGGCGAGCGCCGCGCGGTTGATGTCCTCGGGGTCGAGCCTCTTGTCCGCTTCCTCCTCGGTCAGCCTGGCGAAAGCGTCGGGCACCTTGAGCTTGCGGCGCTTCGTCGGTCCCTGACCGAACGCCTTGCCCATCATCTCCGTGAGGTTGATGACCCCGACCTGGCCGCCCATGCCCGGGATGTCGAACGGCATCGAAGGCGCTTCCTGCACCTCGACCTCGACCTCTGCGTGGGCGAGGCTCCCCTCGGCGAAGCGCTGCTTGAAGCTGTCGCGGGTCGCGGTACTCGATCCCTTGCCGGTCAGCGCGTCGAGAAGCCGCTCCATCGCCGCGTCCTCGGCTGCCTTGCGGACCCTTTCCCGCCGCCGCTCGCGCTCCAGCCGCACCGATTCCTCGACGAGGTCGCGGGCGATCTGCTCGACGTCGCGGCCGACATAGCCAACCTCGGTGAACTTGGTCGCCTCGACCTTGACGAACGGGGCGTCGGCAAGCCTTGCCAGCCTCCGGCTGATCTCCGTCTTCCCGCAGCCGGTCGGGCCGATCATGAGGATGTTCTTGGGCGTAACCTCATCGCGAAGCTCCGGATCGAGCTGCTGCCGGCGCCAGCGGTTGCGAAGCGCGACCGCGACCGCGCGCTTGGCGTCATCCTGGCCGACGATATGCTCATCGAGCGCGGCGACGATCGCCTTTGGAGTGAGCTTGTCCTTGAGCATTTCGGAAGGCCCGTCGCTGCCGGGGATTGGGGTTTGATAGTTCATCACGAGGCTAGATTGGAACGCCGGCCGCCCCCTTCAAGCGATGCAGCGCAAGTTGCCGAACAGCCGCTGGTGCGATCGAAGGATGCCCTGGATCGTCGCTGGCTCCGGCACGGTCGACCATTCGCCGCGCTCGAACGTGCCGCCGAGAATGATCCCGTCCGCCCTCGGAAACATATATCCCGCCGGCAAAGTGAGCGCGTATTGCACCTCGGGTTGCGGGGCCAGAACGACAATCTGGCCGCGGACCGGTTCCAGCGCCGTATCGCCGAACAGCGCGCGCGAGCCCAGGCCCGTGCAGTTGAAGATGAGGCGTTCGGGCAATGCGGTCACTTGTTCCGTGCTGTCGAACCTGCGGATCAGCATCCGGCCACCAGCTTCGAGAAAGTCCCGGACCAGCTGCGCCATGAACCGGCCGGTTTCCACGTACATGGTGCGATAGACCGCCAGATCGCCCGAGCGGAACGGATGGTCGCCGGGCGAAAGCAGCCGCGAGTCCGGGTAATAAGGCTCGAGCCCGGGTGGCCCGACCCGTTCCGCTTCGGTGTAGGTCGGAAGCCACCGGATCCCGTAGCGCTCTCCGTCCAGCGCCCGAAACCTCTGCCAGCTGATCGCGAGCGCCGCCTTGTACTGGCTCCGCCATTCGGGCGTGACCTTCGATTCGCGGTAATGGCCAGTCGGCCCCCACTGACCGCCGGCAAGGTTAGACGTCGTATCCGGCGGAACCTGGGCCGCGTAAATCGTAACTGCGAACCCCGCTTCTTGGAGAAGCCGCGCGGTCGTCAGCCCCATCACGCCGGCCCCGATCACGGCGATGGGCCCCGAATGGCCCGGCACACCGAGGCTGGCGGCCAGAGCCGAGCTTCCCCAGCTCAGCGTGATGCCCGCCCCTCCGTGCCCGTAATTGTGGACGAGCAGCTTGTCGCCCAGCTGCTCACGCCGGACGACGAAACCGGAAGCGCGATAGGGCCGAAGGCAGGCGTAGCTGCGAAGCACCCGGGCCGGATCGACGTGTACGAGGGGGAGCGGGCTGCAAGGAGCGCTCGGAAGCGTGGCGCACCCTGACAGGAGCGCGGCCGAGCCGGTGAGGACGAAGCCGCGCCGATCAAGGTACATCAGCGAAAGCTAGCCGCGGCGCGGCTCAGCCTTCAACCGTTTCGATCGTCAGCTGGTCGTTGGTGAACACGCACACTTCCGCCGCGATCGCCATCGCCCGTCTGGCGAGGGTTTCCGGGTCGGGCTCATAGTCGGTGAGCGCGCGGGCGGCTGCGAGCGCGTAATTCCCGCCCGAGCCGATAGCTGCGATTGAGTCGCCGTTCCTCGCTTCGGGCTCGAGGACGTCACCGTTGCCGGTCAGGATCAGCAGCGAATCCTTGTCGGCGACGATCATCATCGCCTCGAGGTTCCTGAGATACTTGTCCATCCGCCAGTCCTTGGCGAGCTCGACCGCGGAACGAAGCAGCTGGCCGTTATATTGCTCGAGCTTCTTTTCGAGCCGCTCAAACAGGGTGAAGGCGTCGGCGGTCGCACCCGCGAAGCCGGCAATGACCGACCCGCCCTCGCCCAGGCGCCGCACTTTCTTCGCGTTGGGCTTGATCACCGTGTTGCCGAGGCTGACCTGCCCGTCTCCGGCGATCACCGTTCGGCCGTTCTTCTTGACCCCGAGGATCGTCGTTCCGTGCCAGCTGTCCAAGGCGCCCGCTCCTTCCCGAGCGGGATTTGGGGAGACTCAACTAGGCTTGCAAGCGCGACAGGCTGGACTGCCGCACCGACGAGACATCGAAACACTCCCGCCGGTCGTTCGTTTGTCACAGTTCACTCACCCGTAAACTCCGAAGGTACCTTGCGCCAAAATGCGTGTTGAGCTCTGGATTGCACTTCTCGCCACCCTGCTTTTCGTCGCTTACAGCGTCAGACAGCTGATCCGCTCCCGCAGTTAGCCCGCGAGGCTACTCGGCCAGCTGCTCGAACCTCTTGTCCGGGACGAGCCACATCAACGCCACTACAACGTAAATCGCGACTGCGATCATCGGTTGCCAGAGAGCGGCGAGAATCGCGACCACGTAGGAAGCGATCGTGATCGCGCCCTTCCAGCCGTGCGCGGCCGCCCGGACGATGGGGGCATCGGGATCGTTGGCCGCGAGCAGCGCCGAGCGGAGCAGCGTGAACGACAGGGTGCATAAAAGCATGACGGCACCGAAGGCGATGACCGTGTCGCGGGTCAGGCCCGCCTCGCCGACCCACCGCACGACGAAGGGCACGAGGCTCAGCCAGAACAGGAAGAACAGGTTGGCGAGCAGCACTCGGCCATCCACGCGCCGCGCGGCCTGCAGCATGTTGTGGTGCTGCGACCAGTAGATCCCGACTTTCAGGAACGACAGTGCATAGGCGGCAAACAGGACGGAAACCGGCTTCAGCGCAGCCATTCCGGGTTCTTCTGGAACAGCCAGCTCCAGCACCATGATCGTGATGATGATGGCGATGACGCCATCGGTGAGCGCATTGAGCCGGTCGGTCTTCATGCCATTCCTCCCCCTGGAACGCACCGACCCCAATCAGCCGTAAATCCTCGGCGGAGGCAAGCTATCTCGGCTCATTGGGGTCCACCGCGGACTGCCGACGTACCCATTTGATCAGCTCGTCCAGCTGGATCGCCTGTTCCGTCGCGGTCAGCCGGTCGGATCGAGAAAGTCCGTCTTCGCTGGCGGCTTGAGCAACTCCTCCGGCGGGAGCGGGTAACCCGGGCAGAGGCGTTGCTGAGCTACCGCCGGTACGGCGGCTGGCGGGATCGTCTGCGCGCATGCGGCGGGCAGAAGCGCGAGCAGCGGCAATGCGAGTTTCAAATTCACTGACTGTCCTTTCATTGATTGCGTCCTGGGCTGCCTTCACCCGCGCCGCATTCGCTGCATCCTCGCGGCGGGCCCGCTCCGCGGCCGCCCGATAATTTGCGACCGTCGCCGCGTGCGCGGATCGCTCGCTCGCCAACAGGCCGGAATAATGCGCCGTCTTCGCCTTCCAGCGATTGCGGTCGGAGACAAGCAAGGCAACCATCAGGGCAAGGGAAACAGCGATGACCAGCTTGAGCGAGAGGCGATCGAGCGCCGGGATCATTGGCAATCTCCATGCGCTTCGAGGCTCACTCCATCGCGCCCCGCAGCGCCCTTGAACCGGCCGACCGGCCCGCCGACCAAGAGCCCGATGATCACCGACGTCATCGCCGCTATGAAGCCTCCGAGCGCGCAGCCGAGGATGACGACAATCGTATGCTCCTCGGCAGGGCTCCAGCCGCCCCACATCAGCAGAGCGATCGTCGCGACCGCCATGATCCCGCAGAAGATCCCGGCAGCCGAAGCCAGCCAGCCGTAGATCAGCCGCTGTCCTTCGGCGAAGGTTTGCGGCCTTGGCAGCGCGCCACTCAGGGTTTCGCCGGCTTCGAGGCGTTCAATCGCGGCCATCGCCGGTCCCCATGCGATTGGCGAGCCAGCCGTAGAGGAAGGCTTCGTTGGCCGGGCGGCGTTCGGCGAGGCGAATGTAACGCTCGCCCTGCAGGGCATCGAGCGCGCGCAGCAGCACCTCTTCTCCGCCGGGCTTCCCGCGAAGCTCGAAAAAGCGGTCTAGTGCCGAGAGAGTCGCCGGCCCGATCCGCCCATCCGGAACGAGGTCGGCATAGTCACTGCGCTCGCGATTGAGCGCGGAGAGCGCCCGCTGGAGGAAGGTTGCCGCAACTGCCGGTCCCATGTTGACGCCGGTATCGAACAACTCGGCAGCTACGGCTGGCGAGCGCTTGGCGACCTGGTCGAAGCGCGGTCGGTGCCAATAGAGCCGCTTGTAGATCGCGGCCGCTTCCGCGCGCGGGAGGCTGCGCATCGCTCCGGAGTAGCCGTGCGCGCGCGCGACGGCCTCGGTAATCCCGTATTTGGTCGCGCCGCCGCGGTCGTTGGGATGGTTTACGAAGCCCCCTTCCCGCTCGATCAGCTGATCAATCAGGCTGTCCACATTCATGCCGCTCTCCGGTTCTTCCGAGTCGCAGCGTATGAACCATATTGGTTCGTGTGTAGGAAAGTGATTTCTTACGGGCGGTTAGCGCGGTCTGCAGGCGCGCGACCTAGAGCTCGATGGAGGCGAGCTGCCGGTTGGGCCCAAACATCTGCTCCATCGCCCGGTCGTCGAACCCATACGGGTCGGGGCGGAACTGCACCCCGTTGCCGCGGTACGAAGCGGTAAGATAGGTCATGAAGATCGGCGCAGGCCGGGGCACGTTGACCACTTCCTCGGTGTTGTAGCGGCCCTGCGGCACGCCGCCGAAGAACCACGAGGCAAAGCGCCGGTAATCCTCGAGGCGAACGCAGCCGTTGCTGACCCACCGGTCGGCCTGGGCGAACAACTCCTTCTTCGGCGTGTCGTGCAGGTAGATGCCGAAGTCGTTGGGCGTTTCGAACTTCATCGCGCCCATCGAATTCCAGGGCCCCGGCAGCTGGCGGACTCGGATGTTGCTCTTGCCGGCGGCCACCTTCTTCCAGTCGACCTTTGCTGGATCGAGGATCTGCGCGTTCGGCCCCCAGTCGGACAAGACCTCGTAGTGGAAGTCCCTGAGGTAGGAGAGGCCCTGCTTGAGCACCCGCGGCGCAGTGAACGTGCGGATCATTTCCGGCGGCACGTTCCAATAGGGGTTCACCCGGGCGTTTCGAAGGATGACCGCCATCATCGGAGTCTGGGTCTTTGGCGAGCCGACGATCGCCCGCATCCCGTCAACGGCCCTGTCCCGGTCGAACAGGTAGATTTCGGCGGCCCCGGAATCGACCACGACATAGCGATCGAAGACCCCGGTTTTCGGCAGCCGGTAGGCCCGCTCCATGTTGATCGCGATCTTGCGCGCGTAATAGCCGGCGCCGCGGTTCAGCGAGGCAATCGTCGCCTTCCCCGCGATCCCATCGGCTGGCCCCAGCCCGTGAACGGTCTGATAGGCCCGCACCGCCTCCGTCAGCTGCTGGTCAAAGCCGCCCTGGCGCGGAAGCCCAAGGCGCATCCTCAACAGCTCCACGCGCTTTCCGGTGGAGCCGGGCTTGAGAGCGGCCCCGGCGGGGATCTTGATCTGGGGAAGCCGGCCCCAGCTCGTCTGATATTGCTCGAGACCGCGGCCCAGGTCGACGAACAGCCGGTTCGGCATGTCGCGCCGGGGGCCGAACGCCCAGTCGAATCCGATCGTCCGCAACAGCCAGTTCGTGGGCCGCTGGTGACGCCGGGCGACATTGCTGAGGTCGGGGTCGACATAGACGAAGTCGATGCCCTGTTTGATCGTCCTCGGGACGGCAATCGGCTCGTCGCCGCGCGGAAACTGCGCCGCGGCAGGAGCGACGGCGACCGAGAGCGCGAGCGCGCCGAGCAGGATTCGAAGATTCTTGTGCATAACTTCCTGGCTGACTCCCCGAGGCACTCCGCTAGCCGGAGTTTCGTAGCTCAACGCTGCACTTATGGATTTGTTCGTGTTTCGTCGCGCTGAAGACCGCGTTCGGCTGGCGTTAAGGCTGGTCGGCTGGCGTCTTGACTTCGATTTCGTTTCGGAGCCTCATCCAATGTGCGGCGTGAAGGCGCCGCGTGGAGGGGGAACAGCAATGGCGACAACTGCCGAAGGGCGCACGCCCGCACATCTCTGGATCGTCGGTATCCTTTCGCTGCTCTGGAACGCATTTGGTTGCTACGACTATTTGATGACGATGACGGCCGATCCTGGCTGGATGTCGCAATTCCCGCAGGACGCGGTCGCCTATTGGGAAAGCCTTCCCGGCTGGACTGACGCCTTCTGGGCGCTCGGCGTCTGGGGCGGCCTTGCCGGCGCGGTGCTCCTGCTGGTCCGCAGCCGCTATTCGGTCTGGGCTTATGCCCTGTCCCTGATCGGGGCCGTGGTTGGGCTCGGCTATCAGATGTTCATGACCGACATGCCCGAAAGCATGCGCGCCGGCACGATGGCGATCATGCCCTGGATCATCATCCTCGTGGCGGTCTTCCAGTTCTGGTATGCCTGGAGCCACGACAAGAAGGGCGTGCTTCGCTGATCTTCCTGGGCCGCCGGCTTGACCGGCGGCCCTCTTTTCATCGCGAACGAATGAAGGCGCGGACGTCGCGCGACAGCTTCGCCCGGTCCTCGTCGCGCACGTACATCATGTGCCCGGCGTCATAGTAATGATACTCGACCCTGTCCTGCGGGATGCCGGTGCGGGTCAGCGCATATTCGGCGGCGAAGAAGGGTGTCGCGAAGTCGTAATAGCCTTGGGCGACGAACACCCTCAGCCCTGAGTTCTCGCGCAGCGCCGTTCCGATATAGGGCGTGACGTTGAGATAGGCGTTGGCGTCACGTCCGCCGATCCGCCAGTCCCAGTCGCGGCCGATCCCGGAAATCGACTGGTACTCGCGGTCGGTCTTGAAGCCGAGCGGGCCGCGCGCCCAGGCGTTGACCGCGGCGGTGTAGCCCGCGTCGATCCCGTAGAAGCTCGGATCGTTGTCGGGCGTCTCGCCGGCATTGTCATAGTCCTTGCCGGTGTAACGCGAATCCAGCCTTCCAACCGTCAGGCCGCGATCTCGAAGCAGCTCCTTGTAGAAGCGCGACGGAGTGACCCTCAGGTCGGCCTGCTCCAGATAGGTTTCCGACAAGCCGGTGAACCGCGCCAGCTGGCTGCGTATCGCGGCGCGCTCCTCGGGCGAGATCTTCTGGCCCTTCAGGAGCGCGGAGGCATAAGGCCCGATTGCGAAGCGCCGCGCTTCCTCGGCGAACTGCTCGGCGGAAGGCGCGCTCGCCTTGCCATGATAGAGAGCCGTCACCGCCATCGACGGCAGGTTCGTGATGTAGCTGAGCTCGTTGCCTGGCGTGTCGGCCCCGGCCGCAAAGTCGAGCACCGTCGAGATCAGGATGATGCCGTTCAGGGCGACATCATTGTAGGTCGCGCCTTCCAGCTCGTTGACGACCGCGGCCGACCGCGTGGTGCCGTAACTCTCGCCACCCAGGAACTTGGGGCTGTTCCAGCGCCCGTTGTCGCCGAGCCAGCGCCGGATGACCTCGGCGACCGCCTTGGCGTCGGCCGTGACCCCATAGAACTCCTTTGGCTCGGTCTTGCCGATCAGATAGGAAAAGCCGGTCCCCGGCGGGTCGATGAAGACCAGGTCGGTGACGTCGAGGATACTGTCGGGGTTGTCGAGCAGAGGATAGGGCGGAGCGCCGTCGTCGCGCGCGTCCGAGGGGATCGCTACCCGCTTCGGCCCGAAGGCGCCCATCTGCAGCCAGACCGAGCCGGAGCCTGGGCCGCCGTTGAACAGGAAGGTCACCGGCCGCGACGGGTCCCGCGGCTCCTTGACGTAGGCCGTCGTGACGACCGCCGCCTTCTGGACTCCGTCCTTGTCGGTCAGGATCGTCTCGCCGATCGTCGCCGAATATTTGATCCGCTGTCCGCCGAAGGTGCCGCTGTGCATGGTCCTGACGACCTGCGGGATCACCTTTTCCGCCGGAGCCTCGGCCTTTTCCGCTTTCTTCTCGTCGGCCTCGTCCTGCGCGAAGGCCGGCACCGCCGCAGCAGCAAGAACCAGCGCGAGCGCGCTCAATCCATTCAATTTCATGGGAAAAACAATCCCTCCCCGAATCAGTCGCGCGCACACAAAGCGGCGCGGGCCGGGAAAGGCAAGGTTCTCTCTGCGAACGGATAGGCCGCTAGCGCCGCCCGCCGAACCTCGTTCGCGATTGCTTGCCGAACCGGCCCTTCCTTGTCCCCGGCTTGCCTTCGGTCGAATGGCCGAGCGGCCGCGGCGCGACGCGGTCGGGGTCGGGGATTCCGAGCTCGTCCTCTTCGAGTCGGCGGATCTCGTCGCGCAGCCGCGCGGCCTCCTCGAATTCCAGGTCCGCGGCTGCCTTGCGCATCCTCTCCTCGAGGTCGGCGATATACGCCTTGAGGTTGTGCCCTACGAGGTGCGGGCGCTCCTCGTCGCCCGTGTCGACGACCAGCCCCTCGCGCGCGGTGACATGCGCGATGATATCGCTGATGTTCTTTTTGATGCTCTCAGGCGTGATTCCGTGCTCGCGATTGTAGGCGAGCTGTTTCTCGCGCCGGCGGTTGGTCTCGTTGAGCGCCCGCTCGATCGAGCCGGTGATGGTGTCGGCGTAAAGGATGACCTTGCCTTCGACGTTTCGGGCGGCGCGTCCGATCGTCTGGATCAGCGACGTCTCGGATCGCAGGAAGCCTTCCTTGTCGGCGTCGAGGATGGCGACCAGCCCGCATTCGGGGATGTCGAGCCCCTCGCGCAGCAGGTTGATCCCGACCAGAACGTCATAGACACCGAGCCTCAGCTCACGGATCAACTCGATCCGCTCCAGGGTCTCGACGTCCGAGTGCATGTAGCGGACCTTGAGGCCCGCCTCGTGCAGATATTCGGTCAAGTCCTCGGCCATCCGCTTGGTCAGCGTCGTCACAAGCGTTCGGTACCCCTTGCGCGCGGTCTCCTTCGCCTCGTGGATGAGGTCGTCGACCTGGTCCTCGACCGGCTTGATTTCGACCGGCGGGTCGATGAGGCCGGTCGGGCGGATCACCTGCTCGGAAAAGACCCCGCCGGTCTCGTTCAATTCCCACGGCCCTGGCGTCGCCGACACGAACACGGTCTGCGGGCGCATTGCGTCCCACTCGTTGAAGCGCAGCGGCCGGTTGTCGATGCAGCTCGGCAGGCGGAAACCATATTCGGCGAGCGTGATCTTCCGCCGGTGGTCGCCGCGCGCCATCGCCCCGATCTGCGGCATCGTCTGGTGGCTCTCGTCGATGAACAGAAGCGCGTTGTCGGGGAGATATTCGAACAGGGTCGGCGGCGGCTCGCCGGGAAGACGACCGGTGAGGAAGCGGCTGTAATTCTCGATGCCCGCGCATGAGCCCGTCGCGGCGATCATCTCGAGGTCGAAATTGGTTCTTTGCTCAAGCCTTTGCGCCTCGAGCAGCCGCCCTTCCGTCTGGAGCTCCTTCAGCCGCTCGGAAAGCTCGTGGCGGATCGCCTCCATCGCCTGCTTCAATGTCGGGCCGGGCGTCACGTAGTGCGAATTCGCATAGACCTTGATGGAATCGAGGCTCGCCGCTTTCTTTCCGGTCAGCGGGTCGAACTCGACGATCTCCTCGATCTCGTCGCCGAAAAAGCTCACCCGCCAGGCCGTGTCCTCGTAGTGCGAGGGGAAGATTTCGAGATTGTCGCCGCGCACGCGGAAGCAGCCGCGCGCGAAGGCATTGTCGTTGCGGCGATACTGCAGGGCGACGAGCTTGCGGATGACCTCGCGCATGTCCTCGGCTGAGCCCTTCTTCAGCGAAAAGGTCATGGCCGAATAGGTCTCGACCGATCCGATTCCGTAGAGGCAGGAGACCGACGCGACGATGATCACGTCGTCGCGCTCCAGCAGCGACCGGGTGGCCGAGTGGCGCATCCGGTCGATCGCCTCGTTCACGCTCGACTCCTTCTCGATATAGGTGTCGGTGCGCGGCACGTAGGCCTCGGGCTGGTAGTAATCGTAATAGCTGACGAAATATTCGACCGCGTTTTCCGGGAAGAAGCTCTTGAACTCGCCGTAGAGCTGGGCGGCGAGGATCTTGTTGGGCGCCATTACCAGCGCCGGCCGCTGCAGCGTCTCGATGACCTTCGCCATTGTGAAGGTCTTGCCGGAACCAGTGACCCCGAGCAGCACCTGGCTGCGCTCGTCCTCGCGCGCGGCTTCGACCAGCTCCCTGATCGCCTGCGGCTGGTCGCCCGCCGGTTCGTAATCCGACACCAGCCTGAAGAGCTTTCCGCCCTCCGCCTTGTCGGGGCGCGCCGGCTTGTGCGGCACGAAAGTCCCCGCCGTTTCGGGCTCTTCCAGGCTTGTCCGGATTTGAATCGCCATCGCGGACGCATATGGTGGAGTGCCGGAACCGGCGCAACGCGGCGGGCCGCACGAACAGGGGAGCAAACCACCATGACACGCGCAGCCCTATTGATTGCCCTTGCGCTTCCGCTCGCCGCCTGCGGCTCGGAGCCAACGGTCGACGAAACGAACGCAAGCGTCGAGGAAGTGGCCGAGAAGGTCCGCGAAGCCTCGCGCGGCGACCAGTTCATCCGCCCCGGCAAGTGGCTGTCGAGCGTGACCATCGAGGAAATGGACATGCCCGGGATGCCGCCTGAGGCGGCCGAACAGATGAAGCGGATGATGGCCCAAAGCCACAGCAGCGAATCCTGCCTGACCGAGGAGCAGGTCAAGCAACCGAAGGAGGAGTTCTTCTCGGGCAACGAGAATTGCCGGTACGACCATTTCAAGATGGGCGGCGGCAAGATCGACGCGGCGATGCGCTGCCAGGCGAGCGGAAGCACCCAGCTGATGCGGATGAATGGCAATTATTCGCCCGACAGCTACGAGATGCGCATGCAATCCAAGGTCGAGGGCGGGCCCGGCGAGGGCATGACGATGCGGATGAAGGTTGAGGCCAAGCGAACCGGGGAGTGCGACAGCAAGGCCTGACGGTCGTGAATGGGGAGGGGACGATGAGGCGGTTGATCCTTTGCGCCGCGGTGGCGCTTCTTGGGGGCTGCGGCGGCGAGGAGGCTGCCGTCAACAACGGCAGCGAGCAGGTGCCGGCCGCCCTCAACCCAGGGGAATATGAAGTCACGACCCTGGTCGAATCGCTGCGGTCCACCGATCAGACGACGCCCGCGACCAAGGCCAAGGCCGACGGCAAGGCAGTCACCCATCGCGCCTGCGTGGCCTCGGACGGAACGGTCGAGCCGGCCATGTTCTCCGAAGCCGGCGACGAATGCCGGATCGAGAATGTCTACGCGCGCAACGGCCGGCTCACCCTTGCCCTGAGCTGCAGCCGCCCTGGCGCGCCGGGCCTCGTCGCCCAGTCGGTCGCCGGGACCTTCTCGGCCGACGGGTTCGATGCCGAGGTCGAGACGGCGACCTACCTGACCGGCGCCGGCGACTATGCGATGCGGCGGAAAATGACCGGAAAGCGTGTCGGCGATTGCGCGCCTAAGGAAGACAAGGCTGGCTGATCGTCCGTTTCGCGCGTTGGCCGCCAGGTGAAGGCGCGAATCCTCTTCAATCGCGGCGGCGGATCGGCCGACCGCCGGGCGGACGCCGAGCGCGCGCTCGCCGCCGCGGGCCTGAACGCCGAGCCGGAATGGCTCGACGGCGGCGATCTCGCCAAGGCCGCCGAAGAAGCGGTCAAAGCGGGGGCGGAGTTGGTGGTTGCCGGCGGGGGCGACGGGACAATAAGCGCGGTCGCGGGCGCTCTCGCCGGTACCAAGGCGAAGCTCGGCATCCTGCCGCTCGGGACGCTCAACCATTTCGCGCGCGACCTCGGCATCCCGCTCGACCTCGACAAGGCAGCAAGGCTCATCGCAACCGGCAAGAGCCGGTCCGTGGACGTTGCCGAGGTCAACGGCCGCGTGTTCATCAACAACAGCGCGATCGGCCTCTATCCGCTGATGGTGATCGACCGCGAGGCACAAGAGTCGCGGCTTGGCCGAAGCAAGCGCTGGGCGATGCTGGTCGCGTCGGCCCGAACCTTGGTGCGCTTTTCAAGCGAACGGCTGACTCTCACCGTCAACGACCTCAAAGCCCGGGTTCAAACGCCGCTGCTCTTCGTCGGGAACAACCTCTACCGGCTCGAGATGCCGGGCGCAGGCACCCGCGAACGGCTCGACCGCGGCGAGTTGTTCGTCCTCGTTCTCAGGCGCAAAAGCAGGTTCGGCTTCTGCATTGCCAGCCTGCGCGCGCTGATCGGCCGCACCCGTTCCGAGGACGCGGTGAGGATCGAAAACGTCAGCGCGCTCCGCGTCGACAGCAGCCGCAGCCGCCTCGCCGTCTCGCTGGACGGAGAGACCGCCCACCTCAAAACGCCGCTCGATTACCGGCTTCGGCCAAAGGCGCTTAAGGTGATCGCGCCATGATCGACAGATTCCTCCCCACGGATCCGTGGGGAGGGGGACCAGCGAAGCTGGTGGAGGGGTCGGTTCGCGCAAGGAACCCCTCCACCATCCTGCGGATGGTCCCCCTCCCCAGCAAATGCTGGGGAGGAATGCTCGCCCTCGCCTTGGCGGCCTGCACTAGCCTCAATCCGCTTCCGCCTCCGCACGCGGAGGTCGGTGTCGCGTTCGACCGGGCGGGCGAGACCGGCGCCTTCGCCCGCGGCATCGCGGACCCGCAAACCGGCCGGGAGGTCACTCCCGACGACCCCGCACGGATCGCCTCGGTCAGCAAGCTCGTCGTCGCGATCGGCGTGATGAAGCTGGTCGAGGCGGGAAAGCTCGACCTCGATTCCGACGTTTCGCGCTGGCTCGGCTGGCCGCTTCGCAACCCGGCCTTTCCTGACCGCCCGGTCACGCTTCGCCAATTGCTCTCGCACACCAGCTCGGTGCGCGATTTCGAGGATCAATAT
>JBKHXB010000028.1:0-24572 GCA_046566245.1 Alphaproteobacteria bacterium | reverse complement strand
CCGGCGCGAGGCTGATGATCTTCATGTGCTTCTTCGCCCTCAGCGCGCGGACGACCGGGCCGAAGATGCGGGTTCCGATCGGCTCGTCGCTCTTGTTGACCAGCACCGCCGCGTTGGAATCGAAGCGGATCACCGAACCGTCGGGACGGCGGATGTCCTTGGCGGTGCGGACGATCACCGCGCGGTGAACATCGCCCTTCTTCACGCGGCCGCGCGGCGCCGCTTCCTTGACGGAAACGACGATGATGTCGCCGACGCCGGCCGTGCGGCGCTTCGACCCGCCCAGCACCTTGATGCACTGGACCCGCTTGGCCCCGCTGTTGTCCGCGACGTCCAGGTTGGACTGCATCTGGATCATTGTTCGACCCTACCTTCTCTCAAATCTCTCAGGCGTCCGCTTCCGCGACGTCTTCGGCCTTTGCCTTGCCCTTGCCCTTCGAAGCCTTGGCCGGCTTCTTGTCGGCCTGCTCCGGCTCCGCCTTCGTCTCGGCCGTCGGAGCCACGACTTCCGGCTCGTCGATCTCGACCGCCGCCGCCTTGGCCACGCCGAGGCGCTCGACGACGGTCCAGGTCTTGGTCTTCGAGATCGGCGCGCATTCCTCGATGCGCACGAGCTCGCCGACGCGATAGGCATTGTCCGCGTCGTGGGCATGATACTTCTTCGAACGGCGGATGATCTTGCCGTACAGCGGGTGCTTCACCCGCCGCTCGACACGCACGGTGACGGTCTTGTCACCCTTGTCCGAAACCACCGTTCCAGTAAGGACGCGCTTTGGCATCTCGAATAGTCTCCCTTACGCCTTCGCGGCCTGTTCGCGGGCGCGCTGGTTCTGAAGCGTCCTGATCCGCGCGATCGTCTTGCGGACTTCGCGGACCCGGGACGGCTTCTCGAGCTGGTTGGTCGCGGCCTGGAAGCGCAGGTTGAACTGCTCGCGCTTCAGTTCGAGCAGCTGCTGCTGCAGCTGGTCGTCGCTCTTGGCCTTGAGATCGTCGATGACGGCCATTCTAGCGGTCCTCCTCGATCAGGGTCTCGCCCAGGCGGGCGACGACCTTGGTCTTGATCGGCAGCTTCTCGGCGGCGCGCTCGAACGCCGTCTTGGCGAGCGGCCCGGGAATCCCGTCCAACTCGAACAGGATCCGGCCCGGCTTCACGCGCGCCACCCAGAATTCGGGCGAGCCCTTGCCGGAGCCCATGCGGACTTCCGCCGGCTTCGAGCTTACCGGCACGTCCGGGAACACGCGGATCCAGAGGCGGCCCTGGCGGCGGATGTGGCGCTGGATCGCGCGGCGGGCCGCCTCGATCTGGCGCGCGGTGATCCGCTCCGGCTCCATCGCCTTGAGGCCGAAGGCGCCGAAGTTGAGCTCGGTCCCGCCCTTGGCGTTGCCGTGGATCCGGCCCTTGAAGGCCTTGCGGAACTTGGTGCGCTTTGGTTGCAGCATCTGTTTCTTCCTCGGGCCTTAGCGGGAACGGTCTTCGCGGGCCGGGCGGACTCCGGAGGTCTGGGCCTCCATCATCAGCCGGTCCTGGGCGGTGGGATCGTGGCCGAGGATCTCACCCTTGAAGATCCAGACCTTGACCCCGCAGACGCCGTAGGCGGTGTGCGCCTCGGCCTCGGCATAATCGACATTGCCGCGAAGCGTATGCAGCGGCACCCGGCCCTCGCGATACCATTCGGTGCGCGCGATCTCGGCGCCGCCGAGACGGCCGGCGCAGGTGATACGGATGCCCTCTGCGCCAAGACGGAGGGCCGACTGGACGGCACGCTTCATCGCCCGGCGGAACGCGATGCGGCGCTCGAGCTGGTCGGCGACGCCCTGGGCGACGAGCTTCGCGTCGACTTCCGGCTTGCGGATTTCGACGATGTTGAGGCTGACGTCGCTCGAGGTCATCGTCTGCAGCTTCTTGCGAAGCTTCTCGATATCGGCGCCCTTCTTGCCGATGATGACGCCCGGACGGGCCGCGTAAATCGAAACCCGGCAAATCTTCGCCGGGCGCTCGATCACGACCTTCGAGATCGCCGCCTGCGGCAGGTTCTCGAGGATGTACCGGCGGATCTTGAGGTCTTCGAGCAGAAGCCGGCCATAGTCCTGGCCTTCCGCGAACCAGCGGCTGTCCCAGGTCCGGTTGATCTGCAGTCGGAGCCCGACGGGTGAGGATTTCTGGCCCATATTATGCTTCTTCCTGCTCGCGGACGACCACGCGAAGGCGGCTGAACGGCTTGACGATGCGGCTCGAACGCCCGCGCGCGCGGGTCATGAAGCGCTTCATCGTCAGCGACTTTCCGACGCTCGCCTCGGCGACGATCAGCGCGTCGACGTCGAGGTTGTGGTTGTTCTCCGCATTGGCGACCGCCGAAGCGAGCACCTTGCGAACGTCCTCGGCCATTCCCTTGGGCGAGAACTTGAGGATGTTGAGCGCCTCCTCGACCTTGCGGCCGCGGATCATCTGCGCGACCAGATTGAGCTTGCGCGCCGAACCGCGGATCGCGGTGCCGACTGCGAGCGCTTCCTTGTCGCCGACCTTGCGGGGTGCAGCCTGCTTGCCCATCAGCGCTTGCCCTTCTTGTCAGATGCGTGGCCGTGGAACGTGCGCGTCGGCGCGAACTCGCCGAGCTTCATCCCGACCATGTCCTCGTTGACCGACACCGGCACGAACTTGCGGCCGTTGTAGACATTGAAGGTCAGGCCGACGAACTGCGGCAGAATCGTCGAGCGGCGCGACCAGGTCTTGATCGGCGCGCGGCCGCCCTTTTCCTGCGCAGCTTCCGCCTTCTTCAACAGCGAAAGCTCGACGAACGGGCCTTTCCAGACGGAACGGGCCATTGCTTAACCCTTCTTCTTCGCGTGACGCGACCGGATGATGAACTTGTCGGTCGCCTTGTTGTTACGGGTGCGGGCGCCCTTGGTCGGCTTGCCCCACGGAGTGACCGGGTGACGGCCGCCCGAGGTGCGGCCCTCGCCGCCGCCGTGCGGGTGGTCGACCGGGTTCTTTGCGACGCCGCGGGTCAGCGGGCGCTTGCCCATCCAGCGGGTGCGCCCGGCCTTGGCGAAGGTCTGGTTGGCGTTGTCCGGGTTGGACACCGCGCCGACCGTCGCCATGCAGTCCGCGCGCACGTAGCGCTGCTCGCCCGAGTTCAGCCGGACGATGACCATGCCCTTGTCGCGGCCGACGACCTGCACATAGGTGCCGGCTGCGCGGGCCATCTGGCCGCCCTTGCCGGGCTTCAGCTCGACGTTGTGGACAATGGTCCCGACCGGCATCTGGCCGATCTCCATCGCGTTGCCGGGCTTAACGTCGACCTTCTTGCCGGCGATCACCTTGTCGCCCGGGGCGAGGCGCTGCGGAGCGATGATGTAGGCCTGCTCCCCGCCCTCGTAGGTGATGAGCGCGATGAACGCCGACCGGTTGGGGTCGTACTCGAGCCGCTCGACCGTCGCCGGCACGTCCCACTTGCGCCGCTTGAAATCGATATAGCGATACTTCTGCTTGTGGCCGCCGGCGATGCCGCGCGACGTCACGTGGCCCTTGTTGTTGCGGCCGCCGGTCTTGCGCTTGCCCTCGGTCAGCGCCTTGACCGGCTTGCCCTTCCACAACGCCGACTTGTCGACGAGGATGAGGCCGCGGCGCGCGGGGCTCGTCGGCTTATATTGCTTGAGTGCCATGGCTTAGATCCCGCTCGTCACGTCGATCGACTGGCCTTCGGCCAGGGTCACGATCGCTTTCTTGAAATCCGACCGCTGGTAGGGCTTGCCCCGCCAGCGCTTGCTCTTGCCCTTGGTGACGATCGTGTTCACGCCAGTCACCTTGACGTCGAACAGCGCCTCGATGGCTTCCTTGATCTCGGGCTTCGACGCGCCCGCTGCGACCCGGAACACCACCGCATTGTTTTCCGACAGCATGGTCGACTTTTCGGTGATGTGGGGGGCAAGGACGACGTCGTAGTGACGGGCGTTCACCTCGGCCTTTTGCTTCTTAGCCATTGAACCGGGCCTCCAGCTTCTCGACCGCGGCGCGGGTCAGGACCAGCGTCTCGTGGCGCATGATGTCGTAAACATTGGCTCCGACGGCCGGCAGTAGGTCGACGTTGGACAGGTTCGACGAGGCGCGCGCGAAGCCGACGTTGAGAGCGTCGCCGTCGATCACCAGCGCGGTCTTGCCGAGCCCGAGGTTGCCAAGCTTCTCGCGAAGCTCCCTGGTCTTGCCTTCCTTGAGGTCGAGGTTGTCGACCACCACCAGCTGACCGCTCTTCGCCTTGGACGATAGCGCCATCTTCAGGCCGAGCGCGCGGATCTTCTTGTTGAGGCTCGACGTGAACACGCGGGCGCGCGGACCATGGGCCTTGCCGCCGCCGACGAAGATCGGGGCGCGGCGGTCGCCGTGGCGAGCAGTGCCCCCGCCCTTCTGGCGGCCCCACTTCTTGCCGGTGCGGGCGACGTCACTGCGCTCGCGCGCGGCGCGCGCCGGGGAGCGGCGATTGACGAGCTGCCACGTCACGACCCGGTGAAGGATGTCGGCGCGCGGCTCGAGCCCAAAAATGTCGTCGTTGAGCTCGATATCGCCGCCCTTGCCGGCGTCGAGGCTCTGGACCTTGACCTTCATCACTAGCCTTCCTTGCTCTCGTCGCCAGCCGGGGCTTCGCCCTCGCCGGCGCCGTCAGCCTTGTCTTCAGCCTTGTCTTCGGCGGCTTCGACCTTCGCTTCGGCCTCGGCGGCCGCCTGCGCCTCCGCTTCGGCGGCGAGGTGCGCCTCCTGCTCGGCGGCGATTGCCTTCACTTCCTCGTCGCTCGGCAGCGCCGGGATCTCGTGGACTGCGCCCTCGTCGACCAGCCCGGCGGGCGCATGCTCCTCGACGGCCTCTTCGGCCTTTTTCGGCTCGAACAGTCCGGCCGGGAACGGCGCTTCCTCGTGGCGCGGAAGCTTGATCGCGTCGCGGACGGTCAGCCAGCTGCCCTTGTGGCCGGGAACCGAGCCCTTGATGAAGATGAGGCCGCGGAGCGGATCCGTGCGGACCACTTCGAGGTTCTGCTGGGTGCGGTTGCGGGCGCCCATGTGGCCGGCCATCTTCTTGTTCTTGAAGACTCGGCCCGGGTCCTGGCGGTTGCCGGTCGAACCGTGCGAACGGTGCGACACGGAAACGCCGTGTGTGGCGCGAAGACCGCCGAAGCCCCAGCGCTTCATCGCGCCGGCAAAGCCCTTGCCCTGGGTCACGCCTGAAACGTCGACCAGCTGCCCGGCGACAAAATGGTCGGCGCTCAATGTCGCGCCGACGTCGAGCATCGCGTCCTCATCGACGCGGAACTCGACGACCTTGGCCTTCGGCTCCACCTTCGCCTTGCCGAACGCGGAGCGCTGCGGCTTGGCGAGGTTCTTGGCCTTCGCCTTGCCAGCGCCGAGCTGGAGGGCGGTGTATCCGTCACGATCCTTTTCGCGGCGGCCGACGACTTGCACGTCCTCCAGCTGCAGGACGGTGACCGGCACGTGCCGACCGTCCGCCTGGAAAAGGCGGGTCATTCCCACTTTCTTCGCGATCACGCCGGTGCGCATGACCAGTCACTCCTTCACAGAGGCACCCGCACAAGCGCGGGTGCGTGCAGCCCGTTGCAAAAATTTCCGCGTGCCCCGCCTGGGCTAGTGCTCCTTCGTGGAGCGGCGGGGACGCAGCCGGAGCCGGTGGCTCCGCGGTATCCTCCGTATCCGCGCACCTTCCGGCGCGCGCGCTGGTCGCTTAGGCCAGCTTAATCTCGACGTCGACGCCCGCGGCGAGGTCGAGCTTCATCAAAGCGTCGACCGTCTGCGGGGTCGGCTGCACGATGTCGAGCAGCCGCTTGTACGTCCTCACCTCGAACTGCTCGCGCGACTTCTTGTCGATGTGCGGCGAGCGGTTGACGGTGAACTTCTCGATACGCGTCGGCAGGGGAATGGGTCCGCGGATCAGTGCACCCGTACGGCGAGCCGTATCAGCGATGTCGCCAGTCGCCTGGTCGAGCACTCGATGATCGAACGCCTTCAGGCGAATACGGATATTCTGCGTTTCCATGTCCCTACCGATGCGAAAGAGCCTGCGGTGCCCCGGCAAGTGCCGGAGCGACGCCAAATTCCAACTTCAAAAGCGAGCCGCGCGAATCCCCAGGACCCGCGCGGCAGGCGCCCTATATTACTTCGTGATCTCGGCGACAACCCCCGCGCCGACCGTGCGGCCGCCCTCGCGGATCGCGAAGCGAAGGCCCGGGTCCATGGCGATCGGGGCGATGAGCTTGACGCCCAGGTTCACGTTATCGCCCGGCATCACCATCTCGGTACCCTCGGGGAGCTGCACCTCGCCGGTGACGTCCGTCGTCCGGAAATAGAACTGCGGACGATAATTGGCGAAGAACGGCGTGTGGCGGCCGCCCTCGTCCTTCGACAGCACGTAGACCTCTGCCTTGAAGTCGGTGTGGGGAGTGATCGAGCCCGGCTTGGCAAGAACCTGGCCGCGCTCGACTTCCTCACGGCCGATACCGCGAAGCAGAGCGCCGATGTTGTCGCCCGCCTGGCCCTGGTCGAGCAGCTTGCGGAACATCTCGACGCCGGTGACGACGGTCTTCTGCGTGTCCTTGATGCCGACGATCTCGACTTCCTCGCCGACCTTGACGACGCCGGTTTCGACACGGCCGGTGACGACGGTGCCGCGGCCCGAGATCGAGAACACGTCCTCGATCGGCATCAGGAACGGCTTGTCGAGCGGACGCTCCGGGGTCGGGATCCACTCGTCGACCGCGTCCATCAGCTTCAGGATCGATTCCTTGCCGATTTCGGGATTGCGATCCTCGAGCGCGGCGAGCGCCGAGCCGGCGATGATCGGAATGTTGTCGCCGTCGAACTCACGCTTGTTGAGCTCCTCGCGGATCTCGAGCTCGACGAGCTCCAGAAGCTCCGGATCGTCGACCTGGTCGACCTTGTTCAGGTAGACGACCATGGTCGGAACGCCGACCTGCTTGGCGAGCAGGATGTGCTCCTTGGTCTGCGGCATCGGGCCGTCGGCGGCCGACACGACCAGGATCGCGCCGTCCATCTGCGCGGCGCCGGTGATCATGTTCTTCACATAGTCGGCGTGGCCCGGGCAATCGACATGGGCGTAATGGCGCTTGTCGGTTTCATATTCGACGTGCGCGGTCGAAATGGTGATCCCGCGCTCGCGCTCCTCCGGAGCCTTGTCGATGTTCGCGTAGTCGGTGAACTCCGCCTGGCCCTTCTCGGCAAGGACCTTGGTGATCGCCGCCGTCAGCGACGTCTTGCCATGGTCGACGTGACCGATGGTGCCGATGTTCACGTGCGGCTTCGTCCGCTCGAATTTCGCCTTCGCCATTTCTAGCCTCTTCTCAGATGTTGGATTTGGGCGGCCCGCCCGTTCGCGAGCGGGCCCATAGCTTCAATTTTCGCCTTACGCCAGCTTCGCCTTCACCTCGTCGGCGACGTTGTTGGGCACCGCCGCGTAGTGCGAGAACTGCATCGTGTACTGGGCACGCCCCTGGGTGAACGAACGCAGCTGGTTCACATAGCCGAACATGTTGGCAAGCGGCACCATCGCCTCGACGACCTGGGCGTTGCCGCGCGTGTCGGTGCCCTGGATCTGGCCGCGCCTCGAGTTGAGGTCGCCGATGACGTCGCCCATGAAATCTTCCGGGGTGACGACCTCGACCTTCATGATCGGCTCGAGGAGCTTGATGCCGGCCTTCTGCGCGACCTCGCGCATCGCTCCGCGGCCGGTGATCTCGAACGCCAGCGCGGAGGAGTCGACGTCGTGGTAGGCACCGTCGATCAGGTGGATTTCGAAGTCGATGATCGGGAAGCCGATCAGCGAGCCGGTCTCGGCGGTCTCCCGCATGCCCTTCTCGACCGACGGGATATATTCGCGCGGGATGTTGCCGCCCTTGATCTCGTCGAAGAACTGGACGCCCGAGCCGCGCTCGCCAGGAATGACCTGGACCTTGACGCGGCCGAACTGGCCCGACCCGCCCGACTGCTTCTTGTGGGTGTAGTCGACCTCGACCGGCTTCGCGAGCGCCTCTCGGTACGCGACCTGCGGAGCGCCGACATTCGCGTCGACCTTGAACTCGCGCTTCATGCGGTCGACGATGATGTCGAGGTGGAGCTCGCCCATCCCCTTGATGATCGTCTGGCCCGATTCATGGTCGGTCGAAACCCGGAACGACGGGTCCTCTGCGGCCAGGCGTGACAAAGCGATGCCCATCTTCTCCTGGTCGGCCTTGGTCTTCGGCTCGACGCTGAGCTCGATCACCGGCTCGGGGAACTCCATCCGCTCGAGGATGATCGGGGCGCGCTCGGCGCACAAAGTGTCGCCGGTCGTGGTCTCCTTGAGGCCGGCGATCGCGACGATGTCGCCCGCATAAGCCTCCTCGATGTCCTCGCGGCTGTTCGCATGCATCAGAAGCATGCGGCCGATCTTTTCCTTCTTGTCCTTGACCGAGTTGAGGACGCTGCCCTTGCTGAGCTTGCCCGAATAGATGCGTGCGAAGGTCAGCGAGCCCACGAACGGGTCGTTCATGATCTTGAAGGCGAGGGCCGCGAACGGCGCGTCGTCGCTCGCCGGGCGCGTCTCTTCCTTGTCGCTGTCGGGGACGACGCCCTTGATCGCCGGGATGTCGAGCGGGCTCGGCAGATAGTCGACGACCGCGTCGAGAAGCGGCTGAACGCCCTTGTTCTTGAACGCCGAGCCGCAGGTGATCGGAACGAACGCCTGGGCCAGCGTGCCCTTGCGGATGAGCTTCTTGATCGTCGCGACATCCGGCTCCTCGCCCTCGAGGTAGGCCATCATCACGTCGTCGTCCTGCTCGACGACCGTCTCGATCAGCTTGTGGCGATATTCGGCGGCCTTGTCCTTCAGCTCCTCGGGGATCTCGACATAGTCGAACTTCGCCCCGAGGGATTCGTCCTGCCAGACGATGCCGCGGTTATTGACGAGGTCGACGACGCCCTTGAGATCGCTCTCGGCGCCGATCGGGAGATAGAGGACCAGCGGAGTCGCGCCGAGCCGCTCGATGATCGACTGCACGCAATAATAGAAGTCGGCGCCGGTGCGATCGAGCTTGTTGATGAAGCACATGCGCGGAACGCCGTACTTGTCGGCCTGGCGCCAGACCGTCTCCGACTGCGGCTCAACGCCCGCGACCCCGTCGAACACGGCGACCGCGCCGTCGAGGACGCGCAGCGAGCGCTCGACCTCGATCGTGAAATCGACGTGACCCGGAGTGTCGATGATGTTGATCCGGTGCTCGGGACCCTGGCCGTCCTCGGATTTCCAGAAAGTGGTCGTTGCCGCGGACGTGATGGTGATCCCGCGCTCCTGCTCCTGCTCCATCCAGTCCATGGTCGCCGAGCCCTCGTGGACCTCGCCGATCTTGTAGGACTTGCCGGTGTAATAAAGGATGCGCTCCGTCGTCGTCGTCTTGCCGGCATCGATGTGCGCCATGATGCCGATGTTGCGGTAGCGTTCGAGCGGATGGCTGCGGGCCATTTCTTTGGATTCCTTAGCAATTCGGGGGACCGGCCGTGCCGGACCCCCTCGATATAGGTTCGTTTGTTACCAGCGGTAGTGCGAGAAGGCGCGGTTCGCCTCTGCCATGCGGTGCGTGTCCTCGCGCTTCTTGACCGCGTTGCCGCGGTTCTGCGACGCGTCCATCAGCTCGCCTGACAGGCGCGCGGCCATCGTCTTTTCCGAACGCGCGCGGGCAGCCGAAATGAGCCAGCGGATGGCGAGCGCCTGGGCGCGCTCGGCGCGGACCTCGACCGGCACCTGGTAGGTCGCGCCGCCGACCCGGCGGGAACGCACCTCGATGCCCGGCTTCACATTGTTCAGCGCGTCATGGAAGACCTGCAGCGGGTCCTTCTTCATGCGCGCCTCGACATTGTCGAGAGCGCCGTAGACGATGCCTTCGGCGACCGACTTCTTTCCGTCGAGCATGACGGAGTTCATGAACTTGGAGAGAACCACGTCCCCGAAACGGGGATCGGGAAGGACTTCGCGCTTCTCTGGGCGGCGGCGACGGGACATATTGCTGTTCCTTTCTCTTCAGCCTGGTCCGGGACTTCGAATGCCCGGGGCTTACTCAGCTGTTACTTGGGACGCTTGGCGCCGTACTTGGAGCGGCTCTGCCTGCGATCCTTCACGCCTTGCGTGTCGAGGACGCCGCGAAGCACGTGATAGCGGACACCCGGAAGGTCGCGCACGCGGCCGCCGCGGATCAGGACGACGCTGTGCTCCTGAAGGTTGTGGCCCTCGCCGGGGATATAGCTGATCACTTCGCGCTGGTTGGTCAGGCGGACCTTGGCCACCTTGCGAAGCGCCGAGTTCGGCTTCTTCGGGGTCGTGGTATAGACACGTGTGCAGACCCCGCGCTTCTGGGGGTTCTGTTCCATCGCAGGGACCTTCGACTTGGCCTTCTGCGGCTCGCGACCCTTGCGGATCAGCTGGTTGATCGTCGGCATGAAGCCCTTCACCTTTGTTGTGCGGGAAGTCCCCGCGGTTACTTTGCCCAACGCAAAAAGCGCGAAAGCGTCGGCGGCCCACCGGCCAGCCGGCCTTCACGCAAGTTTGAGCAATGTTCAGCTCTTGCCCGCCGGGAGGACGTGCGACCCGCGGACGGGCGGCCACATAGCGACGGCTACCCGCGCGGTCAACGCTCGGCACCACATCACGGCGCAACAAAGCTGCCGTCCGGAGCCAGGCCGCGAGATGTGTCCGAATCGGACACATCGCTACATTTGAGCAACCCCCGGCTCTTAACCAGCCGCGTCGCGGCATTTACCACGAAACCGATGAGGCCTGCCGCGGGCGAGCGATTGGTGAGGAGTAGCCTCCAGTGTTCCAGCGTTTGATTTACCTTACCGCGGCTTCGGCCGCTGCGGCCGGGTGGGCCGCGTTAGTTCCGCTCGAAGCCGCGGAAGCACAGACAGCCGTCCAGTTCGACGGAGCAGTCGTGGCCTCCTGCGTGTTGAGTGTAGGGACGCCGGGCGTCCTCGGGGTCAGTGCCAGCTCGGGAACGGAGATCGGATCAGAGCAGCCCGGCGGCGTTGCTGCCGTTCTCTCGGTCGTCGCCACTGCAGGCGCGCCGACGATTTCGTTCAGCGCGCCCACGCTCAGCGTGAAGCCCGGTGCTTACACCGGCACTCCGACGGTGAGCCTGAAATACACCTCGCCCGGCGGGGCGAGCCAAGCTTACACCAGCTCCGCGTCGCAATATACGAGCACCAACGCGCTTGGCGATACGGTCACCCTCAACGCCAAGGCAGCCGACAGCTCCGGCTTCCCGGCGGGGAATTACCGGATCCAGACCACGGCGACCTGCCAGCAATGACGCTGAGAATTGCCGGCGCGGCGCTCCTAGCTGCCATCGCTCTCGCGCCGGCCGGCGCCGTCGGGCTGGGTCCGCTCACGCACGAGGGCGCCACGGCGAGCGATCGCAAGGGCTTCTACCTGACGTTGATCAACCCCTATCCGGCGCAGGAGCGGTTCCGGCTTTACGCCGTCGGCTGGGACGATGAAGCGCCGGTCGCGCGCGTGAAAATCCCGGTGAAGTCGGTCGTGCTGGGGCCCAAGTCCCAGCGCCGGCTGCTCGTCATCGATACGGAGCTTGCCCCCGGCGAAGTCCACCGCTTCCGGGTCTGCGCCGAGCGCGTCGAATCCAACGAAAAGGCCATGATCCATGCACGTGTATGCTCGAAGCTTGTTGCTCGCCGTCGCGGCTGAGCTGCTGATCTGCTCGGCCGCGGTCGCCCAGCCCGGAATCTATCTGCCGCCCGCGCCCATGGGCCCCGGCGGCGAGGACACGATCGAGACCGCCTCGGGAACGAGATGCCGGCAGAGCATCAACTCCAACAGCGGTTATGTCGACGTCGGCGTCGCCGGGAGCGCGGGCTCGGGCGTGCCTGACGCGCGCAGCAACAGTGTTTTCATCAGCATCGCCGACCGCGACAACCAGGCGATTGCCTATGCGCGGGTGACGGTGCCGCTGGGCAAGAAACCGAAGCGCATCGACTGCTCGCAGATCTACGAGCTCGAGATCCAGAAGCTCAAGGCGGAGATCGAGCTTCTGAAGATGAACGCGGAGTGATCGGACGCCTCCGGGCAGTACCGAAGGGAGTCGGCCTGATGAGGGCTCTCTCCCTGCCCACGGTCAATTCGCTATTGTGGGCGAGCCGGAGGTCGCCATCATGCGCCTTTCATTCCTGCTCGCCATAGTCGTTCTGTTGTCCGCATGCGGTTCACGATCGGAACAAACGCAGGCTGCTTCAGGGCTCAGTTTGTCAAGCGGCGCTTTCGCCGACGGCCAGCCGATCCCCCGCGAATTCACCTGCGACGGAGCGGGTAACCCGCCGCCGATCCAATGGACCAAAGCGCCGCTTGGTACGAAGAGCTTTGTACTGGTGATGGACGATCCCGATGCCCCGTCGGGCATCTTCCGCCACTGGGGTGTCTACGATCTCGCAGGCGACGCGCGTTCCATCTCCGGTGGGAAGCCTGCAATCAACGATTTCGGCCGAACGGGCTATGGCGCCCCGTGCCCGCCCAGGGGCCATGGCATGCACCGCTACCTCTTCAAGCTCTACGCGCTCGACGTCGAGAAGCTGAACCTCCCGGCGGATGCCACCGTAAAGCAGGTCGAGGAGGAAGCGAAGCGGCACGAGATCGTGGTGGCGCGGACCACCGGCACCTACGAACGCAGATAGGCCGTCCCGGTCATGTAACCAGACGCCCGCCTGCCCCGAATTAACAATTCGGCGCCGCTTGCGTGGCGTGGCTGGGACGGGAGAGAAACGTGGCCAGGACACTCGACCTGAAGGCGGCGCTCTGGGCGGGCGTGGTCGCCGGAATTGTCTTCATGTTGCTCGAAATGGCGCTCGTCGCACTCCTGCAGGGCATGAGCCCGTGGGCGCCGCCGCGAATGATCGCCGCCATCGGCATGGGAGAAAGCGTGCTCCCGCCGCCAGCAACGTTTGATGTCGCGATCGTCTCTGTGGCAATGATCATTCACTTTGCGTTGTCGATGGTGCTCGCGATTCTGCTTGGCTGGGGCATTTCGCGATTCAGGCTGGGAATGGCCGCTTCGGTCGTCGGCGGTGCCACGTTCGGCCTCTTCGTGTATTTCGTGAACTTCTACGGCTTCACCGCGATCTTTCCGTGGTTCGCGATGGCGCGCGGCGCGATCGGCATATTTGCACATGCCGTATTCGGCGCCGTTGCTGGCGGCGTCTACTGCGCGCTCGAACTCAAGCCGTTGGAGCGGGTCAACGCGGAGCGGACAGCCTAGTGGAGTGAGCTGGTCGTCGACAAACGGAGGACTATAAGTCGCATTCCAAAGGACGTTGAAGTACGATGCTCTAATCGGCGCGACCACGGCTGGCCGTGTCCGAACAGGAGCTCAGAGCACCGCCGTGGATTCGGTGGAAACCCGATTGAAATTGCTCATGCTCGCCGGTCTCGCGGGCAATGCGGCGGCACACGAGCGACTCTTGAAAGCCTCTGCCCAGCGTCTCACGAGTTACTTCGGCCAACGGCTTGGGAACGATCATTCTGAGCTGGAGGATCTAGTGCAGGAAACGCTGATTGCGATCCACCGGAGGCGCGGTAGCTACGATCCCGCCCTGCCGTTCACGGCATGGCTGCACGCAATCGCAAGGTACAAACTGATCGACTTCTATCGACGTCATGGTCTGCGGAAGCAGATTCCGATCGACGACGTCGATGAGCCAGCGGACGATCGGCTGGAAGCTTGCCTCGCTGCGGCCGATGTCGAGCGCCTGCTCAAAGAGCTTCCGAAGAAACTCCGCCAGGCGATTCGGCTGACACGAATCGAAGGCCGTTCGATCGCGGAGACTGCGGAGGTGACCGGCCAGTCGCCGTCAGGTGTCAAGGTCAGCGTCCACCGCGGCATCAAGCAGCTCATGGCACGCGTGCAGGCCGATCATGACCACAACTGACGAGCTCATCCGGCACTTGGCCGCGGACGTGATTCCACTTCGTCAAGGGGCGGTCCTGCGGCGTCTGGCGGCGGGAATTGCAGTGGGCGCGCTGGCGGCATGGGCGGCGTTGACGACGGTGCTTGGGCCACCGCTGCAGGCCGTGCCAGCCACTGGCGCGGCCGCATTCACAATGAAGCTACTGTTCTCCGTTACGCTGTTCGCGGCAGCATTCGCGCTGCTCTTCATTGCCGGGCGGCCAGGACGTTCCGTCGGGAACCGATGGCTTTGGCTCCTCCCGCCGATTGCAGTCGTCGCGGTGAGCGCGGCCATGGAGCTGTCGATCGCTGGCCCGTCGGCTCGCGATGAACTGTGGCTTGGTTCAACCTGGCAGACATGCCTGCTCGCGATCGCACTGCTGTCAGTGCCGATCTTCGCCGGAGTAATTTGGGCATTCCAGTGGTTGGCGCCCACTCGCCTTCGCCTTGCCGGTCTTCTCGCCGGACTTACTGCTGGATCGGCCGCCGCAATCCTGTACGCGCTCTACTGTCCCGAGACGACTGCGACATTCCTCCTCAGTTGGTATTCGCTCGGAATCCTGGCGTCCGGGTTGGTCGGATCGCTGGCTGGCCCCCGTCTGCTGAGTTGGTAGAACCTCACGCCCGAAGTCTGTGCGCCGCCAGCCGCTCGTAATAGGGACGGCAGCGCTCGGCGAGGCGGCGGGCTTCATTGGGGAGCTCGACGGGTTCGGTCCCGGGCGGGGCGAAGCCGGTGCTGGCCTCGACCGCGCCGTACCAGTGCGGCGCCCAGGGGCCGTCAGTTTGCCGCCGTCCGGGCTCCCAGCCCAGCATCGCGGGATCCCAGGGAATGCTGAGCGCCGAGCACAACCGCGAAAGCACCCCTTCAGGGTCCGCGAGAACATCGTTCGCGTCGACGACCGGCGGCGCCTTGCCCAGCCGGTCGGCCTCGCGCTCGAAAAACTCCGCCTGCCGCTCGAGCCCGAAATCCTCGAACCGCGCGGCCTCGCGCTTGCGCAGATAGGAGGCGATCATCCGCTCAGGCTCGCGGATCAGGAAAGCGTGAGTGAAGCCGGCGAAATCCTCATAGCCGATCGGCCCGGTCATGTGGTGCCACATATGCTTCTGGTACCAGACCGGCGCTCCGTCGGGCGCCGGCCCGCGAAGCGCCGTCATGACGCTATGCCAGTCACAGTCCATCGCCGCGATCACTTCTTCCCGCATCGGATGGTCGGCGCCAGTCTGCTTGAGGAAGCAGCCGTAAAATGGCTCGTCCGACACGAAGGTGTCGGCCCTGCTCCCGAAGCTTCGCATCATCGCCGTGGACAGGTTTCGCGGCCCCGACCACATGGCGATGCGGGTAGTCACGGGCGCTTCTGCTCCGCCACGTCCTTCTCGACACGCTCAACGTAGAGCTGCTGCAGCCGCTCGACCATTGGCCCGCGGCAGGTGAGCTTCCTCCCATCGACCTCGCGGACCGGCACGATCCCGGCGAAGGTGCCGGTGACGAAGGCCTCGTCGGCGCCATAGACGTCGGTCAGCGAGAAATCCTTCTCGAGCGCCGGGATTCCGGCGTCCCGCGCAATCTCCAGCACCAGGCCGCGGGTGATTCCACCGAGGCAATATTTCCCGCTCGAGGTCCACACCTCGCCCTTGCGCACGATGAAGAAATGGGTCGAGTTGCAGGTCGCGACGAAACCGTGCGGATCAAGCATCAGCGCCTCGTCGGCGCCCGCCTGCGTCGCCTGGACCGAGGCGAGGATGCAGTTGAGCTTCGAGTGCGAGTTGATCTTCTGGTCTTGCACGGCCGGGTCGCCGCGCCGCACGTGGACGGTGAAGAGGTTCAGGCCTCGCTCGTGGACGCTCTCGGGCGGCTGCTTGTATTCGGGGATGATGACGACGGTCGCGCTGCCGACGACCACGCGCGGGTCCTGGTAAGGGGTGGAGCGGACGCCGCGGGTGACCATCAGCCGGACGTGGACGCCCTCGTCCATGCCGTTGGCGTCGAGCGTGTCGTAAAGCCGCTTCGCCAGCTCCTCGCGCGACAGGCCGATGTCCATGGCGATCGCCTTGGCGCCCTCGAACAGCCGGTCGAGATGACGGTCGAGGAAGGCGATCCTGCCCTTGTGGACGCGCAGCCCCTCCCAGACGCCGTCGCCGAGCATGAAGCCGGAATCGAACACGGACACCACGGCTTGGCCGCGCGGCTTGAGCTTGCCGTTGATGTTGATCAGGATCGACGCGTTGCGCGGGTCGGAGACGTCATGCATCTGCGCCATCGCGCCGCGTCAGTCCTCGTCCTTCACGACCTCGCCGCGGGCCATGACGAAATCGACATTCTTCAGGACGGTGACGTCGGTCAGCGGGTCGCCGTCGACCGCGATGATGTCCGCCGACTTGCCGGACTCGATCGTGCCGATCTCCTGCGCCAGGCCGAGCAGGTCGGCGGCGTTGACGGTCGCCGCCTTGATCGCCTCGATCGGCGGCATCCCGTACTTCACCATCAACTCGAACTCGTCGGCGTTGCGTCCGTGCTTGGATACGCCGGCGTCGGTCCCGAAGGCGATCTTCACTCCGGCCGGATAGGCTTTCTGAAGCGACTGGCCAGTGATCCCGATCCGCCATTCGATCTGCTGCTTGACCGCGCCGGTATAGGCGTTGGGGTCCTTCGCGAGGCGCTCAAGATAGCCGTTCACGGTGGACAGCGTCGGAACGTAATAGGCGCCGGTTTGCCTGAAGAGGCGGATGACCTCGTCATCCATGACCGTCCCGTGCTCGATCGAATCCGCGCCCGCGCGAAGGGCCAGCTTGATCCCGTCCGCGCCATGGGCGTGGACCGCGACCTTGCGGCCGTAGGCATGGGCGGTGCGGACGAGCTCGCGCGCCTCGTCCTCGTACATCCGGGTCGCGAGCCCGGTGCCGCTGTTCACCCCGCCGGTGGTCGCGAGCTTGATGACGTCGGCGCCGCGGTCGATCTGCCGGCGGACGACCCGGCGGCAGCTCTCGACGCTGTCGCACAAGTTCTCCGGATCGGGCAGATGCGCCACCAGCTGGTCGTTGAGCGATCCGCGGCCGTCCATGTGACCGCCGGTCGTGGAGATGGAACTAGCCGCATCGACGATCCGCGGACCCTGCACCCAGCCGCGCTTGACCGCGTCGCGAAGCGCCATGGTGATGCCCTCGTCGTCGCCGAGGTTGCGCACGGTCGTGAAGCCGGCGCGGAGCGTCTTCATCCCGTTCATCTGCGCCTCGAAGGCCTGCAGCGGCAGGTCGTCGCGCGTTTCGGCGAGCAGCTCCTGCTCCCCTCCGCGATCGGAATCGAGGTGCACGTGGCTGTCGATCAGGCCCGGCAGGACCGTTTTTTCCCTGAGGTCGACGACCTTCGCGCCGGGGGGCGGCGCCAAGTGGCCGCTCTCGACGGCGACGATTCGGCCGTTGTCGACCACGATCGTCGAGGGACCGAGCGGCGACCTGCCGGGTACGGCGACCAGCCGTCCGGCATGGATGTAGGTAGGCGCGGCAAGCGCGGCGGAACTGGCGGCAGAGAGCGCCGCGGCAAGGAACAGGTTTCGGATCATTCCCGTAGCTTAGAGCGGCGCGGACGGGACGCAATGCCCGCTATTGCGGCTCGGCTTCGTTGGCCGCCTCCGGCTGTTCGGCTGGCGCGGGCGCCTCGTCCTCTTCGCTCTCGTCCCTTGGCTGGGTTCGCGCCGGAGCAGCAGGCTCTGATTCCTCGGCGGCTTCGACCGCCTCGCTTTCCTGGAGCGCATTGTCTTCCGAGGTCGCGTTGACGGCAGTACCGCCCTGGTTCGCCAGCTCGGGTCCGAGGGCCGCGTCGACCTGGGCGGGGGTGAGAGCGTTCGCGCCCTCACCCATCAGCGCGTCCTCATCGCTGCCGCAGGCGGCCAACAGAAACGACGCGGCGAGGGCTAATTTGCGGATATCCATCCGCCATCCTTGGTTCCCCCGCGCCGGAAATTCAATCGGCGACCCGCGTCCGCGAACCGGCGCCTGTCAGCCTGCGGGCCTGATCGGCACGCCCGCCGGGGACAGGAGATGCCAGGTCCCCCAGGCGTCGGTGACGTGCTGCCCGACGGTGTCGCCGGGAACCCGGTCGCGCGTATAATAATAAAGCGGCCAGCCGGCGTAGGTGACATGCTGGCCGCCATGCATCGGCATCGAGCCGATCAGCGCCGGGTCCACGCCAGCGCCAGCGACCGGCGGCGCGTTCGACATCAGCGCGGGCCAGACCGCCAGGCACTGGCCCATGCAGCGATGGTAGCCGCCGGGCATGCGCTCTCCTTCAAGTATGTAAAGCGCGCGGCCGGCGCCATCGACCAGGTAGGTCCCGAACGGCGCCTTGTTTGCCGTCGTCAGGCTGACAGCGCCAACGGGAACCACCGGCACCGGGCCCGGAGCGACGGTCGTGCAGCCCGCCAGTATCGCGGCAGCAGCGGCGAACAGCAGTTTCGGAGTCTTCATCGAATCCTCCCTTCACTCGTGCTGGGAGGTAACGTCTTGAAATCTCGGCTGTTCCTCGCTGCGAGGAACGATCAGGGCGTCTTGACCGGCTTTCCGCCCTTGATCACCGCGGCGGGCCGCTCGAGCACGGTCACGTCAGCGAGCGGGTCGCCCGACACCGCGACCAGGTCGCCCCAGGCGCCCGGAACGATCCGCCCGACGTCGCCGCGGCCGAGCGCGTCGGCAGCGTTGCGGGTCGCCGCCTGGATGGCCTCAATCGGCGTCATCCCATATTCGACCATCACCCGGAACTGCTTTCCGACCTGGCCGTGCGGCATCACCCCGGCGTCGCTTGCGAACACGTGCCGGACACCCGCGCGGTGAGCCTTGCGGAAATTGTCGCGCTGGATCTGCGCGATCTCGCGGTCCTTGCGGAGGTTCTCCTCGAGGACGCCGTTTTTTTTGCCTTCGGCCTGCGTGTACTCGGTGTTGTAGATGTCCATCGAAAACCAGACCGGCCGCTTGCGCTGGACGGCGAGCCGGATGCCTTCGTCGTCGACGAGGCTGGCGTGCTCGATCGTGTCGATGCCGGCGCGGATCGCGGCCTTGATCCCTTCGGCACCGTGCGCGTGGGCGGCGACGCGAAGCCCCCATTGGTGCGCCTCGTCGGCGATGGCCCTGAGCTCGGCCTCCGTCAGTTGCTGCTGGCCCGGGGTCGTGTTGCGGGAAAAGACTCCGCCGGTCGCGCAGACCTTGATGACCTCGGCGCCATATTTGCGCTGGCGGCGGACCTGGTAACGGAGCTCGTCCGGGTTGTCGCCGATGCCTTCTTCCTTGTCGTCCTTCTGCAGGCTCGGCGGAAGGAAGGTCTGGTCGCAATGGCCGCCGGTGGCGCCGAGCGCATAGCCGGCCGGTACGATCCGCGGGCCGGTGACATAGCCTGCCTCGATCGCCTGTTTCAGCCCGACGTCGTTGCGGTTGCCCGAGCCGACGTTGCGGATGGTGGTGAAGCCGGCATTGAGCATCGCCTGGCCGTTGGCGACCGCCGTCATCGCCCAGAAGCTATCCGTGAACTCGAGCCCGCGGTAGCCGGCGATGTCGGCCGGGCTGTCGATGTGGACGTGCATATCAATGAGGCCCGGAATCAGGGTCCGCCCGGCAAGGTCGATACGGGCTGTGCCCGCGGGGACCTGCATCGAAGCCAGCGTTCCGACTTGCTGGATGCGGCCGTTGTCGCCGATCAGGATCGCGGGGTTGGCGATGTAACGGCCGGTCTCCACGTCGAGCATCCGGCCGGCCGTGACCAGCGTCGCTCCGGTCGCGGGCGCGGCCAGCGCGAGGGCCGCGGCGGCGGCGAGCAAGAGGCGCTTCATTCGGATAGTCCCTCCCCTCAGATGTGAATCACGCGCCCGAACGCCGCGAGCACGCTTTCGTGCATCATCTCGGAAAGCGTCGGGTGCGGGAAGACGGTGGCGATGAAATCCTGCTCGACGAGCTCGGCGGTCTTGCCGATCGTATAGCCCTGGATCAGCTCCGTGACCTCGGCGCCGATCATGTGCGCGCCGAGCAATTCGCCGGTCTTCGCGTCGAACACGGTCTTGATGAAGCCCTCGGTCTCGCCGAGCGCGATGGCCTTGCCGTTGCCGATGAAGGGAAACTTGCCGACCTTCACTTCATAGCCAGCTTCCTTCGCCGCGGCTTCGGTCAGCCCCACCGAGGCCACCTGCGGCCGGCAGTAGGTGCAGCCCGGGATGTTCTTCGGATCGGTCGCGTGCGGGTGAGCCTCCTTGCCCATGTCCTTGGCGATCGCTTCGGCCGCCGTGACCCCTTCGTGGCTCGCCTTGTGGGCAAGCCAGGGCGGCGCGGTGACATCGCCAATCGCCCAGATGCCGGGAACGCTCGTCCGGCACATGGCGTCGGTGTCGATATGCCCCTTCGTCATCTGCACGCCCAGCTGCTCAAGGCCGATGCCGTCGGTGTTGGGGACGATCCCGACGGCGACGATCGCATGGCTGAACCGCTGCTCTGAAGACTTGCCGTCGGCGGTCTTGATCTTCGCTGCAACGGCTTTCGCGTCGGCCTTCAGGCTCTCGACCGTAGCGCGGGTGTGGATCGTCATCCCCTGCTTGGTCAGCGACTTGGCGAGCGCGTCGGACACTTCCGAATCCTCGACGGGCACGATCCGGTCGAGCATCTCGACCACAGTCACCTTGGCGCCGAGGTCCGAATAGAAGCTCGCGAACTCGATCCCGATCGCCCCCGAGCCGATGACCAGCAGCTCGGTCGGCATTTCCGGCGGAGTCATCGCGTGGCGATAGGTCCAGATGCGCTTGCCGTCGGACTTTGCGAACGGAAGCTCGCGGGCGCGGGCGCCCGTGGCGACGATCAAATGCTTGTAGGAAAGCTCGGTCGCCTTGCCATCGGCGGTGACGATCAGCTTGCCTTTGCCGGCCAGCTTCCCCTCGCCCATGTGCACGGCGATCTTGTTCTTCTTCATCAGCCCGGTGACGCCGCGGTTGAGCTGCGCGGCGACGTCGCGGCTGCGCTTGACCACCTTGGCGAGGTCGAACCCGGGCTGGCCGGCGGACAGGCCGTAGTTCTCGGCACGTTTGATCTGGTGGAATACCTCCGCAGAGCGCAGCAGCGCCTTGGTAGGGATGCAGCCCCAGTTGAGGCAGATCCCGCCGAGGCTCTCGCGCTCGACAATGGCGGTCTTCAAGCCCAGCTGCGCGGCGCGGATCGCGGCGACATAGCCTCCGGGACCAGATCCAAGGACGACGAGGTCATATTGCTCGGCCATTCAGATGCTCCGGGGTTGCGGTGCCGCCCCCTTATTGCATCGCTGCGCAATGGCAAACCGGGCTAGCCGCGCGCATCGGGAAGGAAAGAGTCGTCGGCGGCGTCGGAGAATTTCGTGATCCGGCTGTCGAACTTCAGGCGGACCTTACCCGTGGCGCCGTGGCGTTGCTTCGCGACGATCACCTCGGCGCGGCCATACGCGCGCTCCATCTCCTCCTGCCACTGGGCGAAGTCGGGATGGTCGTCGGCCGGTTGCTTGGCCGAAAGGTAATAATCCTCGCGATAGACGAACAACACCATGTCGGCGTCCTGCTCGATCGAGCCGGATTCGCGAAGGTCGGACAACTGCGGGCGCTTGTCCTCGCGCTGCTCCACCGCGCGGCTGAGCTGCGAGAGCGCGAGCACCGGAACGTCGAGCTCCTTCGCGAGCGTCTTGAGGCCGCGGCTGATCTCGGAGATTTCGTTGACCCTGTTGTCGTTCGCGTTCCTGCCCGTGCCCTGGAGGAGCTGCAGATAGTCGACGACGACCAGCCCGACGCCCTTCTGCCGCTTGAGCCGGCGGGCGCGGGCGCGAAGCGCGGCGATGGTCAGGCCCGGCGTATCGTCGATGTAGAGCGGCAGGCTCTCGAGCTCGGCCGCGGCCCGGGCAAGCTCGCGGAACTCCTGCTTGCTGATCCGCCCCATGCGCAGGTTCTCGGAGCTGATCTTCGACTGCTCGGCGAGGATCCTGGTCGCGAGCTGGTCGGCCGACATTTCAAGGCTGAAGAAGGCGACCGCGGCGCCGGCGGATTTCTCGGGCTCGATCCCGTCCTCGATGTCGCGCGCGTATCGCTGGGCGGCGGCGAAGGCGATGTTGGTGGCAAGCGAGGTCTTGCCCATGCCCGGCCGGCCCGCGACGATCAGCAGGTCGGACTTGTGAAGCCCGCCGATCTTGCTGTTGAGGCTGTCGAGCCCGGTGGTGATGCCCGAAAGGTGGCCGCCGCTGTTGAGTGCCTTCTCGGCGGTCCGGAGCGCTTCCTTGGTCGCTTCGGCGAAGCTCTGCGCCTTGCCCTCGGCCCCGCCTTCCTCGGCGACCTTGTAGAGCTCCATTTCCGCTTTCTCGATCTGCTCGAGCGGCGCGACGTCGTCGCTCGTGTCGAGCGCGCTTTCGACGAGGTCGCGGCCGACCCCGATCAAGGCGCGAAGGAGCGCGAGGTCATAGACCTGTTGCGCAAAGTCCTTCGCCGCGATGAGGGTCGCTCCGGAGCCGGTGAGCGCCGCGAGATAGCCGGCGCCGCCGATCTCCTTCAGCGCCTCGTCCGATTCGAACATCGGCCTCAGCGTCACCGGGTTGGCGACCATGTTCTTGTCGGTGAGCTTGAGGATGGCGTCGTAGATCCGGCCGTGGACGGGCTCGTGGAAATGGTGCGCCCGGAGCTTGAGGCCGATATCCTCGACCAGCCGGTTGTCGAGCATCAGCGCGCCAAGAAGCGCGGCCTCCGCCTCGATGTTCGAGGGGAGCGAGGGGGTTCCGGCGCCCTGCCCGGCATCGGCGATACGGACGACTTCTGCCATGAATGTTGTCTACGCCCCACCAGCGACTTTCCAACGAGAACGAAAGTAGCACGGTTGCGGCCGGCTGTGGATAGTTTGTGAACCCGCTTCGCGTCATTCCCGCGAAAGCGGGAATCCCGCTCGTTTCAACTTTCCACAGAAAAAGAAGCGGGACCCCCGCATTCGCGGGGGTGACGATTGAAGCGGTGCCGCACGCCCGTTAGCCACCATCCATGCCCATATTATCCGACCGTTGGATTCGCGAGCAGGCGCAAAAGCACGGGATGATCGAGCCGTTCGTGGAAGCGCAGCGGCGCGAGGGGTGCATCAGCTACGGCCTGTCGTCCTACGGCTACGACGCGCGCGTTTCGAACCACTTCAAGATCTTCACCAACGTCGATTCGGCGACGGTGGACCCGAAGGACTTCGCGCAGAACAGCTTCGTCGATCGCGACACCGACGTGTGCATCATCCCGCCCAACAGCTTCGCTCTGGCCCATACGGTCGAGTATTTCCGGGTGCCGCGCGACGTGATGGTGATCTGCCTCGGCAAGTCGACCTACGCGCGCTGCGGGATCATCGTGAACGTCACCCCGCTCGAGCCGGGCTGGGAAGGTCATGTGACGCTGGAATTCTCGAACACGACGCCCCTCCCCGCCAAGGTCTATGCGAACGAAGGCGCGTGCCAGTTCCTGTTCCTGCAGGGCAACGAGCCGTGCGAGGTCAGCTACGCCGACCGGGCAGGCAAATATATGGGGCAGAAGGGAGTAACGCTGCCCAAGCTATGATGGGGTCATAGCTGCAGCGTTACTCGCTGCCCAAGCTCTAGGCGGTTTCCTTTTCCCGCGCCTTGTTTTCCTCCGTGCCGGCGAGCGCCGCGCGGGCGCGGTGGATCAGGTCCACCCAGTCGTGGAAGGCGTGGGCGAGTTTCTCGACCAGATCCTTCAGCGGCCCGTCTTTCAGGCAGCCGTCCGCATCGAAACTGTCGTCCGTGACATGGCCGAGATAGGCCTCGGGCTGCTGCATCACCGGCATGTTGAGGAAGACGCAGGCCTGGCGGAGCTGGTGGTTGGCGCCGAAACCGCCGATGGCTCCAGGCGAGGCCGAGATGATGGCGGCGGGCTTTCCGTTCCAGACGCTGTGCCCATAAGGCCTGGAGCCGACGTCGATCGCGTTCTTGAGGACTCCCGGGACCCCGCGATTGTACTCCGGCGTGCAGAACAGGACCCCTTCGGCCGCCGCGATCTGCTCCCGGAACCGGCGGTAGGACGCCGGCTCGTCGGGCGAATTGTCGTAATCCTGGTTGTAGAGCGGCAGGTCGCCGATCTCCACCATCGTGCAATCGAGATTGTCCCCCCGGATCGCGCACATCGAACGCGCGACCTTGCGGTTGAGGCTGCCCTTGCGGAGGCTGCCGACGACGATGGCGATTTTGTAGGCCATTTTGAATCTCCTCGATCCCGTCAATGAGCGACGGGTGGCGATGGTTGCGGCCGCCGCCTCAACGCCGCCGCGACATGTGCCTCACGTTCGGCGGACGTCCCCTCTTGCCTTGGTTGCGGCGGGTCCGGTCCATCCGCTGCCTCGCCGGGCCGCCGTAGCTTCCCTCCGGAAGCTCGAAACGGAGCCCGCCTGAGACCGGGTTGGCCTCGACGATCCGAAGCTTCAGCCGCTGGCCCAGGCGATAGGTCTCCCCGCTCTCCTCTCCGACCAGCGCCTGCGCCTTTTCGTCGTAGCGGAAATATTCGGTGCCGAGGTTGGACGCGAGCACCAGCCCGTCGCCCCCAAGCTCCTCGACCGTCGCGA
>JBKHXB010000027.1:0-26064 GCA_046566245.1 Alphaproteobacteria bacterium | reverse complement strand
CGCCTCGTCGTCATCGACCAGGTGAATCAGCCGCTCTTCGCTCATTCGTCAGGCTCCGTCATCGGCAGCGTGAAGGAAAAGGCCGTCCCGCTCTCCGGCCCCGATTCGAACCAGATCCGCCCGCCGTGCGCCTCCACAATCGTTCTGCAGATCGAAAGACCGATTCCCATGCCCGCTTTCTTGGAGGTCACGAAAGGCTGGAACAACTGCGCGGCGATTGGATCGCTGATCCCGGTGCCGGTATCGGACACCGTCACTTGCGCCATGTTGCCATGGCGCCGGGTCATGATCCGAAGGCACCGCCGCGGGCTTTCGACCATCGCGTCCATGGCGTTCCGGATCAGATTGACAAGCACCTGCTGCACCTGGATCCGGTCGACGAACACGTCCTTGGCCTCCGGATCGAGATCGATCTGGACATCAATCCCGTGCTCGCGCGAGCCGACGAGGGCCAGCGCGCCGGCCTCGCCGATGAGCTTCGAGAGGCTTTCCAGCCGCCGGTCGCTTTCGCCGTGCGCCATGAAGTCCCGCAGGCGACGGACGATCTGGCCCGCGCGGATCGATTGCCTCGCCGCTTCGTCGAGTGCCTCGCGGACCATGTCCAGCTTTTGCGCATCGGCCTTTCCGTCGAGAAGGTCGCGGGCCGCCTCGCAATAATTGGTAATCGCCGCCAGCGGTTGATTGAGCTCGTGCGCGAGGCTGGAGGCGAGCGTGCCCATCTCGTTGACCCGGCCGACGTGCGCGAGCTCCTTCTGCAGGTCTTGCAGCCGAAGCTCGGCCTGCTGCCGCTCGGTCAGGTCGCGTATGAAGCCGGTGAAGATCCGGCGCTCCCCGCGCCAGGCTTCGCCGACCGCCAGCTCGATCGGGAAGGTGGAGCCGTCCCTTCGACGCGCGGTCGTGATCCGGCCGATGCCGATGATCTTGCGCTTGCCGGTGCGCAGGTAGCTCTCGAGATAGCTGTCGTGCCGCTCGCGGTCCGGCGAGGGCATGAGCATACTGACGTTCTTGCCGAGCACTTCCGACTCGGAAAAGCCGAACATCTTCTCCGCAGCGGCGCTGAACGAGATGATGTCGCCGCGTTCCCCGATTACGACCATCGCGTCCGGGATGGTCGCCAGGATCGAGCGCAAATGCGCTCCCTGGTCCTCGTGGCTTAGAGCCTTGGCGGTCATCGCTGTCTCATACCAAAGCACCCGGCAAAGGCTAACCGGCCGTCGCCCGTGCAGTAGCGGAATGCCCCAAGGCTAAGGAAACTTACCTATCCAAACCGAAGATAAGCGCGGGTAGGCAGGCGCAAATGAAAAGGCGCAAACCGGTCGGAGCACCCCGTCCGGACGGAGGACGGGTGGAAGATCTCGAGATACGGTTGAGGCGGCTGCGCTCGCGCATGGAAGCCGAGGGCAGGCTGGCGGCCGTGATCCAGCTCGACAAGGCGATCGCGCGCGCGATGAAGCAGCGGGAAAGCTCCCCGGACGAATGATCACCCGCGGAGAGCAGATGCTGGCGCTTAGGCGGCGGCGGATGGCTGCCGCGCACCCGTTCCTGCGCGGGGGCTTCCGCCCCTTTTTCTTCGGCGGCGCAGCGTGGGGGCTGGTTGCGCTGGCGCTTTGGATCCTGTCACTCCCAGGAGCGATCAACCTGCCCACCGCCTTCGATTCGCTCGCCTGGCACCGCCATGAAATGCTGTTCGGCTTCGTCGGCGCGGTGATCGCCGGATTCCTCCTGACCGCGATTCCCAACTGGACGGGGCGGCTGCCGATCGCGGGGCCGCCGCTCGCCGCGCTCGCCGGACTTTGGCTGGCGGCGCGGATTGCAATCCTGTTCTCGGCGTCCTCGGGAGCATTCGCCGCAGCTGCGCTTGACGTAGGCTTCTACCTGGTACTCGCGCTGGTGGGCGCGCGCGAGGTGCTTGCCGCGAAGAACCGCAACCTGCCGGTCGTCGGCGTCGTGCTTCTGTTCGCCGCGGCCGGCGCGCTTGACCATGCCGGTGCGGCCGGGCTGCTTGGCAATGCCGATCTCGGCTGGATGCTGGGGCTGTCGCTCGTCGTCCTGCTGATTTCCCTGATCGGCGGGCGGATCGCTCCGTCGTTCACCCGCAACTGGATGGCCAAGCAGGGCATGGGTGGCCGGCTGCCGACGCAGCCGGGACGGTTCGACCTGCTGGTCATCGCGGTGACGGCGCTAGCCTTGCTGTTCTGGATCGCCGGTCCGGCCGGCCTCTTCACCGGCGGCCTCCTTGTTATCGCCGCGTCCCTTCAGGCCGTTCGGCTGAGCCGCTGGCGCGGGTACCGGGCGGCGCGCGATCCGCTCGTCCTGATCCTTCACGTCGGCTATGCTTGGCTGCCGGTTGGGCTCGCGCTGCTGGGCCTGAGCGTCGCCGGCCTGCCGATACCGCGCAGCGCGGCCATCCACGCTCTCACCGCCGGAGCGATGGCGACGATGATCCTTGCGGTCATGACCCGCGCGAGCCTCGGGCATACCGGGCGCGAGCTTCGGGCGGACGCGGCGACCGTTGCGCTCTACGCGATGGTCACCGTGGGGGCGCTGCTACGGGTGGGAGCCCCGCTTGGCCTTGCCGACTATCGGTTGACGATGGAGGCTTCGGCGCTGGCCTGGGGCGGGGCGCTGCTTTTGTTCCTGATCGCCTACGGGCCCGTCCTGTGGCGGCCGAGACTCGGAGAGGCGGCCGCCTAGCGGACTTTCCAGTGCTGTCGATGCGCTGGATCAAATCCCAAGACCTTGTGATCAGCTATCCCAGCACCCACAATATGTGGGGATAAGGGATCATGTTCGACGTCGCGCTTGCCGAGGAAATCTGGACCTCCAAATACCGTTTCCAGACGGACGAGGGGGAGGGTGACCGGTCGTTCGCCGAAACCGCGGCGCGGGTCGCCAGGGCGGTCGCACTGGCGGAGGTTCCGGAGCTTCGCCCGGAGTGGGAGCGCAAGTTCCGGGACGCGATCGCCGATTTCCGGTTCATCCCCGCCGGCCGCGTACTCGCCGGGGCGGGGACCGACCGGGCGGTCACCTTGTTCAACTGCTTCGTCATGGGGGCCATCCCCGACAGCCTCGAAGGCATTTTCGACCATCTGAAGCAGGCCTCGCTCACCATGCAGCAGGGCGGCGGCGTTGGGATGGATTTCTCGACGATCCGGCCGGCGGGAAGCCCCGTGCGCGGAGTCGGCGCGGACGCGTCCGGCCCCCTGACCTTCATGGACTGCTGGGATTCGATGTGCCGGACCGTGCTTTCGGCCGGGCAAAGGCGCGGGGCGATGATGGGGTGCCTCAGGATTGACCACCCCGACATCGAAGCCTTCATCGACGCCAAGCGCGACCCGCACCGATTCCGCAACTTCAACCTGTCGGTGCTTGTGACCGACGCCTTCATCGCCGCGCTCGGGAGCGACGGCGAATGGCCGCTGACGTTCGGCGGAGAGACCTATCGCACCGTGCGCGCGCGCGAGCTGTGGGAAAGGCTGATGCGCGCCACCTATGAGGTCGCCGAGCCGGGCGTGATCTTCGTCGACCGAGTCAACCAGGCCAACAACCTTGCCTATTGCGAGACGATCTCGGCGAGCAATCCGTGCGGAGAGCAGATGCTGCCGCCCTACGGCGCCTGCCTGCTCGGCTCGATCAACCTCGCCCGCCTCGTCGAGCGGCCGTTCGGGCAGGGCGCGCGGATGGACGAGGCGCAGCTGGGCGCGCTCACCCGAACCGCCGTGCGGATGCTCGACAATGTCATCGATATCTCGCGCTATCCGCTCCCGGAGCAGGAGGCCGAGGGCAAGGCGAAGCGCCGGATCGGGCTCGGAATCACCGGCCTTGCCGACGCGCTCCTGTTCTGCGGAGCTACCTACGGAAGCGGGGAGGCGGTTGCGCTCACCCGCCAGTGGCTCGGGATCATCAAGCGCGAGGCCTATCGCGCCTCCGCTCTGCTCGCCGTGGAAAAGGGCACTTTCCCGCTCTACGATCCGTGCATCCTCGAGCGGCCGAACCTTGTGTCGCTCGACGAGGAAACCCGCGCGTTGATCGCCGAGCATGGGCTTCGCAACGGCTGCCTGACGTCGATCGCGCCCACGGGCACCACCTCGCTGCTCGCGGGCAACGTCAGCTCGGGGATCGAGCCGGTCTTCGCTTATTCCTATACGCGCAGGATCCGCCAGCCGGACGGGACGACCCGCGAGGAGAAGGTCGAGGACCTGGCGATGCGCGTGTGGCGCGAGGTAAAAGGCGACGAACCGCCGCCGCCGGAGCTGTTCGTGTCGGCCCAGACTTTGTCGCCGTCCGACCATCTGACGATGCAGGCAGCCGCGCAGGCGCTGATCGACAGCTCGATCTCGAAAACCGTCAATTGCCCGGAGGACATCAGCTTCGAGAATTTCTCCGACATCTACGTCGAGGCCTATCACCTGGGCTGCAAGGGGCTGACGACCTATCGCCCGAACGCGGTGACCGGTTCGGTGCTCAGCGTCGCCGCGCCCGCGAAGACCGAGGAGCCGCTGCCCCCGCGCGCGGAAAAGCTGCACGGCACCACCTACAAGCTCAAGTGGCCGGAGAGCGCGCACGCGGTCTACGTGACGATCAACGACGTCGAACAGGACGGCGTCCGGCGGCCGTTCGAGATCTTCATCAACTCCAAGAACATGGAGCATTACGCCTGGACCGTCGGGCTGACCCGCATGATTTCGGCGGTGTTCCGCCGCAGCGCCGATGTCAGCTTCGTCGCCGAGGAGCTGAAGGCCGTGTTCGACCCGCGCGGCGGGGCCTGGGTCCAGGGCCGCTACGTGCCATCGCTGCTGGCCGCGATCGGCGAGATCGTCGAGCGGCACATCGGGCCTGCCGAGCCGGAACTGCCTATGCCTGGCTCATCTGCGGAGGAAGGCCGGCGCGCGCTTCCGACCTGCCCACAGTGCGGCGCCTCGGCGATCGTCCGGGTCGAGGGGTGCAACAACTGCCTCGACTGCGGCTATTCGAAATGCGCTTGAGTCCCGCCTAGACGGCGGTCACGTGGCGGGCCTCGGATCCCGCGAGATTCGAGTCGAAGGCGGCGGCGACGACGCGAACGAGCGGCCGCGCTTCCTCGACAACTTCGATGATCGGACCCTTGCGGCGGATGAGCCCGTCCCGTTCGAGCTCGTCGAGCGGTGCGGCCACCCCCGACACGTCGGCCCGATAGTCGCACATCAGCCGTTCGATCACCGCTGCCCGGCGGCTGTCCTCCTCGGAAAGCTTATAGCCGCGGACGACTGCCAGGCGGCCCTCGCCGATGCGCCGGCGGTAATCGGGAATCCGGGAAGCGTTTTGAACGAAGCCGTGGGGAAGGCGGCCGATCGCCGAAACGCCGAAGCCCAGCAGGGTCCGGCACGGGTCAAGCGTATAGCCCTGGAAATTCCGGTGGAGCGCGCCGGACTCCGCGGCGATCGCAAGCGGGTCGGACGGAAGCACGAAATGATCGAGGCCGACCTGCCTGTACCCGGCGTCCACCAGGGCCGAAGCGATGGCGTCGGCCTGGGCCTGGCGCTCCTCGGTCGCGGGAAGCGCTGCCTCGTCGATCTTGCGCTGGTGCGCCTTCATGCCGGGCACATGGGCATATCCAAAAACCGACAGCCGGTCAGGCTTCAGCTCGAGGGCCTGTTCGACGGTGTCGACGCAGGACCGGACGGTCTGGAACGGCAGGCCGTAAACGAGGTCGAGGTTGATGGCGGCAATTCCGTGATTCCTGAGAGCGGCGACCGCCTTGCTGGTCGTCTCGAAGCTTTGCAGCCGGTTGATTGCGGTCTGTACCTTCGGGTCGAAGCTCTGGACCCCCACACTGGCGCGGTTCACCCCTGCTTCGCCGAAGGCCCGGGCAAGCGCTTCGGTCAGCGTTCGCGGGTCAATCTCGACCGCGAACTCGGCCGCGCGGTCGCGGTCGAAATGCCGGTCGAGCTCATGGCACAGTGTCTCGGCCTGCTTGGGCGTCAGGAGCGTCGGCGACCCGCCGCCGAAATGCAGGTGGCCGACCCGCAGCCGGCCGGGGAGCTCGGCTGCGACCAGCTGCATTTCCCGCACAAGATCAGCGACGTAGCGGGCCACCGGCGCCTGGCGGTGGGTGACGGTGGTGTGGCACCCGCAATACCAGCACATTTCCCGGCAGAACGGGATGTGCACGTAAATCGAAACGGGCTCGCCGGCGGGGACGGAGCGGAGCCAGCGCCGATACTCATGATGGTCAACGGCGGGCGAGAAATGCGGCGCCGTCGGATAGCTGGTGTAACGCGGCACGCGCATCGCGGCGTAACGAGCGAATATCTCGGCGGAAATCATGCCGCCGATGGTTATGCGCTGGCCGGCCGCTTAGGCTTGATCTAAGTCATGCAGGGAACAAGCGGCGCCGTTAGGGCCTGAGGCATCGTGATCAGTCAAACGCCTTCCCCCGCCAGCGAAGCAGGCCGGCCCATGATCGATTCGTTTGGCCGGCGGATCAGCTACGTCCGCCTGTCGGTGACCGACCGCTGCGACCTGCGGTGCCGCTATTGCATGGCCGAGAAGATGGACTTCCTCCCGAGGAAGGACGTCCTAAGCCTGGAGGAGATCGTCCAGCTCTCCGACATCTTCATCGCCCGCGGAGTCAGGCGCATCCGGCTAACCGGCGGCGAGCCGCTGGTGCGCAAGGGCTTCGGCGAGCTCGTCATGGAGCTGGGAAGGCGCATCGGCAACGGCCTGGACGAGTTGACCCTGACCACCAACGGCACACAGCTTGCGCGCTTCGCGGACACGCTGCGCGATGCCGGCATCCGCCGGGTCAACATCAGCCTCGACAGCCGCGATCCCGCGCGGTTCCGGCACATCACCAGGCGCGGCGATCTCGGGCAGGTGCTCGCAGGCATCGACGCGGCCGCGCAGGCGGGGCTGAAGGTCAAGATCAACATGGTCGCCCTTCGCGGGATCAACGAGGACGAGATCGGCGCCATGCTGAGCTGGTGCGGCGAGCGCGGCCACGACCTGACGCTGATCGAGACGATGCCGCTCGGCGATGTCGAGGAGGACCGGACCGACCACTACCTACCGCTCAGCGAGGTCAAGCGGCAGCTCGAGCGCGAGTTCGCGCTGATCCCCTCGCTGGCCCGAACCGGCGGTCCGGCGCGCTACTGGGAAGTCGAGGAGCTCGGCATCCGGCTCGGCCTGATCACGCCGCTCACCAACAATTTCTGTGACGGCTGCAACCGGATCAGGGTCGCTGCCACCGGCACCGTCTATGGCTGCCTGGGGCACGACCAAAAGGTCGAGCTTCGCGATCTTCTTCGTTCCGGCGGCAGAGAGGCGGTCGATTCCGCTCTCGACGAGTTACTCGCCGGCAAGCCCAGGGGGCACCAGTTCCGGATCGATGCCGGGCAGCCGGCAGTCGCTCGTCACATGAGCGTCACCGGCGGCTAGAGCCGCCCCGCGTCACGTCGCGAATCCAGGTCAGGCCGCGGATCGCGCGCGGCCAGCCGAGCGTGGTGATCGCGAGGTAAGCGACATGCTCGAGCTCCTCGGCGCTCAGCCCTTCGGCGAGGCCGCGCCGCGTGTGGGAGTGCGTCGCGCCTTCCGAATCCGCTCCGATCGCAAGCGCGAGATTGACCAGCCGCCGTGTCCTTTCGTCGAGGGGGCCTGCTTCACCCGCGACGGCACCGAGCGCCTGGAAAACCCGCCAAAGCTCCGGGTTCTCCCTTGCGACCTGACCGGCGGTGCCCGGAAGCTCGACTTCCGGCGTGTCGCTGATCGCGCTTGCGTCGTCTTCACTCATCGCTTCGCTCCTGTCGCTGGCTTCGTGGCCATCCGTAGATTCCCTCATCCCATCCGTGATTCAGATCAACGCCGCAATCGGCGGAAGGTGGGACTGCCGGGCCATAGCGGAGCCGGCGTCCCGCTTTCGAAAAAAAAGATCGCGGGCGCCGCCACCTCTGCAGGAGGGTGCGGATGAATAGTACGGCAGTCGTGGCCGAGGGCCAGCGGCATCGGGCGCTTGGGCTGAGTACGGTCGCGTTCACGACCTGCTTTGCGGTGTGGACGATCTTCTCGATCATTGGCGTGCAGATCCAAAAGGACCTGGGCCTGACCGACACGGAGTTCGGCCTGCTGGTCGGAACACCGATCCTCACCGGCTCGCTGTCGCGCCTCGCGCTCGGGATCTGGACAGACCAATATGGCGGGCGGCTGGTCAACACGCTGGTGATGCTCGCGGCCGCGGCCGCGACATTCCTGCTTTCCTACGCCGAGACCTACGCCGAATTCCTGGTTGCCGCACTCGGGGTCGGGATCGCGGGCGGAAGCTTCGCGGTTGGCATCGCCTACGTGTCGCGCTGGTACCCGGTCGAGCGCCAGGGAACGGCGCTCGGCATCTTCGGCATGGGCAATGTCGGCGCGGCGGTCACCAAGTTCACCGCTCCGTTCGTCATGGTGGCGCTGGGATGGGCCGCGGTCGCGCAGATCTGGGCGGCGGCACTCGCGGTCATGGCGGTTCTCTTCTACCTTTTCGCCAAGGATGACCCGGTGCTCGTCGAGCGCCGACTTTCGGGCGCGAAGCCGAAGTCGGCCGCCAGCCAGCTCGAGCCGCTGAAGAAGCTGCAGGTGTGGCGCTTCTCGCTTTATTATTTCTTCGTCTTCGGCGCCTTCGTCGCGCTCGCGCTGTGGCTGCCGCGCTACCTGGTCGGCGCCTACGGGCTGCCGATCACACTCGCCGGGATGCTGGCCGCGGCCTATTCGATCCCGGGAAGCATCTTCCGGGTGCTGGGCGGCTGGCTGTCGGACAAGATCGGCGCCCGGACGGTCATGTACTGGACCTTCGGGGTCTCGGCGGCGGTCACTTTCCTGCTGTCGTACCCGACCACGACCTACATCGTTCAGGGGATCGACGGGCCGATCGAGTTCACGCTGGAGATGGGCGTGGTGCCCTTCACCGTGCTCGTCTTCATCCTCGGCTTCTTCATGAGCCTGGGAAAGGCGGCGGTCTATAAGCACATCCCAGTCTATTACCCCGAAAATGTCGGGTCGGTCGGCGGCCTGGTCGGCCTGATCGGCGGTCTCGGCGGCTTCGTCCTGCCGATCGCCTTCGGCGCGCTCGCGGACCTCACGGGGCTCTGGACCAGCTGCTTCATGCTGCTGTTCGCGCTCGTCTCGACCGCGCTCGTCTGGATGCACTTCGCGATCCTCAGGATGGAGCGGCGCGCCGCGCCCGAGCTCGGCGAGCTTCCGCAGCTTCCGGAAATGCAGGGCCTTCGCAACGTGGCGAAACCCGTCGTGGAGCGGCCGCCGGTCCAGGCCGCCCGCCCGCCCCAGGGGCGCGGGTTCGTGCCTGCCGAATGAACATGGACGCGGACCCCGGCGGGTTCGCGCAAGGGAGTGAGCAATGACTAGCCAGACAATCGCACTGAAAGGCCCGGTGATCGCCGATTGGCGGCCCGAGGACAAAGCCTTTTGGGACGGCGGCGGCGAGGCCGTCGCCAACCGCAACCTGATGATCTCCGTTCCGGCGCTGTTCCTCAGCTTCTCCGTGTGGATGGTCTGGTCCGTCGTCGTCGCGAAGCTGCCGCTGATCGGCTTCGCTTATTCGACGGACCAGCTGTTCTGGCTGGCGGCGCTGCCCGGCCTTTCGGGAGCGACGCTCAGGATCTTCTACAGTTTCGTCGTGCCCATATTCGGCGGGCGGCGCTGGACCGCGATCAGCACGGCATCGCTGCTGTTGCCCGCGATCGGGATCGGTTTCGCGGTGCAGAATCCTGAGACGCCTTACTGGCTGTTCCTCGTCCTGGCGCTGCTGTGCGGTTTCGGCGGAGGCAATTTCGCCTCGTCAATGGCGCATATCAGCTTCTTCTTCCCGAAGGCGAAGAAAGGTCATGCGCTGGCGATCAACGCGGGCCTCGGCAACCTTGGCGTAAGCGGCATGCAGTTCATCGTGCCGCTGGTTATCACCGCGGGCGTCTTCGGTGCGATCGGCGGCGCCGGTCAGACCGCCAGCAACGGGGAAATCCTGTTCCTCCAAAACGCGGGCTTTGTCTGGGTCCCGCTGATCCTGATCGCCTCGATCGCCGCCTGGTTCGGGATGAACGACCTTGCCACTGCGCGCGCTTCGTTCAGCGAGCAGGCGGTGATCTTCAGGCGCAAGCACAACTGGCTGATGTGCCTGCTCTACGTCGGGACGTTCGGCAGTTTTATCGGCTTTTCGGCGGCCTTCCCTCTCCTGGCCCAGAAGCAGTTCCCCGAGGTCAATGTCCTCGCCTACGCCTTCCTCGGCCCGCTGATCAGCGCGGTGACGAGGGCGGCCACCGGCTGGGTTTCCGACCGCTTCGGCGGCGGGCGAGTGACGCTGATCGTGTTCGCGGCAATGGCGGTTGCGACCATCGGCGTCGTCTTCGCGCTGCAGGCAGGATCGTGGCCCGCCTTCTTCGGCCTCTTCCTGTTCATCTTCTTCTGCACCGGCGTCGGCAATGCCTCGACGTTCCAGATGGTCCCGGTGATCATGCGCAAGGAAGTCAAGCGCCTCGTTCCGGGCCTCAGCGAAGAAGAGAGCGTTCGCCAGGCCGAGAAGGAGAGCGCCGCGATCATCGGCTTCACCTCGGCGATCGGAGCCTATGGCGCCTTCTTCATCCCGAAGGCCTTCGGGACCTCGATCGCGCTCACCGGAACGCCGGTCGGGGCGCTCTACATCTTCATCGCCTTCTACGCACTGTGCCTGGCGGTGACCTGGGCCTTCTACGTCAGGAAAGGTTCCTACACGCGCTGCTGATCTTCACCCGCACCCCAGCAGCGCGCCAGAGCCCCGGCCTGCCCCTTCTCCGGCCGGGGCTCATCCTATGGGACATTGCGTATTTCGGGGCCGAGGCTGCGACTTCATCAAGCCCGTGATCTGAATCAACGGCCCCGCCGGCCCGGCCGGTAATCCGGCCAAGACATTGAAGACAGGAAGTTTCGGGGATTTCGATGAGCCATTTTCTCGACCGGCTGACCTTTTTCCGGAAGAATGCCGGCACCTTCTCCAACGGCCATGGCGTCGTCACCCGCGAGGACCGCGGCTGGGAGGACGGCTACCGCGACCGCTGGAGCCACGACAAGATCGTCCGCTCGACCCACGGGGTGAATTGCACGGGCAGCTGCTCGTGGAAGATCTACGTGAAGGACGGGATCGTCACGTGGGAGACCCAGCAGACAGATTATCCCCGGACCCGTCCCGGGCTTCCCAATCACGAGCCGCGCGGCTGCGCCCGCGGCGCCAGCTACAGCTGGTACCTCTACAGCGCCAACCGCGTGAAGCACCCGCTGATCCGCAAACGGCTTCTGAAGCTGTGGCGGAGCGTCCGAGCCGAGGTCGCCGACCCGGTCGAGGCCTGGAAGACGATCGTCGAAACGCCGAAATATGCCGACAGCTACAAGAAGGTGCGCGGGCTCGGCGGCTTCGTCCGGCTGACCTGGGAGGAAGCGAACGAGATCATCGCCGCGGCCAACGTCTACACGGCCAAGACCTACGGTCCGGATCGCGTCGTTGGCTTCTCGCCCATCCCGGCGATGTCGATGGTCAGCTATGCGGCGGGCGCGCGCTACCTGTCGCTGATCGGCGGCGCCTGCCTGAGCTTCTACGACTGGTATTGCGACCTTCCTGCAAGCTCGCCGCAGACCTGGGGCGAGCAGACCGACGTCCCGGAAAGCGCGGACTGGTACAATTCGACCTTTCTGATGCTGTGGGGGTCGAACGTCCCGCAGACCAGGACGCCCGACGCCCACTTCTACAGCGAGGTCCGCTACAAGGGCGCGAAGTCGGTGGTCGTATGCCCCGACTATTCGGAGGCGGCCAAGTTCGCCGACCTGTGGATGGCGCCCAAGCAGGGCACCGACAGCGCCCTGGCGATGGCCATGGGCCATGTTATCCTCAAGGAATTCCACGTCGAACGGCAGGCGGAATATTTCCGCGACTATTGCCGCAAATATTCCGACATGCCGATGCTCGTGCGGCTCGCGAAGCGCGGCGATTCCTATGTTCCGGAACGCTTCGTGCGCGCGTCGGATTTCGACGGCTCGCTCGACGAGGCCGCCAACCCCGAGTGGAAGACCGTCGCCTATAACGAAACTTCCGGAGAGCTGGTGACTCCGCTCGGCTCGATCGGTTTCCGCTGGGGCGACAAGGGCAAGTGGAACCTCGAGGAGCGTGACGGGTCGGGCAAGGACGTCCGGCTTGCGATGACGCTCGCCGACCGCAGCGACGCGGTCGCCGAGGTCGATTTCCCCTATTTCGGCTCAGGGCCCCAGAGCCCCTATTTCACCAGCACCGCGCATGGCGACGTGCTTCGCCGCAACGTGCCCGTGAAGAAGCTGCAGTTGAAGGACGGCGAGGCGCTGGTTGCGACGGTCCACGACCTCATCGTCGCCCATTACGGCGTTGACCGGGGCCTTGGCGGACTGGCGGCCAAGAGCTTCGACGACGACACGCCCTACACGCCGGCCTGGGCGGAGAAGATCACCGGAGTCCCGCGCGAGCAAATCATCGCGACCGCGCGCGACTTCGCGAGCAATGCCGAAAAGACCAACGGCAAGTCGATGATCATTCTCGGGGCGGGGATCAATCACTGGTACCACATGGACATGATCTACCGGGGGATCATCAATCTCCTGGTGTTCTGCGGCTGCGTCGGCCAGTCGGGCGGCGGCTGGTCGCACTATGTGGGCCAGGAGAAACTGCGGCCGCAGACGGGCTGGGCGCCGCTCGCCTTCGCGCTCGACTGGCACCGGCCGCCAAGGCACATGAACTCGACGAGCTTCTGGTACGCGCACACCGACCAGTGGCGCTATGAGAAGCTTGGGCTTGGCGAGATCATGTCTCCGACCAGCGACGTCGAGCTGTCCGGCACCATGATCGACTTCAACGTCCGTGCAGAGCGCATGGGCTGGCTTCCCTCGGCGCCGCAGCTCGAGACCAATCCGCTCGAGCTTGGCCGGGCGCTGGCCGGAGAGGCGGCAGGCGTGAAGGTCGCGCGCGAGCTGAAATCCGGCGAGCTTCGCATGTCCTGCGAGGACCCGGACAACCCGAAGAACTTCCCGCGCAACCTGTTCGTGTGGCGGTCGAACCTGCTCGGCTCGTCGGGCAAGGGCCACGAATATTTCCTGAAGCACCTGCTCGGCACGCAGCACGGGGTCCAGGGGAAGGATCTCGGCGAAGACGGCGGGCAGAGGCCGGAGGAGGTCGAGTTCCGCAGTAGCGCACCTGAGGGCAAGCTCGACCTCCTCGTCGCCATCGACTTCAGGATGTCGACGACCTGCGTCTATGCGGACATCGTTCTTCCGACGGCCACCTGGTACGAGAAGAACGACCTCAACACATCCGACATGCACCCGTTCATCCACCCGCTGTCGAAGGCGGTGGACCCGGCGTGGGGTTCGCGCACCGACTGGGACATCTTCAAGGGGATCGCCAAGAGCTTCTCGGAACTCTGCCCGGGTCACCTCGGCGAGGAGACCGACGTCGTGCTCGTCCCGCTGCAGCACGACACTCCGGGCGAGCTCGGCCAGCCGCTCGAGGTCAAGGACTGGAAGAAGGGCGAGTGCGACCCGCTTCCGGGCAAGACGATGCCGGGGGTCGTCGCGGTCCAGCGCAACTATCCGGAGACCTACAAAAGGTTCACCTCGCTCGGGCCGCTGATGAAATCAGTCGGCAACGGCGGCAAGGGGATCGCCTGGAACACCGACCACGAGGTCGACTTCCTGGGCACGCTCAACGGCATCAATGCCGACGGCCTGCCGAAGATCGAAAGCGACATCGACGCCTGCGAAGTGATCCTGAGCCTCGCTCCGGAAACCAACGGCGAAGTCGCGGTCAAGGCGTGGGAAGCGCTGTCGGTCATCACCGGCCGCGAGCACGCCCACCTCGCGCTGACCCGCGAGGACGAGAAGATCCGCTATCGCGACGTCCAGGCGCAGCCGCGCAAGATCATCTCCTCGCCGACCTGGTCGGGGATCGAGAGCGAAAAGGTCAGCTACAACGCCGGCTGGACCAATGTCCACGAGCTGATCCCGTGGCGCACGCTCACCGGGCGCCAGCAGCTTTACCAGGACCATGCGTGGATGCGCGCATTCGGCGAAGGCTTCACGACCTACAAGCCGCCGATCGACACCAAGGTGATCGAGCCGGTGCTGGGCAAGCGCGGCAACGGCAATGACGAGCTGGTGCTGAACTTCATCACCCCGCACCAGAAGTGGGGCATCCACTCGACCTATTCGGACAACCTTTTGATGCTCACGCTCAATCGCGGCGGGCCGGTGGTCTGGATCGCCGAGGAGGACGCCAGGCGCGCTGGGATTGCCGACAATGACTGGGTCGAGGCGTTCAACCTCAACGGGGCGCTGACTGCCCGCGCAGTCGTCAGCCAGCGCGTGCCGAGCGGCATGTGCATGATGTACCACGCGCAGGAGAAGATCGTGAACACGCCGGGATCCGAGATCACCGGCGCCCGCGGCGGGATTCACAACAGTGTCACGCGCGCGATCACCAAGCCGACACACATGATCGGCGGCTACGCGCAGCAGGCCTACGGCTTCAACTACTACGGCACCGTCGGCTCGAACCGCGACGAGTTCGTGGTCGTGCGCAAGATGAACAAGGTGGATTGGATGGACGAGCCGGCCGCGCCGGCTGCGGCCTGAGGGAGTGTATTGAGATGAAAGTTCGCGCTCAGGTCGCAATGGTCCTGAACCTCGACAAGTGCATCGGCTGCCACACGTGCTCTGTCACCTGCAAGAACGTGTGGACCAGCCGCGAAGGCGTCGAATACGCCTGGTTCAACAACGTCGAGACGAAGCCGGGCATCGGTTTCCCCAAGGAATGGGAAAACCAGAAGAAATGGAACGGCGGCTGGCGCCGCAAGGCCGACGGCAAGATCGAGCCGAGGATCGGTTCGCGCTGGCGCGTGCTGGCCAACATCTTCGCCAATCCCGACCTTCCCGAGATCGACGATTATTACGAGCCCTTCACCTTCGATTACGACCACCTGCAGTCGGCGCCGGAGATGAAGACCTTCCCGACCGCCCGCCCGCGCTCGCTGGTGACCGGCGAGCGGATGGAGAAGATCGAATGGGGCCCGAACTGGGAGGAAATCCTGGGCGGCGAGTTCGACAAGCGCTCGAAAGATTCGAACTTCGCCGACATCGAGAAGGAAATTTACGGCGAGTTCGAGAAGACCTTCATGTTCTACCTGCCGAGGCTGTGCGAGCACTGCCTCAACCCGACCTGCGTGGCGTCCTGCCCGTCGGGATCGATCTACAAGCGCGAGGAGGACGGGATCGTCCTGATCGACCAGGACAAGTGCCGCGGCTGGCGGATGTGCATTTCCGGCTGCCCGTACAAGAAGATCTACTACAACTGGAAAAGTGGGAAGGCCGAGAAGTGTATCTTCTGCTACCCGCGGATCGAGGTCGGGCAGCCGACCGTCTGCTCGGAAACCTGCGTCGGCCGCATCCGCTACCTCGGAGTCATCCTCTATGACGCCGACCGGATCGAGGAGATGGCTTCGACCGAGGACGAGCAGGACCTTTACGAGAAGCAGCTCCAGATTTTCCTCGACCCGAACGACCCGGCGGTGATCGCGCAGGCGCGCGCCGACGGGATCCAGGACAATTGGCTCGAGGCGGCGAAGATCTCGCCGATCTGGAAGATGGCGATGGAGTGGAAGATCGCTTTCCCGCTCCACCCCGAATATCGCACCCTGCCGATGGTCTGGTACGTGCCGCCGCTGTCGCCGATCCAGAACGCGGCGGAGCGCAACCACATCGGCTTCGACGGGGAAATCCCCGACGTCGCCTCGCTGCGGGTGCCGGTCAAATATCTCGCGAACCTGCTGACCGCGGGCAAGGAAGAGCCGGTCGTCGAGGCGCTCCGCAAGATGTTCGCGATGCGCATCCACATGCGCGACCGCGAAGTCGAGGGCCGCACCAACGCCAAGGTCCTGAAGCAGGCTGGCCTCACCCAGGCCCAGGTCGACGAGATGTACCGTTACCTGGCGCTCGCCGATTACGAGGACCGGTTCGTCATCCCGACCTCTCACCGCGAGGTCAGCGAGGACGCCTACGAGATCCGCGGCGGCTGCGGCTTCTCATTCGGCAACGGCTGCAGCGGCGGGGGCCGCACGGAGCCGAGCCTGTTCGGGTCGCCCAAGAAGGTCGGGCACGTGCCCGTTCCCGGCAAGCGGAGGGCGGCATGATCAGCTTCAAGGCACTTGGCGCGCTGCTCGACTATCCGACCGCCGATCTCCTGGCCGCGGGCGGCGAGATCGAGCAGGCGCTGCGCGAGGAAAGGGCGGTTCCGCCAGCCGAGCTCGAAGACGTGGGGGCGTTCATCGACCGGCTTCGCGGGTCCGACATCATGGATCTGCAGGAGCAATGGGTGGGCTTGTTCGACCGTTCGAAGCGGGTCGCGCTCCACCTCTACGAGCACAGTCATGGCGAGAGCCGCGACCGGGGCCAGGCGATGGTCAACCTCGCGCTCACCTATCGCATGAACGGGTTCGAGCTCGCGGCCTCCGAGATGCCGGATTACCTGCCGCTGTTCCTGGAGTTCCTGAGCCAGATCCCGGAAGAGCCGGCGCGGCGCTACCTAGGCCATGCGATCGATATCATCGAAGCGCTTCGGATCCGCCTCGAGGAGCGGGATTCCCCCTATGCCGCGCTGCTCGCGGCGCTGGTCCCGCTCGCTTCCGCCGCCGTCGATGACACGGAGGTCGAGGCGATCCTTGCCGGCGAGCCGGAGGACCCGAAGGATCTCGACGCGCTCGACCGCGAATGGGCCGAGGAGGTGGTCGATTTCACCGCCGGCTCGGCGCTCAAGGACTGCCCCCATGCGGGCAACATCGCCCGCGACCGCGTAGCGGGACTTGCGGGCAGGGGAGCATAAGAATGGAAAGCTACGTCAACACCGCCTTGTTCGGGGTCTACCCTTACATCGCACTGTCCGTGTTCCTCCTCGGAAGCCTGCTCCGCTTCGACACGGACCAGTATGGCTGGAGGTCGAAGTCGAGCCAGTTCCTACGCCGTCGGCAGCTGGTGTGGGGATCGATCCTGTTCCACGTCGGGATCCTCGGCATCCTGGTCGGGCACGCGGTCGGCCTTCTGACGCCCGTCGCGGTGTTCGATTTCCTCGGCATCAGCCATGGCTTCAAGCAGATGATGGCGATCGTCGTCGGCGGGCTGTTCGGGGCGATGTGCCTCGTCGGCCTGGTGCTGCTGCTGCACCGGCGGCTGTTCGACAGCCGCATCCGCAAGACCTCCAGCGTCAGCGACATCGCGGTGCTCGTCATCTTGCTCGCCCAGCTCCTGCTCGGAATGCTCACCATCCCGCTCAGCCTCGGCCACCTCGACGGCGAGATGATGGTCGCGTTCATGACCTATGTGCAGGGAATCGTCGTGCTCCGCCCCGACCCCTGGCTGATCGCCGACGTGCCGATGGTCTTCAAGCTGCACATGTTCCTGGGCTTCACCATCTTCCTGATCTTCCCGTTCACCCGGCTGGTGCACGTGTGGAGCGCGCCGCTTTCGTACGTCGGGCGTCGCTACCAGGTCGTCCGCACCAAGGCCCGGCCGATGTGGGAGGAGCAGCATCGCGACCTGCCGCCCTATGTCGTCAGGCCGCTTGCCAGGCCCGAGACGAAAAAGCCCGCGCGCCGCAAGAAGGCCGCCTGAGGAACGCGCAATGATCACAGTGAACGGAGTCACCATCGGCCCGGCCGCGGTTGCGCGCGAAATGCAGCATCATCCCGCGTCGTCGCGGGAGGAGGCCGAGGCACGCGCGGCCCGGGCGCTCGTCGTGCGCGAGTTGCTGCTGCAGCGCGCCGCAGGGCTCGGGATCGACGACGAGGACGAGGAGGGACGGATCGCCACGCTGCTCGTGGCCGAGGTCCGCGTGCCCGAGCCGACCGCCGAGGAAATCGCTCGCTATTATCGGCGCAACGGGCTGAAGTTCATGACTCCCGCGCTGTTTGAGGCCGCGCACATCTTCTTCCCGGCGCGCGCCGGCGACGAGGACGCGCGAGCCCAGGCGAAGGCGAAGGCCGAGGCAGTGCTCGAACAGCTGCTCGGCGAGCCTGCCCGCTTCCCCGAGCTCGCGATGGCGCACTCGGCCTGTTCCTCGAAGGAGCAAGGCGGCTTCCTGGGGCAGGTAAGCCGCGGCGACACCAATCCCGAGCTCGAAAAGGCCCTGGCGGCGATGGAGCCGGGCACGATCGCGTCCGAGCCCGTTGCTTCACGCCACGGCTATCACGTTGTCCGGCTCGACAAGCGCGCAAGCGCGCAGCAGCTCCCGCTCGAACGGGTCGAAAGCTGGATCGCCGACCATCTGCGCGAGAGCGCCGAGAGGCGCGCGACCGCGCAATATCTGATGCTTCTGGCCGGGCAGGCGCGGATCGACGGCATCGACTTCGCAGCGGCCGACAGCCCGCTGGTCCAGTGATGCTGCTCGGCAAGGTCATCAAGCTCGCGATGAGCGCGCAGAGCCAGTTTCCCGAGGACGTCTCGGAGCGCGAGCCGGAGCTGGCGCGGCAGCTTGCGGCGGAAGCGCAACGCGCGGGACTGGGCGTTCCCGAGTTCGTCGCCGACACCGTCCAGCGTTTCTTGGCGAACGAGGACGGCGAAAGCTGGACGACGATCGTCGGCAACATCCAGCGCTCCGACGATCCAGGCTACGCTTTCGTCTCGACCATCGTCCGGGCGCGGCTCGACCACCGCTGCGATCAGCACGGCTGATCAGATTCCCGCATACCATTCGTAGTCGGTGGAATCCTCCCAGTAGCCGCCCTTGCCGCCGTAAACCTGTGACAGGTTCGCGACGGCCTGGATCCGATCAATATATTTTGCGTGCTTGTAGCCGAGCTGGCGCTCGACACGCAGGCGGAGCGGCGCGCCGTTGGGCACCGGCAGCAGCCCGCCGTTCATTCCCCAGGCGAGGATCGTCTGCGGGTGGAAGGCGTCGATCAGGTCGATGCTTTCATAAAAGGGCTTGTCGCCGAAGCGGTCGGCGCAGTGGAAGACGATGTACTTCGCCTGCGGCCTCAGCCCGGCAGCGTCGAGGACCAGGCCCAGCGGAACACCGTGCCACTTGCCGATCGCGCTCCAGCCCTCGACGCAATCGTGGCGTGTGATCTGGGTTCGCATCGGCATCGACCGTATGGCCGCGAGCGAAAGCGACAAGGGGCGCGACACCAGCCCGTCGACGGTGAGCCGCCAGTCCTGGAAACCGGAGGCGAGATGCGCCGCATATTCGGGCGTGCCCGGAATGCGGGTGCCGTTCGAGCGGAAGACGGGCGACATGTCGGCTTCCGCATATTCGCGGGCGAGCGCGTTGCGGTCCATTATGAGGCGCTGGGCGCGCATCGTCAGCCCCTCTGCCGAGCGCAGGATGCCGCGGAACCCCTCGCTCCGGTTCAACCGGTCACAGCCGGACAGGAGGACGCCCCCGGCGCTCGCGCCGCCGATGACGAAGGCCCGCCGGCTGATCATCGATCCGCGCCTTTCGGGATCCGGAAGCGGCCGGTGATCATCGACCGGATCTCGTTTACCGGCCCCGCCAGGAGGACCATGACGAGGTGGACGAAGACGAACAGGACGATCGCCGCCGCCGCGATGAAATGGATCGAGCGGGCGGATTGCCGCCCTCCGAACAGGTCGAGCAGCCAGGGCCAGGCCGCGTCCATTCCCGGGGACATCGTCAGCCCGGACAGGATCATCAGAGGCAGCAGCAGGAAAATGACGATCGCGTAGCTCAGCTTCTGGAGAAGGGAGTAGCGCAGCGCCGCCTCTCCGACGGGAAATCTGAGGCGCGCATGATCGCGAATGTCCGCCCAGATGTGGTCGGGGGCGAGCTCCCTTGGGCGCGGCAACAGGTCACGCCACAAATGGCGGTTGAACGCGCTGGCGACGAGAAATACGACAATCCCCGCGACGAACAGCCAGGCGAAGGCGAGATGCCAACGCCGGGCACCGGCGAGATCATAGGTCGACGGGATCGTCGCCCAGCCGGGCATCCTCGGCAGCTCCAGCCAGGCTGGGTCGAAATTCGCACCATATTCGCCCCAATACAGGCGGGGGTGGGCGTTGAGGATCATCAGCCCCGACATGAACAGGACGATGACCGCAAGTGCGTTCAGCCAGTGCCACAGCCGGGTAGCGAGACGGTGGCGCTTGACCAGCGCGCCTGGTTTGAGGTGAGTGGGTCGGTCCATCGCCGCCTCCCGCGCTCCCGGTATAGCCCGGGCTAGGGCCGGCGAACAGTGACCGCGGTTCTTACTTTCGGGCGCGCAGAGAGGCGGGAAGCCGTTTCATGAACACGACTTCCTCGAGTTCACTCCCGGGCTCCGCGACATCGGTGGAATTGTGAGTCATCCGCGCAGCGAAGCTGCGCCGTGGGACGCTCACCGCGACAGCGTGGCAGTCGAAGAGCGGTGCTAGCCGGTCGAGCGCGTCGCACAGCGCCTGGCGCACGGGCGAACGGCGCGTCAGCTCCATGGCCACGAGCGTCCCCACCCGAAGCACTCGGCCGGCCCTTAGGTTCTCCGCCGCTTCGTAGGTCGCGACCCCGTACAGGCCGCCGTCCTCCCCGGCGACCCCAAGGATACCGCCGCCGCGATCGATCAGTCCCTCGGCATAGCTCTGCCACTGGCCGATGCCGAGCGCGGGCGCCGCTGTCCTCACCAGCGGCCATGCGGCACGCAGGTCGCCTGGCCCGAGTTCCTTCACCATGAGCTGCGGCAAGACAGTCCTCCCAGCCGGACGCGACTAAGGGAACATGCGTATGGGCGCATTGAGCCAAGTCATCCTATCGAGTGATCGAGATCATCGAGCTTTCGAGGGGGTGCCCGTGCTTGCTCCAGCTGTCCGGAACGAATCCCGGCTACCGGCCGATCATCCGTGCTCCGATTGCGAAGCCCGGAGCGCCGCCGTTTGCGGCGTCCTGGAATGCAAGAAACTCGCGGCGCTTCGCAGGCTCGGGACGCAGTTCCGGCTCGCCGCCGGCCAGCCCCTGTTTCACGAGGGTGATCCCGCGACCCGTGTCTTCACGCTCACCCGCGGCTCACTGAAATTATACAAGCTGCTTCCGGACGGAAGGCGGCAGGTCACCGGCTTCATGCAGCCCGGCGATTTCCTCGGCATCAGCGTCGACGACGAACATGCGTTCAGCGCCGAAGCGCTGGAGCCGTCGCAATTGTGCGCCTTCCCGCGCAGCCGTTTTGACGATTTCGCCGAGGACAATGGCGAGATGGAGCGGGAGCTTTACCGCCTTGCGGTGCACGAGCTCGCGGCAGCGCAGCAGCAGATGGTGCTGCTCGGACGGAAGACGGCGGCCGAGCGGCTCGCCAGCTTCTTCATCGCGCTTGCCGAGCGCCTGGAACGCGATTCTGAGGAACAGGCGCGCTTCGTTTCGCTGCCGATGAGTCGGTCCGACATCGCCGACTATCTGGGCCTGACCAAGGAGACGATCAGCCGTGTTCTTTCCCAGTTCAAGTCGCGGCGGGTGATCAGACTCGACGCGATCGACCGGATCGAAATCCTCGACCGGAAGGCGCTGGAGGAGCTGGCGGCGGGCGAAGCCTAAGCCCCGGCTAGAAGGCCCACTCCGCCTGCAGCCAGAACTTGCGGGTGTCGAGCCCGAAGTCGCGCGCGTCATAATCGGCATATTTCAGCAGCACACCGACCTTGCCGAGCTTGAAGCCAAGCGACGCGTCCCACTCTGTCCCGTATTTCAGGTCGCCGACCGCGCTGTCGAACTGGTGGAACGTGACGCTGGCGTTGAGGCCCGGCAGCTGCTTCACGCCGTCGAACTTGCGCCCGACGGTAAGCCATGCGTCCTCGAGGCCGTTGGGCGGGGTCGTCAGGAATAGGTCGGCCCAGCCGTTGAATTTGTGCAGAGTCGCCATCGGCGTCTGCACCGCGCGGCCATTGTCGCTGCCGAGCTTTTCCCACCCGCCGGCGAGGTTGAAGCCCGCGAGCGTCGTTCCCGCGTCGAACGACCAGTAATCCGCGGCATAGTCGAACGGGTTGTTCGCATAGTCCGATTGGCGCGCATAGCTCGCCCTTAGCGCGAGCTTGAACTTCGGGCCGATCGGCAAGGAAGCGGCGAGGAAACCGCCATAGGACTGGCTGCTGTTGGCGAGAAAGAACGTCTCGTCATAGTCGAGCAGGTAAGCGAACAGCTTGCCGTCCACAGGGCCCAGCTTCGAGCCGATCCCGGCGAAGACGAAGTCGCCATCGAGCCGCGTTCGAGGCCCTGCATATTCTCCGAAAATTGTTCGCTGGGCGATCGCGTAAGTGAGGTCGATCGCGATCGGTCCTAGCTTCGCTTCTCCGCGCACCGCGTCGAACGTCTGCTCGTTCTGCCTCCACCCCACGGACCCGACCCAGCGCTGGTCGTCGAGGTTGATCCGCTGCCGGCCCAACGTCGCGGTCAGTGGCTTCGACTTGTACTGGAGCTGGAGGCGGTTGAGCTCGAGATTCTCGGGATCGGCGATAACCGCATATTGCGGCCGCCACTGCCGGTTGCCGGGGAGCGGAAAGGGAAAGGCGTTGTAATCGTCGATCGGAGCGACAGTCCCTTCACCTTCAGCAAGAAGTGAGAAATCGCCGATCTTTGCCTCCGCGCCCGCCCGTATTCGTAGCGTCAGCGCCTCGGCGTCGAGCGTCCCTTGATCGACGGATTCGAAGCGCAGCCGAGCGTCGACGATCGGCTTCAAGATCAGTTTGCCTGGCGGTGCACTGGCTTCGGGCGCCGCCGCCAATGCCGGAGACGCGAAAAGGGCCAGCGCCGGAATGGCGGCCGCGAGCAATCCGGATTTACGCATGAAAGCAAAGGCCCTGTTTGTTGTTCGTCCGACGCACTAGGGCGGTACGGTCGGTGCCGGAGTGATCTAGCGCAAAGCCGTGCGAGGCGGTCGCAATAACCGGGCTAGTCCACTGGCGGGGGAAGATTTGGACGCAGACACCATCATCTGGGTCGCCGCGCTAATGGCCGTCGCCGCGGCGCTTTATTCAAGCGTCGGGCATGGCGGCGCGTCCGCCTATCTTGCCATCATGGCGCTGTTTTCGGTGGCGCCAGAGGTGATGCGGCCGACGGCGCTCGCGCTCAACCTGGTGGTTGCCGGGTTCGCCGCCGCGCGCTTCGCGCTCAAGGGTCAGACGAACTGGCGCCTGCTGGCAGCGTTCGCCGTGACGGCGGTTCCGGCCGCCTATCTTGGCGGCAGCATCACGCTTCCGCCCGAGATCTATCGGCCGCTGGTCGGCGTCGTTCTGCTGGCGGCGGCGGTGCGCCTGTCCTGGCAGCCGGAGCGGCTTGTGGCGCGGCCAGTCCATTCGCCCTCGCTCGCGGCCACGCTGCCCGCCGGGGGGGCGCTCGGATTGCTGGCCGGGCTGACCGGGACCGGCGGCGGCATTTTCCTTAGCCCGCTCATCATCCTTTTCCGCTGGGAGGATGCGCGAAAGACCTCCGGGGTCGCAGCGGCGTTCATTCTGCTCAATTCCGCGGCGGGGCTCGCCGGCAATGTGACCAGCGTCGAGCGCCTTCCGCCGGCGCTTCCGATCCTGATCGGTTCGGTGTTCGCGGGGGCGCTGGTCGGAAGCTGGCTCGGCGTTTCCAGGCTGCCGCGGCACCGGCTGCTGCAGGCGCTCGCGATCGTGCTCGTCATCGCCGCGTTGAAGCTGCTGCTGTCATGAGAATCGTCGCGGTGATCCTCGCCGGCGGAGAAGGAAGTCGCATCGGCGGCGGCAAGCCGCAACGGAGGCTCGGCGGAAGGCCGTTGCTGGAGCAGGCGGTGAATCAGGCGGGACAATGGTCGCAAGACGTCGCGGTCGCGGTCCGCGACGAGCGCCAGGCTGGCGGCGCGAAAGTGCGCGTGATCTTCGACGAGCCGGAGATCGACGGCCCGCTCGGCGGACTCGCGGCGGCGCTGCGCTTCGCCAGGAAATCGGATGCGGAAGCCGTGCTTTCACTGGCCGCCGACATGCCTTTCCTGCCGCACAACCTCGGCGAGAGGCTGCAACGGGAAATCGGGGGAAATCTCGCCGCGGTCGCCGCAAGCGGAGGGCGGCTGCACCCGGTCTGCGGATTATGGCGGGCGGCGGCGCTGGTTCGGCTGCCCTCTTACCTCGCGACGGGAAAGCGGTCGCTCAAGGGCTTCGCCGAGAGCATCGGCTTTATTGAGGTCGAGTGGCCCGCGGAACCGGACGACCCGTTTTTCAACATCAACACACGCGAAGACTTACAGGCAGCGCAGTCGAGGCTCGGGCCCTAGAAATCCAATACGTCAACCAGCTCGCCATCGTGCTTGGCAGGAGCATTGCCGAGTTGGCGGACAAGCAGGTCGGCTTCCGCAAGCGCCTTCTGCGCGCTCGAATCCTGGTTCGACAGGACTTGCGCGGCTCCGTCGCACAGGCGCGCCCGGTGGAAGGTCTCGCGCGGCCCGCACGGGTCGAGCGGCGTTGCGAGCGGAACACCGCGCCAACGCAGCGCCTCGCCGATCCCGCGGCCGGTCAAGCCGCAAAGAAGCGGCGCGAGCAGCAGTCGCCCCGTCACCAGGGCCGATGTCGGGTTGCCGGGAAGGCCGAGAACCAGCGCTTCACCCGCGTGGCCAAGCCAAACCGGCTTGCCCGGCTTGATCGCGACCTTCGAGAAAAGGAGCTCGAGCCCGGCAGTTTCGAACATCGCCTTGGCGAAGTCCTTCTCACCAACCGATGCGCCGCCCGTGACGATGATCAGATCGGCGGCCTGGGCCGCACCGGCCGCGGCGCGCTCCATCGCGGGGAGGTCGTCGCGCAGCCTTGTCCGCCCGGTGACTCGGGCACCCCAGTCGGCGGCGAGCGCAGCGATCCCGAACGAGACGCTTTCCGCGATCGCATCGGGACTGCCCGAGGCGGTCCCCGGCTCGGCAAGCTCGTCGCCGGTCGCCAGGATATGGACGCGCGGCCGCCTGAACACCTCCAGCCGGTCGAGGTCGGCCGCTGCCGCAGCAGTGACGGCGCGCGGATCAAGGCGGCGGCCTGGTTCGAGGAGCAGCTCGCCGACCGCGAAATCGCCGCCCCGCCGCCGGATATGGAGCGCCTTGCCGGGCGGCTGATCGATAATCGCGACGTCGCCCTCGCGGCGCACATTTTCCTGGATGACGACCCGGTCCGCCCCCTTCGGAACGGGCGCCCCGGTAAAGATCCGCGCGCATTGGCCGGGACAGACTTCGCCCGTCCACCCGCGGCCGGCGAAGGATTCGCCGGCGATCGCCAGCCGCGCCGGAAGGTCCAGAAGGTCGGCCTCGCGCACCGCATAGCCGTCCATCGCCGATACGTCGGCGCGCGGAGAATCGATGCGGGCGACGACGGGCGCGGCGAGCACTCGGCCGGCAGCATCGGCCAGCGGCACCGTCTCGGTCGCGAGCGGCGAGGCAGCGCTGCGGACGATCTCGACCGCTTCGTCGAAGTTGATCATGCCTGGCCGGAACGCTGCCAATCGCCGGACTTGCCCCCGGTCTTGGACTTCACCTGGATGCCGCCGATGACCATTGTCCGGTCGATCGCCTTGAGCATGTCGAACAGGGTCAGGCAGGCGACCGAAACCGCGGTCAGCGCCTCCATCTCGACCCCGGTGACGGCATTCGTGCGAACCTCGGCCTCGATGCGGAAGCCGGGGAGCGCGTCGTCGATCTCGATCGTGACTTCCGCCTTGGTCAGCGGCAGCGGATGGCACAGCGGGATCAGCTCCGCCGTGCGCTTGGCGGCCATGACCCCGGCAAGCTCCGCCGTGGCGATGACCGATCCCTTCGGCGCTTCGCCGGACCGCACCTGGGCGAGCGTTTCGCGCATGCAGGTGAGCGTCCCCGTCGCAACGGCTGTGCGCGCGGTCGACGCCTTTTCCGAGACGTCAACCATCCGCGCGCGCCCGCCCGAGTCGAGGTGGGTAAGCCGGCTCATGCGCAAAGATGCCTCAGCCGCGGCACCTGCCCGGCGAGCGAGCAGGGCCGGTAGCGGCTGTCCAGCTCGAGGGACAGCACCAGGTCCCAGCCGTCGCGGCAGGCGCCGGTCGATCCCGGCAGACAAAAG
>JBKHXB010000026.1:0-26148 GCA_046566245.1 Alphaproteobacteria bacterium | reverse complement strand
CGGCATGACGATCACGCTGGTCAACGGTGGTCTCGACGATCTTGGCGCGGTCATGAAGGTGATGACCGCAGCCTTTCCGGACCGTTTCGGGGAGGCATGGACGCGCTCCCAATGCGCTGGGATTCTTCCCATGAACGGGGTGAGGCTGGTCCTCGCCCGCGACGAGAGCGGGGAAGTCCTCGGCTTCGCCCTCTATCGCACCATCGTCGACGATTCCGAGCTTCTGCTGCTGGCCGTTTCGCCAGACTCACAGCGCAAGGGCGTCGGCCGACAACTGCTTTCGCATTTCATCGAAGACGCAAAGAAAAACGGTGCAAATCGCATCCATCTTGAGGTGCGTGACGGCAATCCGGCAGTCCGGATGTATGAAGCCGCCGGTTTCGTCCAATCGAACCGAAGACCCAATTATTACCGCGGCAGGGACGGCGCGCATTATGATGCGTTAAGCTTCACTTTGTCAGCTGAAAACTAACTGGAATCAATATTCGCCTTCTATTGCGCTGCGTTTCCCCAATAGCTACAGCCGCCCACGTCATCGGGGGACTTGAGCCCCCTCACTCCAGCGGAGACATGGGAATAATGGCAGAGATTGAAGGCGCAGAAGATACGTTGCTCACACTCACCGCGGACATTGTCGCGGCGCACGTCAGCAACAACAGCGTCGCGGTCAACGATCTTCCTAACCTGATCCAGAACGTCCACCAGGCCTTGTCCGGAATATCGTCGCGGCCGGCCCGCGAGGAAAAGCCGGAGCCGAAGGTTTCGATCCGCGCTTCGGTCAAGCCGGACAGCATCACGTGCCTCGAGTGCGGCAAGAAGCAAAAGATGCTCAAGCGGCACTTGATGACCAACCATGGAATGACCCCGGGCGACTATCGTCAGAAGTGGGGCCTGTCTTCCGACTATCCGATGGTTGCCCCCAATTACGCCGAGCAGCGGCGTACTCTCGCCAAGTCGATCGGGCTCGGCACCAAGCGCCGCCGGACTCGCAAGTCCTAGTGAACGTCAACGAAGGGCGCTTTCGCGAGCGCCCTTCTCTTTACCGGCGGCGTCGCCGGACCTAGTCTAGCGGCATGAGTCACACCGTCATCGACGTCGAGGCCCTGTGCGCCGACAAGGGCTTGAGAATCACCGAGCAGCGCCGGATCATCGCCCGGATCCTCTCGGAGTCCGAGGATCATCCCGACGTCGAGACGCTGCACCAGCGCGCCTCGGCCATCGACCCGAAAATCTCGATCGCGACCGTCTATCGGACCGTCCGCCTGTTCGAGGAGGCCGGGATCCTTGAGAGGCACGAGTTCGGCGACGGCCGCTCCCGCTACGAGGCGGTGTCGGACGAGCATCACGACCATCTGATCGACGTCGAGACCGGCAACGTCGTCGAGTTCGTGGACGATGAGCTCGAGGCGCTTCAGAAACGGATTGCCGAGCGCCTCGGCTATCGCCTGGTCGACCATCGCATGGAGCTTTACGGCGTCGCGCTCGACCGCAACCGTTCCTGACCGAACTGCGCCGTCCAGGGCGATCGCGGCGCTTCGCGTCGCGGGGCTGCTGCTGCTGTTCCTCCTCTGCGTCCCGCTGCACCTGCTATCGAGGCTGGTCTTCGGCCGCTCCGGCTGGCCGCCGCGCTTCCTCGCTGCCTCCGCCTGGATCTGCGGAGCGCGGGTGCGCGTCGCTGGAAGGAAGCTCGAGCCGCATACGCTGATGATCTGCAACCATGTGAGCTGGCTCGACATCCTGGTGGTCGGCGGCGCGACGGGCTGCGCGTTCGTGTCGAAGCACGAGCTCGGCCACCCGTTCCTTCACTGGATGGCCGACCAGGGCGGGACGCTCTACGTGCGCCGCGACCATCGCAAAGGCGCTCCGCAACAGGCCGAGGCAATCGCCCGCAAGCTCCAGGAGGCCCAGCCGCTCGCCCTGTTCCCGGAAGGGACGACGGGCCCCGGGACGGACATGCTTCCATTCCGGTCGACATTATTCTCTGCGGTCGCGCCCGCGCCGCCGCGGGTCTCGGTTCGCCCGGTCGCCCTGGATTACGGCGAGTCGGCGCCGGAACTCGGCTGGCACGAGGAGCCCGGCATGGACAATGTGCTGCGGGTCCTGGGCCGCACCAGGCCCATTCACGTCACTGTCCGGCTGCTCGAGCCGTTGCCGCCAGTGGCCGACCGCAAGGCGCTTGCCAACGCGGCGCGCGAGGCAATCGCCCAAGCGCTCACTTCAAGTCGCGGTCATGAGGCCCTATAGGCGTTGTCAAATGAACCCCAAGACTTTCAAAATCAAAAGCTTCGGCTGCCAGATGAACGTCTATGACGGTGAGCGGATTGCCGAGCTGCTTACCGCCGACGGGCTGGCGGAGGCGCAGGAGGGCGAGGACGCCGACCTCGTCGTCCTCAACACGTGCCACATCCGCGAAAAGGCGGCCGAAAAGGCCTATTCCGACGTCGGGCGGCTGAAGCGGCCGGACGGCACGAAGCCGATGGTCGTCCTCGCCGGCTGCGTCGCGCAGGCGGAGGGGGCGGAAGCGCGCACCCGATCGCCGATGATCGACGTGGTGGTCGGCCCGCAGGCCTATCACAGGCTCGGCGGAATGGTCGCCGAGGCTGCCCGTGGCGCGAGGCCGGTCGACACCGACATGCCGGCGATCTCCAAGTTCGACGCGCTTCCGCCGCGCCGCCGCGCCAACCCGAGCGCCTTCCTCACCGTTCAGGAAGGCTGCGACAAGTTCTGCACCTATTGCGTCGTTCCCTATACGCGCGGAGCCGAGATCAGCCGCCCGTGGGACGACATCCTTGCCGAGGCGCGCTCGCTGGTCGAGGCGGGCGCCCGCGAAATCGTCTTCCTGGGGCAAAACGTGAATGCCTGGCGGCACGAGCGTCGCGGGCTCGCCGACCTTATCCGCGCGGCGGCCGGGATCGATGGGCTAGAGCGGATTCGCTACACGACCAGCCATCCCACCGACATGAGCGACGAGCTGATCGACGCCCACGGCGAGGTCGACAAGCTCATGCCCTATCTCCACCTGCCGGTTCAGTCCGGAAGCGACCGGGTGCTCCGGGCCATGAACCGTAGCCACACGGCGGAGAGCTATTTGCGGATCATCGAGAAGGTCCGCTCGGCGCGGCCCGACATCGCCATCTCCGGGGACTTCATCGTCGGCTTCCCGGGCGAAACCGAAGAAGATTTCGAAGCGACGCTGCAAATCGTGGATGCGGTCCGCTATGCCTCGGCCTATTCATTCAAATACAGCGCCCGGCCGGGGACTCCGGCGGCGCTGATGGAGGACCAGATCGCCCGCGAAGTGATGGACGAGAGGCTGCAGCGCCTGCAGGCGCGCATTTCCGAACACCAGCTCGCCTTCAACCGCTCCTGCGTTGGCCGGAAGACGCAGCTGCTGATCGAACGGCCGGGCAAGCGTCACGGCCAGATGGCGGGCCGTTCTCCCTGGCTGCAGTCGGTGCATGTCGAGACAGACGCTGCTCCCGGCACGATGCTCGACGTGACGCTGACCGCCGCCGGGCCGAACAGCATGAGCGGCGCGGTACTCGCCAGGAAAGCCGCCTGATGGCCCGCCGCGACCTTCGCGCCGTCCCCGACAGTGCCCGGCTGGAGCTCGAGTTCGAAGAGCCCTACCTGCTCGGCCCGCTGTTCGGCGACTACGACCGCCACCTGATCACCATCGAGAGCCGGTTCGGGGTTCACATCGCCGCTCGCGGCAACCGCGTGCAGATCGAAGGCGAGCCGGATGCCGCGGCGCGCGTGCGCGACGTTCTCATCGGCCTCTACAAGCGGCTCGAGCAGGGCCACGACATCGACGCCGAAGCGGTCGAATCGGTGATCGGGATGGCCGCCCAGCCGATCTTCGACGGGATCATCGCCGACGAGGTCACTTCGCCTCCGCAGGTGATGATCCGGACCCGCAAGAAGACGATCGTCCCGCGCTCACCGACCCAGACGGTCTACATGAAGGCGCTCGCCAGCCAGGACATGATCTTCGCGCTCGGCCCTGCCGGCACCGGCAAGACCTATCTCGCAGTCGCGCAGGCGGTCTCCCAGCTTATCGCCGGAACCGTCGACCGGCTGATCCTGTCTCGCCCCGCGGTGGAGGCGGGGGAGCGGCTCGGCTTCCTTCCGGGCGACATGAAGGAGAAGGTCGATCCGTACCTAAGGCCGCTGTACGACGCGCTCTACGACATGCTCCCCACCGAGCAGGTCGAGCGCCGGATCGCCAGCGGCGAGATCGAGATCGCCCCGATCGCCTTCATGCGCGGCCGTACCTTGAACGACGCCTTCATCATCCTCGACGAGGCGCAGAACACGACTCCCGCGCAGATGAAGATGTTCCTGACCCGCTTTGGAATGCGGAGCCGGATGGTGATCTGCGGTGATCCCCGGCAGGTCGATCTTCCCGACCACGGCAAGTCCGGGCTCCACGACGCGGTGGAGCGCCTGTCCGACGTCAAGGGGATCGCGGTCGTGCCCTTCACGGCGGCGGACGTTGTCCGGCACCCCTTGGTAGGGCGCATCGTAGAGGCGTATGAAGGCCCGGGACGATGATGCTCGACGTCGCGATCGATTCCGATTCGGAGTGGGACAGTAGCACCCGCTGGGAAGAGCTGGTCCGTACGGCCGCCGAAGCGGCGATAGCCGAAAGCGCCTTTCCGCAACTTGCGCGGATCAGCAGGCCGGTGGAGCTGTCGGTGCGGCTCGCCGGGGACGAGGAAGTCCGTGCCCTGAACGCCCGCTGGCGAGGCAAGGACAAGCTGACCAACGTCCTGTCCTTCCCGCAGCTAGAACCCGAGGAGCTCAAAGGCGCCGATGAGGACGGTCCCGAGCTGCTGCTCGGGGACGTAATCCTCGCCAAAGGCGTGTGCGAGCGCGAGGCAGAAGAGAAGGCGATCCCGCTCCGCGATCACGCCGCGCACCTGGTCGTGCACGGGACGCTCCACCTGCTCGGCCACGACCATGAAGACGAGGAATCGGCGGCCGAGATGGAATCGCGCGAGGTCCGGGCGCTAGGGCGGCTCGGGATCGCCGACCCCTATCGCGGGGATGAAGGCTGATGGCGACGAGAAACGACGACACCAGTTCCCGATTATGGCGCGGGATGCGCGCGCTGTTGTGGGGCGAGGACAGCGAGACCACGCTGCGCGCCGAGATCGAGGAAGCGATCGACGAGGCCGAGGAATCGCCGCAAGTCGCGGGCGACCTGACGCCGCACGAGCGGCAGATGCTCCGCAACCTGCTGCATTTCGGCGACCAGACCGCAGGCGACATCTGCGTCACCCGTGGCGAGATCATCGCGGTCCCGGCGACGATCAGCTTCGAAGCCCTGGTCAAGGCCTTCGCCGAGGCTGAGCACAGCCGCCTTCCCGTCTATGGCCAGAGCCTCGACGAGATCGTCGGCATGGTCCACATCAAGGACCTGTTCGCGGCGATGATCGACGAAAGCCGCGACCGGTCGATCGCCGCCATGATGCGCTCGCCCCTGTTCGTCCCCGAATCCATGGGCGTCATTGAGCTTCTCGCGCGGATGCGCTCCGAGCGTGTGCACCTGGCAATCGTCGTCGACGAGTTCGGCGGGACCGAGGGGCTGGTCACGATCGAGGACGTGGTCGAAGAGATCGTCGGCGAAATCGAGGACGAGCACGACATCGAGGCGGCTGGCCTGCTGACCCGGCTCGACGAAGGCATCTGGGAAGCCGACGCGCGGATCGAGCTCGAGGAGCTGGCGGAAGCAGTGGATGCGCGCCTCGTGTGGGAAGAGGACGAGGTCGATACGCTCGGAGGCCTCGTGTTCCTGCTCGCGGGCCACATCCCGGCGCGCGGGGAATCGGTCATGCACCCGTCAGGCTGGCGGCTGGAGGCGATCGATTCCGACCCGCGCCGAATCCTGAGAGTTCGTCTGCATGCGCCCGAGGCGGAAGCGGAAAAAGCCTAGCCCTTCGCGAACAGCGCGGCCGGGTCGGCCATCGCCTTGAATTCCAGTGCGTTTCCGGCGGGGTCGGTGAGGAACATGGTGGCCTGTTCGCCCGGTTGCCCCACGAAGCGGATTGTCGGCTGGATGATGAACTCGACGCCCGCCTGCTCAAGCCGCGCGGCCAGCTTCCGCCACTCCTCCATCGGCAGGACCAGCCCGAAATGGGGCACTGGAACGTCTTCGCCATCGACCGGGTTCGTCGCTTTCGCTCGCACCGCCTCCGGGGCGAGATGGGCGACGATCTGGTGACCGTGGAGATCGAAATCAATCCAATCCTCGGCGCTCCTTCCCTCGGGACAGCCGAGGAGCTCGCCGTAGAATCGGCGAGCGGCGTCGAGGTCGTCGACGGGAAAGGCGAGGTGGAACGGCGGGACCGGCATTCATTTGCCTTTGTCACTGCAGCCCTGTGCTTGTCGAGGGCCAGCAAAGCAGGTTGTGCATGGCCCCGCTTCCTCGCTAGGTTCCCGCGCAATCACGGGGGCGTCATGATCATCCTTGCTCTGGCCCTGTTCACAGGTGCCCTGTCTGCACTGGCATTCGAACCTGCAGGCCTGTGGGTGCTGATGCCCGTCGCCTTCGCGGTCCTGCTCGGGCTGCTGTGGCGTACGGAGAAGCTTGGGAGGGCGCTCCTCATCGGCTGGCTGTTCGGCTTCGGCCAATTCGTTGTCGGCCTCAACTGGATCGCCCATGCCTTCAGCTACCAGGCGGCGATGCCCGCCTGGCTGGGCTGGGTGGCCGTGGTTCTGCTCTCGCTTTACCTGGCGATCTATCCGGCGCTCGCGGCCGGCCTCGCATGGCGGATCGGCAAGGGCACGGAAGTCTCGATGGTTCTCGCTCTGGCGGGTGGCTGGGCCATTACCGAATGGCTCCGCGCGGGCATTTTCACCGGCTTTCCCTGGAATCCCGCCGCGGCGGCACTGGTGCCGACCCCCTTGCTCGGGATCACCGCGCTGATCGGGACTTACGGGCTGTCGGCTCTCACTGTCCTACTTGGCGCAGTCATCTGGCTGGAGGTGCAGCGCAAATGGCTGCCCGGCGTGATGATCGTGCTCGCGACCGCCATCCTGTGGCTGATCCCGGCGTCCCGCGTTCCCGAGGATCCGCTCGCAATCAAGCCGATCCGGATCGTCCAGCCCAATATCGACCAGGAGGACAAGTGGCGGCCGGGCTTCGCCGAGGAAGCGGCGCGGCGGCTCGCGAGCCTTTCCGCGAGTCCCGGCGGCGAGCGGCCACGACTGCTGTTCTGGCCGGAAGCCGCGGTCACCAACCCGCTCGACGACCAGCGGGCTGGGCCGGCTGAAGGCCTCGCTGCTTTCGAACGGACACGGGCGGGCGTCTCGGTCGGCGAGGAGGAGTTTCTTCTGACCGGCGGGATCGGCCTCACCTCGAAGGACCGGAGGTCAATCTCCGGCGCGACCAACAGCATCTTCGTGCTTGCGCCGGGCGGCGCGGTGGCGGGCCGCTACGACAAGGCGCACCTCGTCCCCTATGGCGAGTATTTGCCGATGCGGCCGCTCCTTTCGAGCCTTGGCCTTTCGCGCCTGGCGCCGGGGGATATCGACTTCGATTCAGGGCCGGGGCCGAGGTCGATCGACCTTCCGGGCTGGGGCACGGCCGGCGCGCAAATCTGCTACGAGATCATCTTTTCCGGGCATGTCGTCGACTGGCAGCACCGGCCGGACTTCATCTTCAATCCGTCGAACGATGCCTGGTTCGGCCGCTGGGGCCCCCCGCAGCACCTCGCCCAGGCACGGCTAAGGGCGGCCGAGGAAGGCCTTCCGGTCATCCGCTCGACACCCACCGGCATCAGCGCCCTGATCGACGCGCGCGGCCAGGTAGTGAAGCAGATCGGCTGGAAGCAGGCGGGCGTGATCGACTCCTACCTTCCGGCTGCCGCGGAAGCGCCGACCCTGTTCGCGCATTTCGGAAACGCGATCCCGTTGATTTTGGCCGCGGGAATGCTGATCGCGGCCATTGCCCTCGCCGGGGCCGGGCGCTATCGGCGGCGGACATAACGAATCCTTTATATCACCTGCCGCTTGCCTGAGCGGCGTCTCGGAAGGACCGATCCCCACCGATGCGCAGCAGCTTCCTGTTCACGTCAGAATCCGTTTCCGAAGGTCATCCCGACAAGGTCGCCGACCAGATCAGCGACGCCATCGTCGACCTGTTCCTGTCCAAGGACCCGGAGGCGCGAGTCGCCTGCGAGACGCTGACCACCACCAACCGCGTCGTCATCGCCGGTGAAATCCGCGGCCACGGGATCATGGACCGCGACGGCAACTGGGCGCCCGGAATCCGCGAGGAGATCGAGGCCGCGGTCCGCGAGACTGTCCGGCAGATCGGTTACGAGCAGGAAGGCTTTCACTGGGACCGGTTTGACTTCGCGAACCACCTGCACGCGCAGTCGGCGGACATCGCCCAGGGCGTGGACGCCGGCGCCGACAAGGACGAGGGCGCCGGAGACCAGGGGATCATGTTCGGCTTCGCCTGCGACGAAACCCCGGACCTGATGCCCGCGACCCTCGACTACAGCCACAAGATCCTGCAGCGCATGGCCGAGGACCGCCACTCCGGACGGGCGCCGTTCCTGGAGCCGGACGCCAAGAGCCAGGTCACGCTTCGCTTCGAGGACGGAAAGCCGGTCAAGGCGACTGCCATTGTCGTCTCGACGCAGCACAAACCCGGCTATGACCAGGGTGCCAAGGAGGCCGAGCTCCACGCTTATGTGAAGTCGGTCGTCGCCGACATTCTCCCGCGCGAGCTACTCGGCAACGAAACCGTCTATCACATCAACCCGACGGGCAGCTTCGAGATCGGCGGCCCGGAAGGCGATGCGGGCATCACGGGCCGCAAGATCATTGTCGATACCTATGGCGGCGCGGCTCCGCACGGCGGGGGCGCTTTCTCGGGCAAGGACCCGACCAAGGTCGACCGCTCCGCCGCCTATGCCGCGCGTTACCTCGCCAAGAACATCGTCGCCGCGGGCCTCGCGCGCCGCTGCACGATCCAGCTCGCCTATGCGATCGGAGTTTCGGAGCCGCTGTCGCTCTATGTCGACACGCACGGCACCGGCGCGGTCGGCGACGACCGGCTGGAGCAGGCGATCGGTCGCATCGAAAAGCTCGGCGGGCTCACGCCGCGCGGAATCCGCACGCATCTCGGGCTCAACAAGCCGATCTATCGGCGGACGGCGGCCTACGGCCATTTCGGCCGCAAGCCCGAAGGGGACTATTTCCCCTGGGAGCGGATCGACCTCGTCGAGGAACTTAAAGCCGCCGTCGACGGCTGATCGCCGCGCTCAGCGGTCGGTGTCGTGGACTCCGACACGGTGGCGGAAAACGAGCTCACCGCCCAGCCAGCCGCTGTAGAGCAGGGCCAGCACGGCGATTCCCGACAGGTAGATTCCGATCGTCACAACCGAATCCGGGGTCGTCAGCCTGATCAGCAGGTTGATCGCCTCTATTACGACGACAGTGACGTTCGCGATCATGTGGCGGACTGCCTGACCGATCTTCCGGATGCGGTCGTCCCCCATGAAATCGGTGAGGCCCGCGAGAGCCGCAAGCGCCGCCATCACGAGGCCGATCCCGAGCAGCCAGCTCGACGCCGTCGCCCAGCCGGTGCCGCCTCCGTAGACGAAGACGAGGTCGCTGACGAACGCGCCCGTGAAACAGACGATCGGGAACGGAACCAGCATCGGGTGGATCGGATGGCCCCCGACCGTAGCCGTGCTCTTCGGATTGCGCGTCGTGCGCTGGATTTCCTTGTCCATCATCGCCCTCTCCTCCCGTTGCCCGCCGCGTAGAATCTACCGGCTTTCGACGCGCGCCAAGGGAGGAGGTTCCGGGCGAGCTGCGCCGGATGGGACCTAGGTGCGTTTTTCTCTGCGCTCTTCGCCACGAGCAAGGAACAGGAACAGGAGCGCGAGGCCAATCAGTCCGGCCCAGCCGATCCACTCACGCTGCCGCTTTGCTTCCACCGGCATCGCTACGCTTGCGAACTTGGGCCAGTGGATCGTCAGATAGCCCCCGGAAACGCCGCGCAACGTTTTCTCCTCCGTATCGACCTCGAGCATCAGTCCTGTCATCGCGCCCCTGGTTGTAACCATGGCATGGACGGGCGTCATGGACGCGATCAGTTCGCCGTTCCGATAAAGCTTGCCCCAGCCATAGATTGATATGTCCGGGCTCATAAGCGGCAGCTTGGGCGTACCGATTCCGGTTTCGCCGTGCATCTGGTGATGGAAGGCGACTCCATTCCACGTCGTATATTTGCCGAGCGGGTGGCGCGGCATCGGCTTGTCGACGATGACCCGGTAACTGCCGTCCGCGGCAGTAAAGTCGGCGACGAGGTCGACAGCGTCACGGTTCTGCACGCTGCTCCACCGGTTCCCGCCCTCGATGACCCGGATCGTGATCGAGCCGACGACCCGCTCGCTGCTTGCCAGGTCGACCGGATTGTCTCCGACGACGCGATGCGCCGGACCGCTGGCGGATGCAGACGCGTGCAAGCCAGCAGGCTTGGCTTTCGCCTGATCGGGAACGAACCCGATCAGGGCAAATGCGCCGGCCACAACGCCAAGGGCGCGGGCGCCGGCGACGGGCGCCATCCGCCCGGCGATGAACAAGCCGGCGAGCGCGGCGATGAAATCGCCTGGAAAGGCCCGCATCCACAGTTGCTGATAGCCGAGATAGCGAACTTCCTCCGGAAGCCCGATCGGGCCGAGGTATAGCCCATAGCTTGTCCACACGAGGCTCAGCATGAGCGCTCCGACGAGCCACCCGGCCCCGGCCATGCCCACGTAGGTCGACCAGAGCATGAGGAAAACGAAGCCGACCAGCAGGTGCTGGACGAAATAAGTGAGGCCGGGAAATTCTCCGAGCAGCAAGGCGTGGGTGATGATACCGCTGAGAACGAGCACGACGATCGTCGTAAGCAAGGATGAGACGACGACAGTCCCGGCTCCCGGCTGCCGGCGCTCCGCCGGTGCGTTCGATTCAGCCGCGGACGCCCGCCGCCAGATCCACAGCGCCATGAGGTAACCCGCGAGGATCGCCAGATAGTGTGCAGGCACGCCGGTGATCCACAGATGATTGTCATCGAGCCATTCAGGCTCTTGCGGAAGTCCGATCGGCGAAAGCCATTCGTAATAGATTTCCAGGATCGCCGTGTGCACTGCGGTGATGACCAACCCCTGGACGACGCCGGTTCCCAGAAATGCCGTGCCGACCGCGAACACCGTGGTGATCAGGAACGACTTGGTGATCCAGTACGTCCAATAGGGATCGTTTTCCCAGAAGAGGCCGTGGGCGATCGCCGCATCGATGAAGATTGCGCAAAGGCCGACGAGAACCGCGAATTTTGCCGTATCGCGAGCCGACAATTGCGTCTGAGAGCGCAGGGATAGCGCCATGCCTTATCCTCCTGTTTGCCCAGTTCAGTCTTTAAGCGCGTTCGCCCGAGTGAAACCGGGATGGGAACTGTCGGACCAGCCCATCCGTCAAAACGTCAGAGAACATCAGCATGTGATCGTGGTTAGCGTCATAGGCGGCGATATCGGCTGCCCAGTCGCCCTTGAGACGGCTGACCACCTCCTGGGTCGTGAAATCGAGGTGCTTCTGAAGCATATCGCGGATGGTTGCCCGCTCCCACGCGGGGTTCGCGCTGCTCAGGAACACCGCGATCTCGTCGGCATTTGCCGACCAGCGCTGCTGTTGCGCCGCGACCTGCGCGGAATCCTTGGCCTTGGCGGCCTTCAGCACTTCCGTCGCGATCATGATGTGCTGCTTGAGCAAATCGGTCAGCTTCGCGCCGGCCTCAGCCCCGTAGTAGGGCGCGATCGCGGAGCCGATATCCTCTTGATTCCTGAGCAGGCGGGCGGCTGCGGCATCGGTGTCCGGCAAGCCAGCGAGAGCATCGATGATGTACACGCGAGTCCAGGTGATATGGTCTTCCCAAAGCTTGCGCATCGCCGCGCGAACTTCGCTCGCGTCAGCCGCCGCCGGAGCAGCCTGGGCTGCCGCTGCAGGTGCTTCGGCCGTGACCGTTGCGACCGAGCTCCACGCGACCAGCGCACTTGCGGCCAGCGCAGCCGTCAGGATCCGTCTCATGGCAACCTCCGTTTCGTTGCGGGCTTCTGAAAGGAGTCGCGGGTAGCGCGTCCAGTCAGCGCCCGCGGGCCCACAACGAGCAATCGTCGAGACGCGGTTCCGAGTGATGATTTTTGTTATGGAACCCACTGCCGGCTCGCGGATTGGCCGCTCGTTACCGGAGCGTAAGAGATGGCTGCATTTGTCGACCGAGTGCAACGGCGCTTCCGTGTCGGCGCCGACGAACTGGCATTTCTGGAACGGCTCCAAGCCAATCCGGTCCGAATCCGTCGTGGACAGCAGATTGCCAGGTCAGGCGATCGGGCCGAGCAAGCCTTCGTGCTGATGACCGGCTGGGTGATGAGCAGCTCGCGCTCCGAAGACTCGAGGCAGCTTCGAAGACTGCATTTTCCAGGCGATTTGCTGGCGATGCCAAGCATCCCGATGAAACATCACGCGGAGGACATCGAAACCCTGTCCAACGCAGTGGTCTCGCCCTTCCCCAAGCGGCTGCTGGCCGGCTTGTTCGCACTGCCGCGACTGGCCGCGATCATGTACATGTTCGCGCAAGCCGAGCGGATCACGGCGGGCGACCGGCTGGTGAACCTGGGGCGAAACTCGGCGAAGGCGCGGGTTGCCTACCTTCTCCTCGACATTCTCCATCGCTTGCGCTCGGCCGATCATTCCGTCGAGAACCGGTTCTACATGCACCTGTCCCGCGAGCAGGTGGCGCAATTCACGGGAATGACCTCTGTCCATGCCAGCCGGATGTGGTCGGCGCTCGTCAATGACGAATTGATCGCCTGCGAAGGGCGGATTGTTACCATCCTGGATGAGGCTGCGCTCGCGGAGCTGTCGCACTTTCGCGACCTCGACAGCGACTTCGATTACCACTGGCTAAGGCTGGTGGAACAGCAGTACGGAGCGACCGCACAGCGCCCCTAGCTTTCCTCGCACCGGACCCAGCGGCGCTTGCCGCCGCGCCAGAGCGAGCCGTCGTAAGTCTCGCCCCTGCGTTTCACGCGAAGCCGGAGCTCGTGACGCTCCGCGTTCGGGTCCGTCAGGTCAAGCCGGAGCTCGTTCGGCTCGAGCCAGGCCTGTGCGACAGTGACGGCGACGTCGCGACCATTGTCGCTCAAGCGCGCCTGGACGACGTTTGAAACGACCGTGTGGCCGATCACGAGCTGCACCTCGACCGGCCGCGGCCCCGCGGTGCTGCAGGTCAGGCCGCCCGTCGCGTGAGCGGGCGCCGAAGCCAGCAGCGCAATCGGCAGCGCGAAGAAAAGCCGGGCCATCGCATGCATTGCTGCGCCTTCCTTGCTGAACCGGTGCCTGAACGGATAGTCGCCTCTTCCATGACGGCGCACAAGCCAGGCGACCCCACCACGCTCAACCGCCTCTACGGCCGGTCCAGCGGGCACAAGCTGCGCAAGGGACAGCAGGAGCTGGTGGAAACCCTGCTTCCGCAGATGGAGGTTCCGGAAAAGGGAGAGATCACGGCGCTCCGGCTATTCGGCGACGAACGGCCGCTGCACCTGGAGATCGGCTTCGGCGGCGGCGAGCATCTCGCCTATCGCGCCGACCTTCTCCCAGACCACGGCTTTGTCGGCTGCGAGCCCTTCCTGAATGGAGTCGCGACAGCCCTCGCCCATATCCGCGACCGCCATCTTACCAACGTGCGGCTGTGGCGCGGCGACGCACTCGACGTGATTCGCAGGGTCCCCGACGGGAGGCTCGCCTTTCTCTACCTTCTTCACCCCGATCCCTGGCCGAAGGCGCGTCACGCAAAGCGGCGCATGGTCAATGACGGGCCCGTCGACCTGTTCGCCTCGAAGCTTAAGGCCGGCGGCGAATTCCGGGTGGCGACCGACGATCCGACCTACCTCACCTGGGCGCTGATGGTCATGCAGCGTCACGCGCATCAGTTCGAATGGCCTGCGGAAAAGCCTTCGGACTTTCTCGAACCATCGGGCGGCTGGATCGAGACGCGCTACGGCGCGAAGTCGCGGCGCGAGGGCCGCCGCCCCTATTATTTGCGCTACCGGCGGCGGGACTGACCTTTCACCGGCGCAACCGCGCCCCTACATGCCGCCCGAATGGATACTCGCGACTCCGTGCTGGAAGCGATCGGCGACACGCCGCTCATCAGGCTGCGGCGCGCGTCGGAGGAGACCGGGTGCACGATCCTGGGCAAGGCCGAATTCATGAACCCGGGCCAGTCTGTGAAGGACCGCGCCGCCCTGGGAATCATCACCGACGCCATGCGCAAGGGCGACCTTCGTCCGGGCGGGATCATCGTTGACGGGACAGCCGGAAACACGGGGATCGGCCTGACGGTCGTCGGCAATGCGCTCGGGATGCGAACCGTCATCGTCATTCCCGAGACGCAGACCGAGGAAAAGAAGGACGCGCTTAGGATGCTCGGCGCGACCGTCATCGAAGTCCCGGCGGTGCCGTACAGGAACTCCAACAATTATGTGAAGGTCGCCGGCCGCCTCGCCGAAAAGCTCGCCCGCGAGCATCCGGAGGGCGCGATCTTCGCCAACCAGTTCGACAATGTCGCAAACCGTGACGCGCACGTCGCGACCACGGGGCCGGAAATCTGGGAGCAGACCGGCGGAAAGGTCGACGCCTTCGTCAGCGCCGTCGGGACCGGCGGGACGCTCGCGGGGGTCGCGATCGCACTTCGCGAGCGCAATCCCGGAGTCGTCATTGCGCTGGCCGACGTGCCCGGCGCGGCGCTCTTTAGCTATTACACGACCGGCGAGCTCAAGTCGGAGGGAAGCTCGATCACCGAGGGAATCGGCCAGGGCCGGATCACCGCGAACCTGCAGGGCCTGAGCGTCGACGAAGCCTTCCTGATCCCCGACGACGAGATGCTGCGCACCGTCTATTCGCTGATCGAGGACGAAGGCCTCGCGCTCGGCACCTCGTCGGGCGTCAATGTCGCCGGAGCAATACGCCTGGCAAAAAAGCTGGGGCCCGGAAAGACGATCGTCACCATGCTTTGCGACCCGGCCGCGCGATACCAGTCGCGGCTGTTCAACCGCGATTTCCTGCGTTCCAAGGGGCTCCCACTGCCGCCCTGGATGGAGCGCGAGACCCGCATCGAACCCGATTTCGTCACACCAGAGGAGCAAACGACATGACCGCACTCGCAATCGGCAGCACGGCGCCCGATTTCACCGCCGAAACCACGGAAGGGCCGATCCGCTTCCACGAATGGATCGGCGACAGCTGGGCGATCCTGTTCTCGCACCCGAAGGACTATACGCCGGTGTGCACGACCGAGCTCGGCGAGGTCGCCCGGCTCAAGCCCGAGTTCGACAAGCGCAACACCAAGGTCATCGGGCTCAGCGTCGACAAGGTCGGCGACCACGAGGGCTGGGCCAGAGACATCAAGGATGTCAGCGGCCACGAGGTAAACTTCCCGATGATCGGCGACTACGACCTCAAGGTGTCGAAGCTTTACAACATGCTTCCTGCCGAGGAGACCGAGACGGAGGGGCGCACGGCGGCGTCCAACGCGACCGTCCGCACCGTGTTCATCATCGGGCCCGACAAGAAGATCCGCGCGATGTTCAGCTATCCGATGAGCTCGGGCCGGAACTTCGACGAGATCCTGCGGCTGCTCGATTCCGTGCAGCTGACCGAGCGGCACGGCGTGGCGACGCCGGTCAACTGGCGCCCGGGAGAGGAATGCATCATTCCGCCGTCGGTCAGCGACGAGGCCGCAAGGGAGAAATTCCCTGGCGGCTGGAAGACGGTGAAGCCGTACCTGCGCACCATCCCGCAGCCTGTCGACTGATCGACCGTCAGGTCAGCGCGCCGGCTCCAGTCTGAGGAGCCGGCCGCTACCCGGCGAGCGCCCATCCTCGAGCAGGTAGATTTCGCCGTTCGGCCCCTGCTCGGCCGCCCGGAGCCGAGCGCCCATATCCCACTGGCCTGCCTTCGTGGCCCGGTCACCCTCGATGTCGACGCGGATCAGCGCCTGGCCAGACAGTGCCGGGATGATCGCGTCCCCCTTCCAGTCGGGGAACAGGTCGCCGGTGTAGATGAGGAGTCCGCCGGGAGAGATGGACGGGGTCCACCACAGCTTCGGATCTTCGAAGCCGCGGCCCCTGTGGTTGTCGGGAATATCGGTGTCTTCGTAATGGCTTCCGTACGAAGCTTCGGGCCAGCCGTAGTTGCGGCCCTTGACGATGAGGTTGAGCTCGTCTCCGCCAGCGGGGCCCATCTCGGTCGCCCACAGCCGCCCATCGGGTGCGAAGGCCAGGCCCAGCACGTTGCGATGGCCCATGGTGTAGAAACGCCCATCCAGCCGCTCGCCCTCGGCCGTCATGTGGATGATCTTGCCGAGGTCGCTGGTTCTGTCCTGGGCCGGCTCCATCTTCTGGCGGTCGCCCGACGAGACGAACATCGTCCCGTCCGGGGCGAAAGCGATGCGGTGGCTGAAATGGCCGTCGCCGGTGACCTTGGGCTCCTGCCTCCAGATGACCTTGAAGTCCTGGAGCGAAACGCCGGTCGGGCCGCCTGGCACCGCAGGGCCGGTAAAGAGCAGACGGCCATAGCCAACCGCGGCTCCGCTCGTCTCGCCAGGACCGGCCTCGACGAAGCTCAAGTAGACGCGCCGGTTGCCTGCGAAGTCGGGGTGGACGACGACGTCGCCGAGGCCGCCCTGCCCCGCCACCTTCACTTTCGGGACTCCCCCGACCTCCTGCCTTGTGCCCTTCGCGACATCGACCAGCCAAAGCTTGCCTTCGCGCTCGCTGACCAGCGCCAGGTTTGTCGTTCGCACCCCGCTTCCGGGAAGGAAGTCCATCGCCCAAGGCGTGCTGAACGTTATGACCTCCGCCACAGTGAACGGGCGGTGGGAAGCGGGCGCGGCAGGTTCGTTGGACTGCGCCGGACTCGGCTCCGTCGTCCCGCAGGCGGCAAGTGCGAGGAGAAGCGCGGCTTGCAATACACGTAGGCTCATTCCAACTATCCTTATCGTTCAAACTGTGCGGCCGATAGAACTCGCCGCACAAGCAAGGAGCTGCATGCAAGCTTGCAGCCTGCTTTCGCTGGCGACCGCGGTCCCGCCCCAGACGGTGGCGCAGGACTATGCGAAGGCGGCCGCCCGCCGCGCTTTCGGCGGGAAAAAGGCGCTGTTCGACCGGCTTTCGGGCGTTTTCGACAATGCGGGGATCGCCAAGCGTCACATTATCGCCCCGCCGGACTGGTACGAGCAGCCGCACGGCTGGCACGACCGCAACGCGCTCTATCTCAAGGCCGCCGAGGAGCTGTTCGAAGCAGCCGCTTCGGAAGCGATCCGCAAGGCTGGCCTCGATCCTGAAGACATTGACGGTGTCGTCACCGTCTCGACGACCGGCATTGCCACCCCGAGCCTTGAAGCCCGTGTGGGTCCTCGTCTCGGGCTTCGCGACGATATCCGGCGCGTCCCGGTGTTCGGGCTCGGCTGCGCGGGGGGCGTTGCGGGCCTCGCGACCGCCGCGAGGCTCGCGTCGGCAGACCCGGGGAGCAACTGGTTGTTCGTCACCGTCGAGACCTGCTCGATTTCCATCCGCCTCGACAGCGACGACCCGGCGGCGATCGTCGCGACCGCCCTGTTCGGCGACGGCGCCGCGGCGGCGGTCGTGCGCAGCGGGACCCACAGCCTCGCGCGGATTGCAGGTGCGGCCGAAAAGCTCTGGCCGGACACGCAGCGCATCATGGGCTGGGATGTCGAGGACCCCGGCCTGGCCGTCGTCTTCGACCGCGCGATCCCGCCCTTCATCCAGGAAAATCTGGCGCGTGCCGTGGACGAAATGCTTGGCTCGTTCGGCCTGGAGCGCAATGACGTCGACCGCTTCTGCTGCCACCCTGGTGGGGTCAAGGTGATCGACGCGATCGAGACCGCGCTCGATCTTCCGCAGGGAGAGCTGAATCTCGAACGGGAGGTGCTTCGCGATTATGGCAACATGAGCGCGCCGACCGTCCTGTTCGTGCTCGAAAGGCTGCTTGAGCGCGGGCTTCCGGACCGGGTGATGATGGCGGCTTTCGGCCCGGGATTCACCTGCGCTGGCCTGCTATTGGAGAGGCCATGAACTGGATCGCCGTCTCAATCCTCGCCTTCGTCACCGCCGAGCGGCTGATCGAGTTGCTCATCGCGCGGACCAACACGAAGCGGCTGATCAACCGCGGAGCCCGTGAACATGGCGCCCCCCATTATCCGCTCATCGTCGCGGTCCACGTCGCCTGGCTCGTCACGCTCTGGGCGCTCGCGCCCGCTCAAGAAGTCGATCCGTTCTGGCTCGCGCTGTTCGCCGTGCTTCTGCTGGCGCGTTTCTGGGTGATGGCGACTTTGGGGCCACGCTGGACGACGCGGATCATCGTCGTTCCCGGCGAGGACCTGGTGAAGGAAGGCCCCTACCGCTTCCTCAACCACCCGAATTACTGGGTCGTCGCCGGCGAGATCGCCGTGCTCCCTCTCGTCTTCGGCCTGCCGATGGTCGCCCTGGTCTTCTCGGTCCTCAACGCCGGCGTGCTTTGGGTCCGGATCCGCGAGGAGAACAAGGCGCTGCGCCACGGCCGCTGAGTCGCTTGCGCGGTTCATTTGACAGGCCTATATCGGCCTCCTCTCCTCGACATCGTAATCGATGCTGAGGCTGGGGCCCACGCGGGTTCCGGTCCGAGAGGTGTTTGAACTTATCGAGGGTTGGCCGTGACCGACATTCCGGCGCTGACGCGACTGATCGAGCCCGAGCTGAAGAGCCTCGGCTACGACCTCGTGCGCGTTGCGTTCATCGGCGGTTCGTCCGACCCAACCCTGCAGGTGATGGCCGAGCGGCCCGACACCCGCCAGCTGGACCTGTCCGACTGCGAGCGAATCTCGCGCCGCCTCTCCGACCTGCTCGACACCGCCGACCCGGTCGAGGGCTCCTACCGGCTGGAAGTCAGCTCGCCCGGGATCGACCGGCCGCTCACCCGCGCGAAGGACTATTCCGACTGGAAGGGCCACCAGGCGCGCTTAAAGCTCCACGCGACTGGACAGGGCCCGAAACAGGTCACCGGCCGCATCGAAGGCATCAGCGGAGACGTCGTGTTTCTGACCACTCCGGCCGGCGCCCGCGAAATCCCGCTTCAATCCATCTCCTCGGCCAAGCTCGTGCTGACCGACGAACTCATCAAGGCTACCGCTCCGCTCAGCACCGAAGGGGCGGACCTCATCGAAGAAACGGAAGGTTGAATTCAATGGCTACCGCAGCACCCGCGGCACCGACCGCCAACAAGGCCGAACTGCTCGCGATCGCCGACGCAGTCGCCCGCGAGAAGCTGATCGACAAGGCCATCGTCATCGAGGCGATGGAAGACGCGATCCAGCGCGCCGCGCGTGCCCGCTACGGCGCCGAGAACGACATCCGCGCCAAGCTCGATCCCGTGACCGGCGACCTTCGCCTGTGGCGCGTCCTGGAGGTGGTCGAGGAGGTCGAGGACTATTTCAAGCAGGTCGACGTCAAGGGCGCGCAGAAGCTCCAGAAGGGCGCAAAGGTCGGTGACTTCATCGTCGACCCGCTACCCCCAATCGAGTTCGGCCGGATCGCCGCGCAGGCCGCAAAGCAGGTCATCTTCCAGAAGGTCCGCGATGCCGAGCGCGAGCGCCAGTATGAGGAATTCAAGGACCGCGCCGGCGAAATCATCACCGGCGTCGTCAAGCGCGTCGAGTTTGGCCATGTCGTCGTCGACCTGGGTCGCGCCGAGGGCGTCATCCGCCGCGACCAGCAGATCCCGCGGGAGATGGTCCGCGTCGGCGACCGCATTCGCGCCCTCATTCTTCGCGTCAGCCGCGAGGCGCGGGGGCCGCAGATCTTCCTGTCGCGCGCACACCCGGATTTCATGAAGAAGCTGTTCGCCCAGGAAGTGCCCGAGATTTACGACGGCATCATCGAGATCAAGGCCGCGGCCCGCGACCCGGGAAGCCGCGCCAAGATCGGCGTGCTCAGCCACGACAGCTCGATCGACCCGGTCGGCGCCTGCGTCGGAATGAAGGGCAGCCGTGTCCAGGCTGTCGTCCAGGAGCTCCAGGGCGAGAAGATCGACATCATTCCCTGGTCCGAGGACCTTGCGACCTTCGTCGTCAACGCCCTTCAGCCCGCGACCGTCAGCCGCGTCGTCATCGACGAGGAAGAGAGCCGGATCGAGGTCGTCGTGCCGGACGACCAGCTGAGCCTCGCAATCGGCCGCCGCGGCCAGAACGTCCGTCTGGCGAGCCAGCTCACCAATTCGCAGATCGACATCCTGACCGAGGCGGACGCTTCGGAGAAGCGCCAGCGCGAGTTCATGGAGCGGTCTGAGATGTTCCAGTCGGAGCTCGACGTCGACGAGACCCTGGCCCAGCTGCTCGTCGCCGAGGGCTTCACCACGCTGGAGGAAGTCGCCTACGTTCCGCAGGAGGAAATCAGTGCGATCGAGGGCCTCGACGAGGATATCGCGCAGGAGCTCCAGAGCCGCGCCGCCGAAGCGCTGGAGCGCCGTGAGGCGGCGGCGCGCGAAGAGCGCCGCAAGCTCGGCGTCGAGGACGCGCTGGCCGAGATGCCGCACCTGACCGAGCAGATGCTGGTCACTCTCGGCAAGGCGGGAATCCGGACGCTCGACGATCTCGCCGACCTGGCGACGGACGAGCTCGTCCAGAAGCGCCGGGTCGAGCCGCGTCGTCGCTCCGACGCGCCGGTGAAGGCCGAGGACAAGGGCGGGATTCTCGCCGAATATGGCCTGACCGAAGAGCAGGGCAACGAGATCATCATGGCTGCCCGCGCCCACTGGTTCGAGGATGAGGCGCCCGAGTCCGGCCCTAAGGGCAAGGGCGGCAAGACCGAGGAGGCCGCCGATGCGGAATCCCCGGAATGACACGGTCGAGCTAGCACCGGCAGCTACGCCAGAACGCACTTGCGTTCTCACCCGTCAAAAGAGTGAGCGCGGCGGCATGATCCGCCTCGCGCTCGGCCCCGACGGGACCGTCGCGCCCGACATCCGCGCCCGGGCCCCTGGCCGCGGCGCCTGGATTTCCGTAAGCCGCGACGAACTCGAGGCGGCGGCCACCGACGGAAAGCTCAAGGCCGCGCTTCAACGCGCCTTCAAGACGAAGGACGTGGAGGTGCCGACCGACCTCGCCGACCGCACCGCACAGGCGCTTCGCCAGGCGGCCCTCGACCGGCTCGGCATGGAAGCGCGCGCGGGCAATCTCATCAACGGTGCCGACAAGGTCGAAGCCGCCGCTCGCGCCGGCAAGGTGCATCTGCTGGTCCACGCCGCCGACGCCGGCGAGGACGGGCGCCGCAAGCTCGACCAGGCGCTTCGCGCCGGCGGGTCTTCGCAAAGCGGACCCCGGGGGGTGATATTCCCCGAGGAGCGCTCTATCTTGTCGATGGCCTTGGGGCGCGAAAATGTGGTACATGTCGCCCTGATAGACCCCGCTGCCGCGGCGCGCGTCCTCGACGCGCTCGTCCGGTGGCGAGATTTCATTGCCCCCGATGCCGGTCTGGAGGGCGGCGACCCCGCCTCTCGAACCGGCTCGGCTGAAGATATTGAAGGAATAGAATGACCGACCAGACCGAAAAACCGAAGCTTGGCGCCCGGCCGCCGCTGGGGATCAAGCGCACGGTCGAGACCGGCAAGGTGAAGCAGAGCTTCAGCCACGGCCGCTCGAACACGGTCGTGGTCGAGGTAAAGAAGCGCCGCATCCTCGGACGCCCCGGCGAGACCGTCGAGCAGCCGAAGACGCCCGCGCCCGAGGCCGAGGCTCCGAAGCCCGCAGTGCCCGCCAAGCCCGCCGCGGCTGCGCGCGTGCCCAAGCCCTCGCCGGCCGACGAGATCTCGCGGCGCAAGGAAATGCAGGAGAGGCTGCTTCGCGAGGCCGAAGAGGCCCGGCTTGCGGCGCTCGAGGAGGCGCGTCGCCGCGAGGAGCGCCAGAAAGTCGAGCAGACCGAAGAGGAGCGCCGCCGCGCCGAAGAAAACCGCCGCGCCGAAGAGGCCGAGGCCGAGCAGGCCCGGATCAGCGCCGAGCAAGAGGCCGCGCGCGCCGCACGCGAAGCGGAAGCCGCCGCCGAAAAACCCGAGCCCGCCGCCCCCGAGAACCTCAAGGAGGAGGAAGAGGAAGACCGGCCCCGTCGCCATGGCCACGGCCATGCTCCTGCCGCCAAGCGGCCCGAGCCTTCCCGTCCCTCGCGCGGCCGCGACGAGCATCGCCACCGCGGCAAGCTCACCGTCACGCGCGCCCTCTCCGACGAGGACGATAGCCGCGCGCGCTCTCTCGCGGCGCTCCGCCGCGCCCGCGAGAAGGAAAAGCGCGCGCACATGGCGGCCGGGCCGGCGCAAAAGCAGGTCCGCGACGTCGTCGTCCCCGAGGCGATCACCGTCCAGGAGCTCGCCAACCGCATGGCGGAGCGCGGCGCCGACCTCGTCAAGGCGCTGTTCAAGATGGGCATGCCGGTCACACTGACGCAGACAATCGACCAGGACACGGCCGAGCTTCTGGTCACCGAGTTCGGGCACAACGTGAAGCGCGTTTCCGAATCCGACGTCGAGATCGGGATCGGCGGCGAGGAGGATGCGCCGGAGACGATGAAGCCGCGTCCGCCGGTCGTCACCATCATGGGCCACGTCGACCACGGCAAGACCTCGCTTCTCGACGCGATCCGCGGCGCGGACGTCGTCGCTCACGAAGCCGGCGGCATCACCCAGCATATCGGGGCCTACCAGGTCACGCTTCCCGACAAGTCCAGGGTTTCGTTCCTCGACACCCCGGGCCACGAGGCCTTCACCGAGATGCGTGCCCGCGGCGCCAACGTCACCGACATCGTCATCCTCGTGGTCGCCGCAGACGACGGGCTGAAGCCGCAGACCATCGAGGCGATCAACCACACCAAGGCGGCGGGTGTGCCGATGATCGTCGCCATCAACAAGATCGACAAGCCGGAGGCCAAGCCGCAGAAGGTCCGCGAGGAGCTTCTCCAGCACGAGGTGATCGTCGAGCAGATGGGCGGCGACGTCCAGGACGTCGAAGTCTCCGCGGTCAAGAAGACCAACCTCGACAAGCTCCTCGAAGCGATCCAGCTGCAGGCCGAGATCCTCGAGCTCAAGGCCAATCCTGATCGCGCCGCGGAGGGAACGGTGATCGAGGCGAAGCTCGACAAGGGCCGCGGCCCCCTCGCGACCGTGCTCGTTCAGCGCGGCACGCTTCGCGTCGGCGACGTCTTCGTCGCGGGCGCCTCCTCGGGCAAGGTCCGGGCGATGATCGACGACAAGGGCCGCCAGGTGAAGGAGGCCGGGCCCTCCGTCCCGGTCGAGGTGCTCGGCCTGTCGGCGGTCCCCTCCGCCGGCGATCCGTTCACCGTGGTGGAGAACGAGGCGCGGGCGCGCGAGGTCGCGGCCTATCGCCAGAGCGTCCTGGACCGCAAGCGCACGACCACGGCTCCGGTCAGCCTCGAGCATATGTTCGCGGCGCAGACGGCGACCCACAAGGAGTTCCCGCTGGTCGTCAAGGCCGACGTCCACGGCTCCGTCGAAGCGATTGTCCACGCGCTCAACCGCCTCTCGACCGACGAGATCAAGGTGCGGGTGCTGCATTCGGGAGTCGGCGCGATTACCGAAAGCGACGTGACGCTGGCCTCGGCAAGCGGCGCTCCGATCATCGGCTTCAACGTCCGCCCGAACGCCAAGGCGCGCGAGGTCGCCGAACGCAACAAGGTCGAGTTTCGCTATTACGACGTCATCTACCACCTCACCGACTGGGTGAAGGGCGCGATGGCGGGCGAGCTGGGGCCGGAGATCATCGAGACCGTCGTCGGCCGCGCCGAAGTCAAGGAAGTCTTCCCGGCGGGCAAGAAGGACAAGGCCGCGGGCCTGCTGGTCCTCGAAGGCGTCATCCGCAAGGGCCTCAACGCCCGCCTCACGCGCGAGGACGTCATCGTCTCGAAAACGACGATCAGCTCGCTGCGGCGCTTCAAGGACGACGTCGCCGAAGTTCGCGCGGGCCTCGAATGCGGTGTGCTCCTTGCCGACACGAACGACATCAAGCCGGGCGACCGGCTCGAAGTGTTCGAGGTCGAAGAGCGGGCGCGGACGCTTTAACCCTCGGCCCTCCCCCTTGATGGGGGAGGGTTGGGTGGGGGTGAACTGAATGCAGAGCACTGAGCACTTCACGAACATCACCCCTCCCCTTCCCCTCCCCATCGAGGGGAGGGATTAAGCCATGCGCCGTAACGAAACCCAGGAAGGCCGCTCCGTGCGCCTGCTCCGCGTCGGTGAGCAGGTGCGCCACGTCCTGAGCGAATTGCTCCAGCGCGGCGACGTCCATGACGAAGTGCTGCAGTCGCACCTCGTCAGCGTCACTGAAGTGAGAATGTCGCCCGACCTTCGCCACGCGACGGTGTTCGTGAAGCCCCTTCTGGGCCAGGACGAGGAGGCGGTCCTGAAGGCGCTTCGCCAGAACACCGCCTATCTCCAGCGCGAAGTCGCCCAGCGCGTCCGAATGAAATATGCCGCGAAGCTCAAGTTCATCGCCGACGAGAGCTTCGACGAGGGAAGCCACATCGAGCGGCTGCTCCGGTCCGAGAAGGTGGCGCAAGACCTGGACGGCGAATGAGCGACTGTTGGAAATGGCTGCTCGCCCTGTTCCTGGCGATGAGCGCGCCCATGGTTCATGCGGAGCCGCTCACCATCCGCGCGGGCGAAACCTGGGTCTTCACGGTGAAGGACGGACAGCCCATCGGCGCCCGCAAGGTGGAAGCAGGATCAAAACCGGCCAGGGGCCAGATCACGGCCAGCGTCCGCGCATTTCTCGGGACGGCGCTGACGGTGACAAACAACAGCGCGACGGCGTACACTTTCCGCGCCGAGCTTCTGCGCCGCGGCAAGGCTGCGGCGGCCCGGTCCTGCACACTTCCGGGCGGAGCGAGGCCGATCTTCGAGCAATGGCCGCAGCGTGCCGACGCCGTGCGCATCGGCGATTTCCGGGCTGCCGGTGACGAGGGCCGCTGCTAGGTCAGCCAGGCAAATGCTTCACGGCTGGATCATCCTCGACAAGCCGGTGGGCCTGGGTTCCACCAGGGCGGTTTCGGCCGTGAAGCGCGCGCTTCGGGAAGCGGGCGAACCGAAGACCAAGGTCGGCCACGGCGGGACCCTGGACCCGCTGGCGAGCGGTGTCCTTCCGGTCGCCATCGGCGAGGCGACCAAGCTCTGTGGCCGGATGCTCGACGCGACCAAGGCCTATGACTTCACGCTTCGCTTCGGTGAGGAAACGGACACGCTCGACGCCGAGGGAAAGACGGTCGCGACGAGCGACGTCCGGCCGAGCGTGGCCGACGTCGAGGCCGTGCTCGCGCGCTTCACCGGCGAGATCGAGCAGGTGCCGCCCGCTTTCTCGGCGCTAAAGGTGGCGGGGAAGGCAGCCTATGCGCGCGCACGCGCCGGGGAGGATGTCGAGCTGACGGCGCGCAGGGTGACGGTCCATTCCCTCAGCATTCGTCGCCCCCGCGAAAGCGGGGGTCCCGCTTCATTTGAAGAACAGCGGGATTCCCGCTTACGCGGGAATGACGAGGTAACTTTGTCCGCCACCGTCTCGAAAGGAACCTACATCCGCAGCCTTGCCCGCGACATCGCCCGGGCGCTCGGAACCGTCGGCCACGTAACCTTGCTCAGGCGGACGCGCGCGGGCCCGTTTGACCTCGAATCCGCCATTTCGCTGGACTTTCTCGACGAAGCCGCTAAGGCGCGCGACCTGACGCGGGCGGTGCTTCCGATGGAAGCTGCGCTGGACGACATCCCGGCCCTCCCCGTCACTCCCGGCCAGGCAGAGCTGCTCCGACACGGTCAGCGCCTTTCCGGGTTCCCCGTCAAGCCGGGGCTTCAACTTGCCACCGACGCTGGCCGTCCGGTGGCGCTGGTCGAAGCCGCGGCCGACGGCCTGAAGGTCGTCCGGGGGTTCAACCTTTGAAAAGACAGGAGTGAAGACGATGTCGATTACTGCGGAGCGCAAGGAAAAGCTGATCAAGCAACATGGCCGCGGCAAGGCCGACACGGGTTCGCCCGAGGTCCAGG
>JBKHXB010000025.1:0-26927 GCA_046566245.1 Alphaproteobacteria bacterium | reverse complement strand
TTGCCGGGAGCGCGTGACCGGACCGCTCTACTGGCGCGAGGACGGGACTGAATTCACGCTGGCGGGCCGTCGTGAAATCGACTGGGCAGCGCCTGTCGCCCACGTCTCCTATTTCGAAGCAGATGCCTACGCACGCTGGGCCGGAGCCCGCCTTCCGACGGAGGCCGAGTGGGAAGACTTTGCCGCTTCGGCCGACCCGAATCTCGGCAACCAGCTCGCCGAAGCGGGAGCAGTCATCCCGCAATCCGGCGGCGGCATTTTCGGCGACGTCTGGGAATGGACGCAGAGCGCTTTCGCCCCCTACCCCGGCTTCGCCCCGGCCGAGGGCGCGGTCGGCGAATATAATGGGAAGTTCATGTGCGGGCAGTTCGTCCTGAAGGGCGCGAGCTGCGCGACGCCGCGCGGCCACTCGCGCGCGAGCTACCGCAACTTCTTCCCCCCTGACGCGCGCTGGCAGTTCACGGGGCTGAGGCTTGCCCGAGACAGCTGACCCCCAGTTCCGCAAAGACGTGCTGGCGGGGCTTTCGGCCCATATCCCGGCGATCCCGGCGCGGTGGCTCTACGACCTCAAGGGCTCGGAGCTGTTCGACGAGATCACGCGGCTGCCCAGCTATTATCCGACGCAGACCGAAACAGCCCTCCTGAAGGACGTGATGCCGAAGATCGCCGAGGCGATTCCGAAAGGCATGGCGGTGATCGAATTCGGCGCCGGTTCCGCGACCAAGACCCCTCTCCTGCTCGAGGCGATCGCCCCTTCGGCCTATGTGCCGGTCGACATCTCGGGCGAATATCTCGAAGCCAGCGCAGCCGACCTGCGGCAATCGTTCCCGGCACTCCCAATCCATCCCGTCGCGGCCGATTTCGCGCGGCCTTTCGCGCTTCCGGAGGAGGTCGCGGACCTCCCGCACCTGGGGTTCTTCCCGGGCTCGACGATCGGTAATTTCGTGCCTCGAAGCGCGACCGACCTGTTGCGCCACTTCCGCGAGCTTCTCGGCACCGGCGCCCTGCTTCTCATCGGCATGGACACGGTCAAACCGGTCGAGCGATTGCTCGCGGCCTATGACGAGCCCGCGGGAGTCACCGCCGCCTTCAACCTCAATTTGCTCGAGCGGATCAACCGCGAGCTCAGCGCCGACATCCCGGTCGACGCCTTCCGCCACGAGGCGCGCTGGAACGACATCCTTTCGCGCATCGAAATGCACCTCGTCGCGACCCGCGACGTCGCCTTCACCATCGACGGGCAACGCTTCTCGTTTGCAGCCGGAAGCTCGATCCACACCGAGAACAGCCACAAATACGGCCGCAGGGGCGCGCGCGTGTTGCTGTTGTCGGGGGGTTGGACTCCGATCGCCGAATGGACGGACGCGGCGGAGGATTTCGCGATCGTCCTCGCGGAGGCGCAGCCAAACCGTTTCGCGCCCTGAAGCAGATTGATTGCGGGGCATGGCCGCTGCCGCTAAGCCCCGCAAATGCTGATAGCGCTCTTCCAGATCGCCGATTTCCTGCTGCGGGTCCTGAGCTGGGTGATCATCGCCCAGGTGATCCTGAGCTGGCTGATCGCCTTCAACGTCCTCAACACAAGCTCGCAGGGCCTTCGCGCTTTCGTGAATGCGCTCGACCGGATCCTGGGCCCGCTCTACCGGCCGATCCGGAAGCTGCTGCCGGACTTCGGCGGAATCGACTTCTCGCCGCTCGTGCTTCTGCTGCTCGTCCAGGTCTTGCGGATGCTGCTCTCGGGCCTCGCCGTCGAAGTCGCCTACGGGACCGCATGACCGGCAGGGTAATCGACGGAAAGGCCGCCGCGCTCGAGCTCAGGACCCGCGTCGCGGCCGCCGCCTCGGCCTTTCGCGAACGGACCGGACGCGCCCCGGGCCTCGCGACCGTGCTCGTCGGCGCGGACCCGGCGAGCGCCGTCTATGTGCGCTCCAAGGGCAAGGCTACCGGGGAAGCGGGCATGGAAAGCTTTTCCCACAAGCTTCCCGACACGGTCAGCGAGGCGGAGCTGCTCGAACTCGTCGCGCGGCTGAATGCGGACGAGGCGGTGGACGGGATCCTCGTCCAGCTCCCGCTTCCCAGGCATATCGATTCCGACCGCGTGATCGCGGCGATCGACCCGGCCAAGGACGTCGACGGCTTCCATCCCGTCAATGCGGGGCGGCTTGCGACGGGGCTTGAGGCGCTGGTCCCCTGCACTCCGCTCGGCTGCCTCTACCTGCTCAGGCAGGAGCTGGGGGAGATCGCCGGCAAGGAGGCGGTGGTGATCGGCCGGTCAAACATCGTCGGCAAGCCGATGGCGATGCTGCTGATCGGCGAAAGCGCGACGGTGACTGTCGCCCACAGCAAGACCCGCGACCTTCCCGCCGTGGTGCGCCGCGCCGATATTGTCGTCGCCGCCGTGGGGCGCCCGGAAATGGTTCGGGGCGACTGGATCAAGCCGGGCGCGGTCGTCATCGACGTTGGGATCAACCGCGTGCCCGCGGGCGAGGAAGGCAAGACGCGGCTCGTCGGCGACGTCGCTTTCGCCGAAGCGAGCGAGGTCGCATCCGCGATCACCCCGGTTCCAGGCGGCGTCGGACCGATGACGATCGCCATGCTGCTTCGGAATACGCTCGTCGCGTCGCACCGCCGGAGCGGGCTTGCCGATCCGGAGGGGCTATGATCGCGCTTCTCCTTGCCGTCGCGGCGGCGCAAATGACGGCTCTCGACGCCGAGCGCGCCTTCGCCGCCGATGCCCACAAGCTCGGCCAGTGGGCGGCGTTCCGCAAATGGGCGGCCGACGACGCGCTGATGTTCGTTCCGCAGCCAGTCAACGCTCAACAATGGCTCAAGGACCGCAAGGAGCCGCCCTTCCCGGTCGTCTGGTGGCCCGGCCGCAGCTACGTCTCGTGCGACGAAAGCTATGCGGTGAACACCGGCCCATGGGTTCGCGATTGGGGCAAGTCCGTCGGCTATTTCACCACCGTCTGGAAGCGTCAGGCGGATGGCGGCTGGAAATGGGTCTATGACGCCGGCGATTCGCTCGGCAACCTGCGCCCCGAGGGCGGCGACATCGGCCAGAAGGCCGCCTCCTGCGACGGCCGCCCGACGACCTTGGCCGAGGCGCCGCCGACCCAGGGCGCCGTTTCCGGTAGCGGCTCCAGCCCCGACGGAACGCTCCGCTGGTCGTGGATCGTCATGCCGGACGGATCGCGCGCCTTCCGCGCCTTCCTGTGGAACGGCAGCGGCTACGACCAGGTGGTCTCGGACACGGTCACGGCCAAATGATCGAGCTGTTCGGATCTGCCCTCGTCACTTTCCTGGTGATCATCGATCCGCCCGGCTGCGCGCCCATTTTCGCCAGCCTGACCCGGGGCGCCCCGGCCGCCGACCGCCGCGCGATGGCGATCCGCTCCTCGGTCATCGCCTGGTCGATCCTGATCTTCTTCGCGCTGCTTGGGCGGCCAATGCTCGATGCGCTCGGGATCGGGCTCGGAAGCTTCCGGATCGCGGGCGGGATCCTGCTTTTCTACATCGCTGTCGAGATGGTGTTCGAGCGGCGCACCCAGCGGCGCGAGGACCGCGCGAGCTCGATCGAGGGCACGCCCGAAGCCGACGACATCAGCGTCTTTCCCATGGCGATCCCGATGATCGCCGGCCCCGGCTCGATCGCCAGCGTCATGCTGTGGGTGTCGCGCGCCGAAACCGCCACGCACATCGCGATCGTGCTTGCGGCGATGACGGTGGTCATCATCCTGACCATGGCGACCCTGCTCGCCGCCGGCCCGCTGATGCGGCTGATCGGCCCCAAGATCGAGGCGATGATCACGCGGATCCTCGGTGTCATCCTGGCCGCGCTCGCGGCGCAGTTCGTCATCGACGGGCTTCGGGAGAGCTTTCCGGCGCTGGGATGATCTTCCACATCCGGAACGGGCTGTCTGCGGGCAGCTCGACCGGGGTCAGCCAAGGCGGCACCTGACCCTTCGCGAGCTGCGCGTAGAACCCCTTGGGGGCCTCCGCCATGAAGATCGTCGTTGTCGAGGAATCGGGGCAGGTCAGGAGATAATCCGCCCTGTATTTGGCAAAGGTCCTGCGGGCATTGTCCGCGTCGCCGCGGAACGCCTTCATCACGTCCGCGATCTGCTCGCCATTGCGGTGATACGGCCCCATGATCGCGTCATGGTGCGTGAGCGTGATCAGCCGCGGCGAATAGTCGAGGAAGGTAAAGACCACGCCCTTCGGCTGCTGCGCGATGGGCGTGTAGGACCGGATGAAATTGCACATCCGGTTGGCCTTCTCGATCCGCTTATCGCGCTCGGTCACGACCTTGGGCGGGGCGAGCTTGAGCCCGAGCGGGACGACCGCTCCGAAGCCGATGAGCGCCACGGCGACAACTCCGAACGTCCGCAGCCAGAAGTTGCGCGCGCGGTCGAACCAGGGAGCGAGGACCCAGACGATCGCGACCGCGCCGACGGCGGCGAGCATCTGCGCCGCTGGGCCGGTGCGCGTCTGCCAGAACAGCAGGAGCATCGCGACGAGCGCGGGCGCGGCGGCCGCCAACGTGCGCCGCAGCAGGTCCCGGTCGCGCTGGTTGCGCCAGGCAAGGAGCGCCCAGCCGATCGCGCCCGTAATCGGAAGCGCTAGGATCAGGCTCGCGATCTGCCAGCCGTGCCGGTAGACCGGCCGCGCCTCGCGCACCTTGCTCAGCCACAGCTCATAAACCTCGGGCGACACGCCCTCGAGCCGGGTCAGGCATTGCGGCCAGGCGAGGGCGTGAAAGCCGGCGAGCGCCGCGCCCGTCGCTGCCGCAAGCCCCAAGCGCGCCTTCCAGTCGCCCGGGCTGAGCCAGGCAGCTCCGAGGAGCAGCGCGCTTCCCAGCAGCGCGTTCGACAGCCACACCGGCGACAGGGCGTCGCAGACCGGCGCCCGGTTGGCGTAGGAGGCAAAGACCAGGAAGGCCAACGCCGTGCCTCCGCCGACGCTCACCGCATAGCCAAGCAGACGCCGCTTCTGGGCATCGTCGGCGACCCACATCAGCACCACTGCTGCGCCGGCGATGGCGAGATAGATGACCATCTCCAGCCCGATCGCGAGCGACAGCGACGTGGCCGTGCCGAGCGTCAGCCCGCCGCGAAGCGGTCTCGGGTCGACCAGCCCGGCAATTGCGACCGCAAGCAGCGCCAGCTGCCAGCCGTGATGATCGAGCCGTTCGGGCATGAACATGGAATTGGTCAGCCCGGCGACGATCAGCGCGACGATCGGCAGCAGGAAGGCGCGCGGGTCGATCAGCCGCCGCGCCGTGACCGCGATCCCGAACAGCAGGATCACGAACGGGAGCATCGGCGCGATTGCAGCCGCGATCCGCTCAGCCTCGGCGCCTCCGAACAGAGGCCTGAACAGCAGGATCAGGGCCGCAAGCGGCAGGTCGACCAGCCGGCTCCAGTGCATGTCGGCACCGACCGGCGGGTTGAGCCGATATTGCCGAAGGTCGAACCAGTCCTGGCCCTGCAGGAACGCGCGCACCTGCATCATCCGCATATTGTCGTCGGTATCGCCGAGCGCGAAGGCCTGGATGTTCGCCCAGCGCGTGTAGGCGAACCAGGCGCAGAACAGCAGCCACGCGGCCACCGTCACCAGCTTCCAGTGCCGCTCCAGCAGCGCAAGGATGCGCTCGACAGGCAGGTCGTCCTTGCGCTTCAGCATGTTTCGCGCTCTAGCCGAGCCGGGCCAAAGAACAAGCAGCAGCGGTAATGAGCTTTCCGGCGCCTTTCCGGCACGACAGCAGGGCGAAGACACTGGCCGTGATCGGGCAGGCCGCGCGCTATGGCCTTGCCGGCTTCGTCATCACCGTGCTGTTTTCCGCCGCCTATTGGGCGGTCGCCGAGCTTGGCGGCGTCGATCCCATGGTTTCGCTGGCGCTCGTGTTCGTCGTGTTTTCCGGAATCAGCTACGTGACGCACGGCACCTTCAGTTTTCGCGGCTACGGCGAACGCGACCGCCATCATGTCCGGGCGGCGCGCTTCTTCCTCGTCAACGTCGCCGGCTTCGCCTTGAACCAGTTCTTCGTCTGGCTGCTCGTCATTTACCTTGGCGGGCCGACCTGGTGGCCGATCGTCCCGTTCATCCTGGTTACGCCGTGGCTGACGTTCGCGCTCCACCGCAAGTGGGTCTACGCGTGATGAGCCCCGTCCTCTCCATCGTCGTTCCCGTCCACAACGAGGAGGAAGCGATCGGCCCGTTCGTCGCCGAGGTCGCGAAAGCGCTCAAGCGAAGGAAAGACCCGGCCACGAAGGATTTCGAAATCCTGTTCGTCGACGACGGAAGCACCGATAGGACCCTCGATCGGATTCGCGAGGCGCGGGCGGGCGACCCGCGAGTCCGGGCGATTTCGCTGTCCCGCAATTTCGGCAAGGAAGCGGCGCTTTCGGCGGGCCTCGACCACGCGCGCGGCTCGGCGGTCGTGCCGATGGACGTCGACCTCCAGGATCCGCCCGAAGTCCTGCCCGAGATGATCAAGCGGTGGCGCGAGGGCTTTGACGTGGTCTGCGGTATCCGCGAGGACCGCGAAACGGACTCGCTTCCCAAAAGGCTCACCGCCGATCTCTACTACCGGGCGCACAACTGGCTGAGCGAAGACAAGATTCCCGAACACGCCGGCGATTTCCGGCTGCTCGACCGCAAGGTCGTGGAAGTGATCCGCGCGCTCCCGGAACGCAACCGCTTCATGAAGGGCTTGTTCGCCTGGGCCGGGTTCCGGCAGGCCTATGTCCCGTACCGGCGCGCGGCTCGGACCACGGGAAGGACCAAGTTCAACTACTGGCGGCTGTGGAAATTCGCCCTCGACGGGATCACCTCGGCCTCCACCGCTCCGCTTCGGATCTGGAGCTATCTCGGCGGCATCGTCGCGCTGCTCGCGATCAGCTTCGCCATCTTTCTCGTCATCCGCACCCTCGTCTGGGGCATACAGGTTCCGGGCTACGCCTCGCTGATGGTGGCCATCCTGTTCCTCGGCGGCCTGCAGCTCCTCTCGCTCGGAGTGCTCGGAGAATATGTCGGCCGGATCCTCATCGAGACCAAGCAGCGCCCGCTGTATGTCGTGCGGGAAGTGATCGGCGAGGACAGTTGAAATGGAGGCCGAGGTCTATGAGCGGATGGCCGAGCTCGATTCCAGCCACTGGTGGTTCGAAGCGCGGCGCGACATCCTGGACTCGGTGATCCGGCGGATCGTCCGGCCGCCTGCCAAGGCCCGGATCCTCGAAATCGGCTGCGGGACCGGCCACAACCTGAAAATGTTCTCGCGGTTCGGCCGCGTCGAGGCGACCGAGCTCAACGAGACCGCACGAAAGCTCGCCAGCGACCGCCTCGGGCGCAAGGTGCGATCTGCTGCGCTCCCCGACCTGTCGATGTTCAAGAGTTCCAGCTTCGACCTGGTGGCGCTGCTGGACGTGCTCGAGCACATTCCCGACGACCGCCAGGCGCTGCGTGCGATCCTCGAATTGCTGAAGCCGGGCGGAAAACTGCTGGTGACCGTTCCCGGCAACCCGTGGATGTGGAGCGCGCACGACGTCTCGCACCACCACCACCGGCGTTATCGCAAGGCCCAGCTGCGCCGGCTTGCCGAGGAGTCCGGCTACGAGGTCGAGCTGCTTTCGCCGTTCAACACCTTGTTGTTCCCGCCGATCGCCGCGGCCCGGATCGCCGGCAAGCTCACCGGGCGCGAAGCGGCGGACGATTCCCTGCCGCCCGCGCCGGTCAACGCGCTTCTGAAGTCGGTGTTTTCGCTTGAGCGCTTTCTGGTTGGCCGGGTGCCGCTTCCGTTCGGGGTGTCGCTGATCGGGGTTTTCCGCCGTCCGCGTTGAGGCGGTAGAGGACCCACCCTCTTCCGGAATCCACAATCGGGTAGCCCTCGACCAGGGCCGGGTCGAACGGGGGCGGATCGAGCAGCCACAGATAGTCGAAGGCGCCTTGTGGGATCGCGCGAAGCGCCGAGTTGATGGACCAAAGGCGGCCGACTTGGCAGCCGTTTGCCCGGACCCGCTCCGATGGATCGGCGGCGAAAGGACCCGCAGCGCGGTATCGCAGCTCAAGCAGATTCTGCCCCTCGAGCACCCACTGGTCGTTGGCGAAGCCGTGCCTGCGGACGATCACCATCGCCCCCAAGTGGCTGTCGCGCGGGAGCAGCCAGCCGTAGCCGCAGCCTTCGCCGACGAGGGTGATGACGCGGGCTCCCATCGGCATATGGTCGATCGCCCGGAGCCGATCCTGCTGGACGTCCGACGACATCGCCAGGCTGACGGTGGTCGTCGCCAGCCGAAGGACGGTGAACGCGAGCCCGGCCGCCGCGAGGAGGCTTGCCTGGCGCCTCGTCACCGGGGTCTTGAAGCGGATCGCCAGGATCGCGGTGGCGATCATGTAGGGCACCAGCCGCATGTCCGCATAGGCTGATCCGAATATGATTCGCGGAAGCACGATGTAGCCGGCGACCAGGACCAGGGCGGAAAAGATGAGGTTTCGCGAAAAGGTCAGGCTTCGGATTACGATCGCTCCGACCAGGACCGCGCCGGCGGCCCCGAGCGAGGCGAGGTCCCAATTCTCCCAGCGGTCGCGCAGCGCCATCTTCACCCAGCGCCACTTGGCCTGCCAGTTGAACCAGTCGAGGGTTGTCCCGCCATGGGTCTCGCTTCGCCAGGCGACCATGATCAGAAGCGGAAGCGCCATCACCGACGCGTGGGCGGCCGCGTAAAGGCCGGAACGCATCCAGCCGACGCCTTTGTCATGCTGGCGGACCGCTTCGGCCGAGAAGCAGAGCAGCCCGAGCACGCCCCAGCCGTAGGTGTGACAGAAGAACACGACCAGCGAGATGGGCACGAACAGCCAGGCCCTGAGCCTGGTCCGGCCCAGGCGCCCGAGTCTCAGCCACAGCCCGAACGCCAGGAACGCCAGCGCCATGGACAAGGCGAAATTGACGAAGCCGAACAGGAACGGGTGCCCGTAGACGAACGGGACGGCGAAATAGGCCGTCGGGGGGATCCGCCCGTGGACCTCGCGCGCCACCCACAGGAAGCCGGCCACGGTCATCGGCGGAATGGTAAGGACGATCAGTTTGACCGCGGGCTCGAGCCCGATCAGCCGGCCGAGCGGCATCACCAGCAGGTCGACGCCAAGATTGCCGATCGCCGCCCAGCGGAAGCCGTAATAGTCGCTGAGCCACGGCGAATCGTGAAGGTCGAGCTGGACCCTGTAGCGGCCCATGTGACCCAGCAGGTCCACCATCGGCGGGATCGGCGGATAGAGAAGCGGAATCGCCGACAGCAGGACGACGAGCGCGACGAACCAGCGCTCTTCCCACCACATGCGCGGCGAGCCCGCGCCAAGTCCCGTCGCCCCCGGCTGGATCATTGCACCCGACTGGCCGCTGGTGTTTCAATTGGCAACGCGAAACCGCATTGCCCCCATGTGCTCAGGCGAGCGCGGCCTCCGCTTGGCGAGACCTCGATCCGCGCTCAAAGCGCTCGACGAGCCGCCCCGCGCCGACCCAGATGAAACCAACCATCGCGGCGGCCAGCAGACCGTCGATCGCATAGTGCCAGCCAAGGTGTATCGAGCCGATCCAGATGAGCGCGGCGTAGACGGCGAACAGCACTCCGAGGATGCGGCTGACCTTCCAGCCCGCGATCGCGAAAAGGAGGGCGAGCGCATTATGCACGGAAGGCATGGCGGAAATGCCGGCCCCGACTGCGAGCGAGTCGCCACCGAAAAGGCGCAGCAGCCCTGCCTGGTTCGACAGGGAGCTGAGCTTGGCGCCGGTGGCCGCCTCGGCCGAAAGCAGCTGCTGCTTGAGCTCGGCGAAGCTTGGGTAGGGGCCCATGAAAGTCTCGTAATAGCAGGGGCCGGCCGAGGGCATCAGGAAAGCGGCGATGCTTCCGATCCCGACCCAGACGCCGATGTAGCTCAGCAGGTACTGGTTGCGCAGGTGGTAGGTGGAGACCGAGAGCCAGCCGCACAGCATGACGCCCAGCGACATGGGCACGAACCAACCGTGATAGGCGCGGTCGATCAGCAGCGTCGCTTGCGGCGATCCGAGAAGCGCATGCGTCACCCGCCACGGGTCCTGGCCGAAAAACAGCAGCTTGTCCGCCTGCGCGAAAGCCGGGTCGAGCCCGAAGCCGGCAAGCGGCAAGACCATCTGCTTGAATGCGTTGAACGACGCCATCAGCGTCGCGAACAAGAGCGGCGGCCAGAACAAGGAGACGAAGCGGTCGCGTTCCCACCGGGACTTCGCCGCGGACAGGATAATCGCGGCCGGGTTCGGCCCCGGCCCATCGCGGGGCCGCTTCCGGTACAGTTCAATGAGCAGCAGCGAGAGCCCGAGGAACAGCCACAGCGACAGGCTGGTCTGAAGGTAAACGCCGAGCAGGCGGGCGAAATCGTAGAGTTGCACGCGGCCCGTCGACAGGACGAGCAGCATGTAGGCGCCGACGATCAGCGCTCCCGCCCCCGCGGCCCGCAGTTCACGAACGTCACGCATCTCGTCGCCCTTCGCCCTGACGACTAGGCGAACAAGGTTAACGAACTGCTAGAGGGGCGCCGTTCAACGGGGATACAGAATGGGCGGCTAAGCTCTCCTCCTCTTGTTTCGAGGGAGAGGACAGATGAAGACCATTCTCATGAGCGCTGCTGCGGCGCTTGCAGTCGCGGGCCTGGCCCCGGTGCTCGCTCAGACAGCGCCGCCGCCCGCCAAGCACGGCAAGATGGGAATGCCGACCACCCGCGCCGAGCTCGCGCAGAAGGTCCAGCAGCATTTCGCGAAAGCGGATGCCAACCGCGACGGCTTCATCACCCAGGCGGAAGCCGATTTGGCGGTTCATGCCCGCCACGAGCGGATCGAGGCCCGCATGGACCACCGCGGCGAGAAAATGTTCGACCGCTTCGATTCCAACAAGGACGGAAAGGTCACGAAAGCCGAAGCCGACGCGGTCTTCGCCACCAAGAGCGTCGACATCGCCCATGCCGGGCCCGGCGATCACAAGCCGAAGCACAATTGGGACGCGCTCGTGACCCGCTTCGATTCCAACAAGGACGGCGCGATCAGCAAGGCGGAGTTCGACGCCGTCCATTCGCAGCGCGCTGACCGTGTCGCCGACCGCCGCTCGAAGCGTATCCTGGGCGGGGCGATGTTCTCGATGGCGGACGCCGACAAGGACGGCCGGGTCTCGCTTGCCGAGGCCACCGCCGCGGCAAACGCCCACTTTGACCGCATGGATACCAACCGCGACGGGACCTTGAGCCCGGAGGAGCGGCGCGCCGCCCACAAGGGGCGCCACTCCAAGCCCGCCGGGACCTAGGCCGGTTCGGACACTTTCTGAGAGGCTCGGCGCGCCTGCGCCGGGCCTTTCTTCCTGCCTCCATTGGGCTTGATCCGGAGCTTCTTCTCCGCCTCGATCATGTAGTCGCGAGTAATCGGCAGCGCGCGCCGGTCGCGGATGTACTGGACCTGGTAATTGCAGGCGGCGCCGTTCTCGAACATCACGATCCCGCCGGCCAGGTAGAATTCCCACATCCGGAAGAAGCGCGCATCATACATCGCCTCGATTTTGGCGCGGTTGTCGCGCACCCGCTGCAGCCAATGGCGAAGCGTATAAGCATAATGCAGGCGGAGCGTTTCCACGTCGCTGACGATCAGCCGGCACTTCTCGCTCGCCACGCACATCTGGCTCAGCGACGGCAAGTGATATCCAGGAAAAATATATTTGTCGGTGAAGGGGTCCGGCTTGCTCGCCGTTCCGAGCTTCCCGATCGTGTGCAGGAGCATGACCCCGTCGCGCTTGAGGAGCCGGCGGCACGTCACGAAGAAGTCGTCGTAATGATCCAGCCCGACGTGCTCGAACATTCCGACCGACACGATCCGGTCGAACTCGCCGTCGAGCTGGCGATAGTCCATCAGCTCGAACCGCACGTGGTCGGAAACCCCGGCGGCCTCCGCCCTCTTCCTGGCAACCCGGAGCTGGTCTTCTGACAGGGTGACGCCCAGCACATCCACCTTCGCCGTCTGGTGCAGGTAGATCGCGAGCCCGCCCCAGCCTGAGCCGATGTCAAGCACCCTCTGCCCGGGCCGCAGGTAGAGCTTGGACGCGATGTGCGCCTTCTTGTCCCACTGCGCCTGCTCGAGCTCGTTGTCGGGCGCGGTGAAATAGGCGCAGCTGTACTGGCGGTCGGAATCCAGGAAGAGCTCGTAGAGATTGTCGCCAAGGTCGTAATGGTGGGCGACGTTGCGCTTCGCCCGCCGCTTGCTGTTGCTGGTAAAAAGGCGGCGAAGGCCGGTCTTGCCGCGGTTGAGGATGCCGCGGCCGTCCTTCCCGTTTTCCCAGGGATTGTTGCTGGTGATCAGCTCGAGCAGGTCGAGGATCGTCCCGTTTTCGACGATCAGCCGCCCGTTCATATAGGTTTCACCGAGCCCCAGCCGCGGGTTCTTGAGGATTTCGAACGGCACTCGGCGATCGGTGAAGCGGACCGTCAGCGCCATCCCCCCGCCCGGCCCATAGGTCGCCGGCTCCCTGCCCGGCATGATCAGGGTAATGCTGCCCCGGTTCAGCAGCTTGTCGATCATCTTGCCGATCAATGACATGACGCGTCCCTCGGCTCCCCAGTCAGCAACGGGGCGAGTGTGCCACGCACCCGCGCGGCCCGCAAATCAAATGGCCGCAGCAGCCTTGCGCTTGCGCTCGCTGGCGGTCTTGAGCTGACCGCAAGCGGCATCGATGTCGCGTCCGCGCGGCGTGCGCACCGGCGCCGAGATCCCGGCCTCGAAGACGATGTTGCTGAACGCGCGGATCCGCTCGTCGCTCGAACATTCGTAAGGCGCGCCGGGCCACGGATTGAACGGGATCAGGTTCACCTTCGCGGGCAGCTTGTACTTGCGGATCAGCCGGACCAGCTCGCGCGCGTCCTCGTCGCTGTCGTTCTTGTCCTTGAGCATCACATATTCGAACGTGATCCGCCGCGCGTTGTTGGCGCCGGGATAGGCGGCACAGGCCTCGAGCAGCTGCTCGATCCCGTACTTGCGGTTCAAAGGCACGATTTCGTCGCGCACGTCCTTGCGCACCGAGTGCAGCGATACCGCGAGATTGACTCCTATCTCCTCGCCCGCGCGCTCCATCATCGGCACGACGCCGCTCGTCGACAGCGTGATCCGCCGTTTCGACAGGCCCAGCCCGTCGCCGTCCATGACGATCTTCAGCGCGTCGCGGACATTGTCGAAATTATAGAGCGGCTCGCCCATGCCCATCATGACGATGTTGGTCAGCATCCGCCCTTCGGGCTGGCTCGGCCATTCCCCGAGAGCGTCGCGGGCGAGCATCACCTGGCCGACGATCTCCGAGCGGTCGAGGTTGCGCACCAGGCGCATCGTCCCGGTGTGGCAGAAGCGGCAATTGAGGGTGCAGCCGACCTGGCTCGACACGCACAGGGTCCCGCGGTCGGCGTCCGGGATGAACACCATCTCGAAATCGTTGCCGTCATGCGTCCGAAGCAGCCACTTACGGGTCCCGTCCGAGGAGACCTGCGCCTCGACGACCTGCGGGCGGGAGATCGCGAACCGGTCCTTCAGCCACGGCCGCTGCGCCTTGGCGATGTCGGTCATCGCGTCGAAGTCGGTGGCCCCGCGATTGTAGATCCAGTGCCACAGCTGCTTGGCGCGAAGCTTCGCCTGCTTCGGCTCAAGCCCTTGCGCTTCGAGCTCGGCGCGGAGCTCCTCCTTCGTGAGCCCGACAAGCTCGACCTTTCCGTCCGCACGGCGCGACGGATCGGCCCCGCGCGGGACGGGTACGGGTTCGATCGTGCCGGGAATCGGCATCAGGGCAGTATCGGCGCTCATGCAGGCGGGCGATGTAGTGACGATCAGCGCCCTTTGCCAGCGCAGGCTGCCGCGGCAGCGTCGATCGCGGTCGCCGCCCCCTGCAACAGGTAGCGGTCGGCGACCCGGTTCCCCCTCTCGTCGCGGGTTTCGACCCGCATCGACTGGCCGTAGCGCGCCGCTTCCAGCAGCGCGCGCTGTTGCGCCTCGCCCCGGCTCCAGGCCCACGGACCCCTGGACACGAGCAGGAAGGGTTCCGAGCCGATCGTCGCGATGACGCTCGCGCCGCTGCGCGCTGCCCGGCTGAGGTGCACGTAGAACTGGCCTTGGCGGGGCCCGGCACGGTCGAAGGCGAAGCCCGCGAAGGGCTTGGTCCCGGCCTTGGGCCAGAGCGCCTTGGAGCGCGCTTCGCAGCGCGACCCGAAATCGATCGCGGCCCATTGTCCGCCGGCGAACAGGATTCGGCTTGCCTGCGCGCCCGAACTTGCGGCGATCACGATCATAACTGCGATGGGCCACTTCATGGGCGGAAACCACTAACCCAGCTCTGAACTTGATTGGACCCATTTTCCCTGTTCGGCGGGAATTTACAGGGAATTCCTCAGATTTTAGGGGTCTAGGTCTGCAAAATGGCCCAGAAAACTCCGGTTTTTCGCGATTTTTGGTAGCCATTCCCTAGTCGGCGACATCAGGGAATCCAGTTTGGAATTACAGGGAATTGCCGCGGCGGTAGCAGGGAAACGCATGTCCCGGAACAGCGAGGCCGGCGGGACGAGCGATCAGCGCGACACGAGAACGTGAGGCAGACTGCCGCGCTATAAAGAGGGCCATAGCCGCTCTCAACTTCGCCCTTCCGTTTTCGACCCAAACGGACATGAGAGGCCCGCATCTCCATGTCTTTTGGAACTATGGGTTTACAGGGTTCGGCGTTACCACGTCAGAAAGGTCGGTATCCGTCGGTTCGGCCAGCGCGGTCCGCTTTAAGCGCGGCGCGACCATCGGGATCGTCAACATAGTGCTTGCAACTGCCATCAGCAGCAGCGCCTTGAAGGTCTCGTTAGTGATGATGTCCTGCCCAACCCCCAGAAGAGGTAAGGCAGAGTGAAAATGATCAACAGTGCGAGCACAAAGACTTCGGACGTCGTCATGGCGCTTGCGAGCCCCGCTAGACACCACCCCCCACACGGTTGCTTTGGATGTGAAGGGCGATTTGTCATGTGCTCTTTCCACCCATTGCGGACCCTAGGTCTATCCGGCCACCATAAGGTTGGACTGAATCGTCGTTGATCCCTTACGGTTTCGGAATGCCACGGCTCTTGGACCGATTGTTATCACGCGATGCCGCTGAGCTCCGTGTTCGCGACGCGCTCGTGAGCTCTGTCACATTTGCATTGGGGCTCGGTCTAATGTGGGTCTTCGTCGAGTCTGCGAAGATGGACGAAACGGTGGCCGCCGCAGTGTCATTCGCCTTAGGAAATTCAATGCACTACGTAGGAGCGAGATCGTGGATATTCCGCGGCACCGCCCGAGGCTTGGCAGAAGGATACGGCTATTTCTTAACTAACGCGGCCGTCGGCCTTGTCATCATGGTCCTGATCTTCGCCTCACTCACGGCCTGGACGCCAATCCACTATTTGCTTGCTCGCGCGTTGTCATCGATCGTCGCAGGCGTAGTCATCTTCGTGCTGAATGCGGTGTTCAACTTTAAAAGAGTCTAGCAAGGCAAGTCGAGTTGGCCGTTTTAGGCGGCCACGCTCGCGTACGCGCTCGAGCGTCGTCGCCCCCACCTCGCCCCGAGCGTACTCGACACGGGCGAGGGACAAGTCGAGATTGGTGTTGCCATTGCGTACCACAATTACGGGTTACTCGCCCCCCTCGCCAGCCGAGTCGCCGGTGGCTTCGGGCGCCGCGGTTTCGTTGACGTCGCGCAGGTTGCAGGCGGACATCTTGCCGCGGCGGTCTTCTTCCAGCTCATAGCTGACACGCTGGTTCTCGCGCAGCGTCGACATGCCCGAGCGCTCAACGGCACTGATGTGGACGAAGGCGTCTTGTCCGCCGCCCTCCGGCGCGATGAAGCCGTAGCCCTTCTGCTCGTTAAAAAATTTTACGGTCCCGATTGGCATAGTCACGTTCCTTCTCCGCAGGGCCGAAAGTCGGCTTCCAGTTGGAGGAACGCGCCTACACCGGATTTGACCCGTGAACCATCCGGTGACGTCGGTTTTCTATCCGTTGCGGATACCTGATTTCGGCGGCTTTCATCTGGCCTTCCCGGTGCGATGCTGACGCTTCGCCGGGCATCCGCCTAACTGGTTCTAGTATCTTGAGCGGCCAAAGAATCGCGTATGGCGCCTAAAGACAGCAAGCCCGAGCCTGAATCCGATTATTTGGAAAACCTCGCACGCATCTTGCGTGAGATCGAGGAGCAAGCTGACGACGAGGACACGGAAAGGCCGCCAGAGCTCCCAAATTAGGGGTATCCGCAAAACGGGCGTATGGGTGGCTTATCGCCGTTCCTAGCATCAGCCTGACGGCGACCGAGAGACAAATGGAGAGCTCCTGCTGAGTAGGGAGTCTCATGCTCCAGGAAAATTATCGCTATTACTGCCTTGATCGCTTCGGGCAGTTGCACAACGCAGCGTGGTTCGGAGCCAAGTGCGACGACGAGGCCATTGTGGCGATTAAAGCCAAGCATCCCGATGCGCTGTGCGAGATATGGCAAAGCAACCGTCTAGTCGCGATTCTTTCTCCGGAACGGCTGCGCGCCTAGCCATCGGATTCGCAATTCTATTCAGCCTTGCTGCCTATTTTCTGACAATATGGGAAAGCGTGCCTTTCCGCTGATGGAATTGCTTGCGTCCATCGCTGTCGCACCGCTCCTTGCCTTTTATGAGTTGCTCTTGCTTGGCGATGAAACGGGTCTGAAGACTCATGGGGTCAGGTCCAAGGCCGGAACGACGCGGCTATAGGGCAGCCCGGCCTCGTCGTTGAGCCGCTTCACCTCTGTATCGGATCCAGCTTCGAACAGACACATGCAGCGCCCGTCCTCCGGGGCGAAGGTGGTCCGGATGTAGCGGATATCCGATCCATCTTGCCGCATTTCCTCAGCCTTCCCGATCGCCGCCTTCTGCGCGGCTGCGAGGTCTTCCATAGCGAATCCCTTGAGGTCGCGCTCGACCATGAACACCGTCATGTCCGTTCTCCTCCTGTATCAGGAGAAGACTAGGTCCGAAGTAGGTGCGCCGACAGCAGAAGTTAGGCATGGTTGCATAACCGCCGGTTATCATTGGTTTCGGAGCATGACAGGAGCAATCCGATGGAGCTGTTTCAGATCCGCTATGTGCTCGCAGCGGCCGAGACTTTGAATTTCACGAAGGCCGCCGAGCGATGCAACGTCTCGCAGCCGGCGCTTACAAAAGCCGTGAAAAGCCTCGAGCAGGAGCTGGGCACGCCGATCTTTAACCGCGAAGGCAAACGGGTTCGGCTGAGCGCTTTCGGCCGCTCTATACTTCCGACGCTTCGGCAAATGCAGGATCAGGCCCAGCGGGCCAAAAGTATCGCTCAGGAATATCGGCTGCTGGACAAGGTGCCCGTCCGGCTTGGCGTGCTGGGAACGATCGGCTCGGTACGTATCGCCCGCCTCCTGGCCGATTTTCAGGGGGCGCACGAAGGCGTCGAAGTCGAGGTTACCGAGGCGTCCGTTCCCGAGCTTCTCAACAGGCTCGAAGAAGGGCGGCTGGATCTTGCGATCGTGAACCCGTGCGATGGCGTTCCGGCAAGCTTTCACGTCCATCCGCTGTACAGCGAAAAGTATGTCGCTGTGCTGCCTCCCGGCGACCCGCTGGCAGGGCGAAACACGGTCCACCTAAAGGATATTTCGGGACGGGCTTACGTCGATCGCCTGTCATGCGAGATGCGCGAGATGTTCGGGGCGGTTTGCAAAGACCATGACGTAGAGCTGTACGCTCGCTTCCGCTCAGAACGAGAAGACTGGGTCCAGGCGATGGTACTCGCGCGCATCGGCATCGCCGTTATGCCCGAATATTCGGTCACTATTCCGGACCTGTTGCAGCGACCGATCACGGAACCGGCGATCAGCCGATCAATTGCGCTGATTAGTATACCGGGGCGCCCGTTCAGCCAGGCGACCGCGGCCTTGGTGAGCACAGTAAAGGCATTCCACTGGCGCGATTAGCGGTCTTCATTTCGTGCACCAGCCACTCGGAGCTTGGGAGCAATCCAACAGCAACAAGTTTCAGGTGACTTTGCGCCGAGTGCTGAATTCGGGATCATTCCACCCCCCGCTCGCCATCAAAGCCGCGCAGCGGTCGACTGTCGCCCATACATCCTCAAAACGCAGGTAAAGTGGCGTCAGCCCAAAGCGGATCACGTCGGGCGCCCGGAAGTCGCCAACCGAGCCCTGATCGATCAATGCCTGGCAAATCTCAAAAGCATGCGGGTGACTGAAGGAAATGTGGCTGCCGCGCCGGTCGGGTTCGCGCGGAGAAATGCAGACCAATTCCGGGCAGCGCTTCGCCATCAACTGCCGGAAGAAATCAAAGAGGCGAGACGATTTTTCCCACACCGAGTGCATTGATACGCTCTCGAACGAGTCAACACCGCATTCGAGCGCAGCCAAGGCGAGAATGGCCGGGGTCCCCACCAGAAAACGGTCTAGACCGCGTGCAGGGATATAAAATTCGGCGAACTCGAAGGGCGCAGCATGCCCCATCCACCCGCGCAGCGGGGACATCAATCGTTGCTGTAGTCGCTCCGCAACATACAGGAATGCCGGTGCGCCCGGGCCGCCATTCAAATATTTATAGCCGCATCCAACGGCGAGCTCGACGCGATCCTCGTTAAGCTGCAGCGGCACTGCACCGGTGCTGTGGCTAAGATCCCAGATGGTCAGAGCACCGGCCTCTCGCGCACGCTCGGTCACCGAGCGCATGGCGAAGCGTTCGGCAGTGCGATAGTGCACATGGGTCAGGAGCAAGACGTTGGTATCGGAACCGATGCTATCCTCTAGGCTGGCACGCGGGACTGCCTTGAGCTTTAGGCCGGTCAGTTCGGAGGCCCCTTCGGCGATGTAGATGTCGGTGTGAAAATTGCCCTGTTCGGTCAGCAGCGTGGACCCGCTGGAGAGCCGCGATGCCGCCACCAGCAGCTTGAACAGGTTGACCGAAGTGGAATCGGCAACGATGACTTCGTTCGGCTTGGCCCCAATCAGCCGGGCGATCTTTGCTCCGATGCGTTGCGGTGCATCGATCCAACCGGACTCGTTCCAGCCGCCGATCAGCTCGCGGCCCCACTGCTCTTCTATGACTTCCTCGACGTGCTTCGGCGCGGTCCGCGGCAACGGCCCCAGCGAATGGCCGTCGAAATAGGCAAGCCCGTCGGGGAGGAAGAAGCGGTCACGCAACGCTCGCAGCGGGTCGTTACGGTCCAGCGCCCGTGCGGCCTCAAGTGACATCGAAGGGATCGTCATCCGCCGCTGCCTAGTCGGCCGCGAATCAAAGCGCCAGCAGGGCTTCGGGGCTGACTGCAAGCACCTCCGAGATCGTTCGTTCGAGCGAATGGGAAACGAGATACAGCGGCTGAAAGGTGTCGTGTCGGTATGGCGTATGCACTGCCCTTTTTACTGAAAACGCCAGTCGCTCGACTTGGTCGCTTTCGAGGCTGAAGTGGCTTTCGCCGAAGCTGGAGGCGAGGCCTGCCCCAAGAATCTTCAGCTCCCCACCTTCCCTGGCCAAGCCGAACTCGACGCTGTGCCAATAGAGTCGAGCGGCTCGATAGCCTTGACCCGCCTTGATTGCTGCGAGTCCGAGGCGACCGATGTGCTGGGCCATCCGAGCGAAGTCGTGGTGCGCAAGCATCGGAATGTGCCCGAACAGATCATGGAAGCAGTCGGGTGCCTCGAGATAGTCGAGTTGTTCGCGAGTTCGGATAAAGTTGCCAACGGGAAAGACCCGGTGCGCGAGCATCTCGAAAAAGATTTCATCCGGCACCAGCCCGGGCACCGCGACAGTCCGCCAGCCGGTCCTTGGTTCGAGGATGGCGTTGAGTTCGCAAAGCTCGGGAACCCCCGGATGCGAAAGCCTCAGGAGATCGATGCCGTCGAAAAAGGCGGACACCACGCGGCTCCCCAGCAACTCCACCTGCCGCGCGAAGAGCAGGTCCCAGACCGAATGATCCTCGTCGCTGAACGCGCGCCAGCACTGAGGGACAACATATTTCCCCCAATCCCGCGTCGTCCTGCCTGTCCTTATTTTTTCCTGAAGCATGTGATTTCGTTCTCCGGGGCAAGAAAAAACCCGCCGAGAGAAACTCTGGCGGGTCGGAAGCCGGCGGTCTGATTCGCGTTATGCGTGCGTCAGCCCGTTCCAGCCTCCATCATCCAATAATAGCTCGCCTGCGCAGCTGCAGCGGCGCTGAGCGAGGCGGCAAGGGCGGACAACCTATTCATCGGGTTGAAGTCTGGCACAGGTCGGCTGAACGATCAATGTCTGCAGTTGGTTAGTTGGTTTCCCGACTTGACCAGCGCTCCCGATTTGACGTAGCCCGTTGCCGATGACGCACTTGAACGTCTTTGTCCCAAACGAGACCGCTCACCGCTGGTGGGCCGGCTCCACGCATGCGGCGCGATGGCGCGGCTGGTGAGCTGATCGATTGACCGACACTCCCTGACCGACCTTCGACCCGCCCTCCGGCGGGTTTTTTATTGCCGCAAGGATACGCCCATGTTGACCCAAACCACTTTGACGGCACCCGTCCGTCACACCGTCGCCGACACCGGCCCGGTTCCCAATCCGCTGCCGCGGTTGCTGGCCGGCGAAGACCTTAATGCCGGCGATTCGGAGCATTTGTTCGAACGGCTGGTGCTCGGCAAGCTCGAGCCCGCCGAGATCGCGGGCATGCTGATCGCGCTCAGGATGAAGGGCGAAACGGCCGAGGAGATGATCGGGGCAGCCCGCGGCCTGTTCGCGGCCGCGCTTCCGTTCGAGCGACCGGATTATCTGTTTGCCGATTGCTGCGGCACCGGCGGCGACAGCTCGGGCCTCATCAATGTGTCGACGGCTGTAGCGTTCGTCGCGGCCGCTTGCGGACTTCCGATCGCCAAGCATGGCAACCGGAGCGTAAGCTCGCGCTGTGGCTCGGCGGACGTGCTCGAGACCGTCGGCGTCAGGATCGAGGTCGAGCCGGCCAGGGCTCGCGCGCTGCTGGACGAGACCGGCTTCTGCTTTCTCTTCGCGCCCGCCTATCATCCGGGGATGAAGCATGCCGCGCAGGTGCGCCGGCAGCTTCAGGTCCGTACGGTGATGAACCTGCTCGGGCCCTGCATCAATCCGGCGAGGCCTCCGGTGCAGCTGCTCGGAGTCGCCGACCCGAAGATGCTCCGGCCCATTGCACTCACCCTCGATGCCGTGGGGGTCGAGCAGGCCCTCGTCGTCCACGGCGCGGGCCTCGATGAGGTCGCGCTCCACGGTGAAACCCGGGCAGTGCGGCTGTCGGCCGGCGAGCTCGACGAGATCGTGATCGCGCCCGAGCACGCCGGCATTGAGCGCGCGCCGCTGAGGGTCGTGACCGGCGGCGATATTCCGGAGAATGCGCAACGCTTCAAGGCGCTGCTCCACGGCCATGGCAGCCGGGCCGAGCAGGACATCACCGCCCTCAATACCGCAGCACTCCTGCTGGCAGCGGGCAAGGCGGCGAACCTGCGCGAAGGCGCGGACCAGGCGCGCGATGCGCTTGGTTCGGGCCGGGCCGGAGAGGTGCTCGAGGCTTACATCGAGGCGAGCCATGGCTGAGGGCGTCCTTGCCGAGATCGTCCGTCGCAAGCGCCATGATGTCCGCCAACGACTTGACGGGCGTACGCTCGATCCGCAACCGACGAGGCGCAGCTTGCGCTCGATCCTGGCTCGTCCGGGCGCGCGTTTCGTCATGGAGGTGAAGCGGCGTTCGCCGTCTGGTCACTTCAGCAATGTCTCAGTCGCCGAGGCAGTGTCCGCCTACGCACCGGTCGCGGACGCGATCAGCGTGCTCACCGACGGACCTTTCTTCGGCGGCTCCTTTCAGGATCTCAGAACCGCGCGCGAGCGCTTTGACGGCCCGATCCTTGCGAAGGATTTCGTCCTCGATCCGAGACAGGTCGCCGAGGCGAGGATGCGCGGCGCCGATGCGGTTCTGGCGATCCTCGGCGCCCTCGGCGATGACGAGGCGAAGGCCATCATGGCCGAGGCGCGGCGGCTCTCGATGGACGTCGTCGTCGAGGTTCATAATGAGCGGGAGCTCAAGCGCGCGCTTGCGCTGGGGGCCGGGATCGTCGGCGTGAACAATCGTGACCTGAGAACGCTCAAGACCGATCTCGCGGTCGCCGAGCGGCTGGCGGGGCTCGTCCCCGAGGACCGCGTTCTCATCAGCGAGTCTGGCATCCGGTCGCGCGATGATGTCGAGCGGCTTTCGACAAGCGTCGATGCCTTCCTGGTCGGATCCTCGCTTATGGCTGCCGACCACATCGCCCAGGCGGCACGCGCTCTTGTCTACGGAAATGTGAAGATCTGCGGGCTCACGCGCGAGGAAGATGTCGAACTGGTCGCCGAGGCCGGCGCCACCCACGTCGGCCTGATCTTTGTCGAGGACAGTCCCCGCCGGATTGGCGGAGAGGCGGCCCGGATCGCCGCGACAGCTCGCCGGCACGGCCTGCGGAGCGTCGGGGTGTTCCGCGGCCAACCGGAAGAACTGATTGCACGAATGGCCAGGGACATCGGTCTCGACGCGGTCCAGCTCCACGACCGGGAGCTGGACCTTCGACAGCTGCGCCTGCTTATGCGCCGAGAGTGCGAGATCTGGGCCGTCTGCGGCGTCGGCGAGACGGCCGAGCCCGCGCGCCTGGATGCCAACCGCAGCTTGTTCGACAGCATGGTGAAGGGGCGCACCGGCGGCACCGGGCGGCCGTTCGACTGGAGCCTGATCGCCGGGCGGATCGACCAGCGCCGGGCCTTCCTCGCCGGCGGAATCGGCCCGGACAACGCTCGCGCTGCGCAGCGAATGGACACGTTCGGGATCGACGTCGGATCGCGCATCGAAAGCGCTCCAGGGCGCAAGGATCCGGACAAGCTGAAGGCGCTCTTTGCCGCGCTTCGGCCGTCCTGCCGGCGGACCGCTCCATGCTGATGGACGGACGCTTCGGACGCTTCGGCGGCTGCTTCGTTCCGGAGATCCTCGTTCCCGCGCTCGAGGAGCTCGAGGCGGCGTTCCTCGAGGCGGAGCAGGACCCGTCGTTTGCGGCCGAGCTCGACGAGCTTCTTTCAACCTATGCGGGCCGGCCGACGCCGCTCACCCGCTGCCGCAACCTCGGCGGCAAGGCGCGCATCTATTTGAAGCGCGAGGACCTGCTTCACGGCGGCGCGCACAAAACCAACCAGGTGCTGGGCCAGGCGCTGCTGGCCAGGCGCATGGGCAAGCGCCGGCTGATCGCCGAGACTGGGGCCGGCCAGCACGGCGTCGCGACCGCGATCGTCGGAGCGCTGTCCGGGTTCGAAACCCGCATCTACATGGGAGGCGAGGACGTCGAACGACAGCGCCTCAACGTCTTCCGCATGGAACTGATGGGCGCCGAGGTAGTAGCGGTCGAAAGCGGCAGCCGGACGCTAAAGGACGCAATCAACGAGGCGCTTCGCGACTGGAGCGCAACCTTTGCTGACACCCACTACCTGCTCGGCACAGCCGCGGGCCCGCACCCGTTCCCACTGATGGTCCGGCAGTTCCAGCGGGTGATTGGCCAGGAAGCGCGTGCCCAGATCCTCGCGGCCGAAGGGCGCTTGCCGGACGCTGTGGTCGCCTGCGTCGGCGGAGGGTCGAATGCGATTGGCATTTTCTCAGATTTCATTGCCGATTCTCACGTGCGACTCGTCGGTGTCGAGGCGATGGGAAAAGGGCTCGACAGCGACTCGCATGGGGCGACAATATTGCGGGGCACTCCAGGCATCCTTCACGGCGCCGAAACGCTTGTACTTCAAGATCCGGATGGTCAGATCAGCGATACTTGGTCAGTTTCAGCAGGGCTCGACTATCCGGCGGTCGGGCCCGAGCACGCGCATCTGAAGGAGATCGGCCGCGCCCGATATGTCGGCGTCGAGGATAGCGAGGCGCTTGATGCGTTCGCGCGACTGGCCAAAAGCGAGGGAATCATCGCCGCGTTCGAATCATGCCATGCCGTCGCCCACGCACTGAAGATGGCGGCCCAGGCGAGCGGGGAGACAGTGATCGTCGTCAACCTCTCCGGCCGTGGCGACAAGGATGTGGCTCAGGCCGAGGCTCTCATCGGAGCAAGTGCATGACCCGCTATACCACGATGTTCAGCCGGCTTGGCGCGCACAGCGAAGGCGCGTTCGGCGCCTTTCTGATGCTCGGCGACCCTGACCTCGAAACCAGCGCCGCTTTGCTGGATGCGCTGGTCGACGGTGGCGCCGACATGATCGAGGTCGGTATTCCTTTCTCCGATCCGATTGCCGACGGTCCGGTGATCCAGGCCGCGGCGACCCGCGCGCTCAGGGCAGGAACGCGGGTCGACGATTGTTTTATGCTGCTATCGGATTTTCGCCAACGTTATGCAGCCCTGCCAGTCGGCATTCTGACTTACGCTAACCTGCTTTCGGCGCGCGGACTCGATCGCTTTTGCGCCGACGCGGCCGGAGCTGGTGTCGACAGCCTGCTCGTCGCTGACGTGCCCGCGCTCGAGGCTGGTCCTTACGCCGACGCCGTGCAGTCCGCTGGCCTGGACATGGTCATGATCGCCGCGCCGAACACGCCCGGCCAGACGCTGATGCGCATCGCCCGGTTTTCCACAGGCTACACCTATTGCGTGGCTCGCAGGGGTGTGACCGGCGTTCAGGAGGAACTTACGCTCGAGCATCAGCGACTCTTCACCGATCTTCGGCGGCTGGAAGCGCCGCCGCCCGTGCTCGGCTTCGGCATTTCGACTCCCGCCCATGTCCGCCAGGCAATCACGGCCGGCGCAGCTGGCGTCATCAGCGGCTCCGCGATCGTGCGGCTCGTCGACCGATCGGACAGCTCCCCCGAGTGCATCGCCAGCTTTGTTGCAGCCATGAAAGAGGGCACGCGTCTCGTGGGCAGCAGCACCGGGAGTCCACAATATGCGTTTCACCAATAGGCCGGTTCGGAGGTGCTCATGTTGATTGCCGTCTTGGTTGCCTTGGGCATGGCGATCCTGATCTATGGTGTCGCTTTGGCGCGTGTCCTGGCCATCTCCCGTCCGCTGCCGAGATTCGAAGCGATGGGCCTCGGCGCGATCGTCAGCTTCTTCGATACGCTCGGAATAGGCTCGTTCGCTCCGACCGCCGCATGGATGAAGTTCCGCAAAATGGTGCCGGACAGGCTGATCCCGCCAACCATGCTGGTCGGCCTCACCCCACCGGCGATGGCGCAAAGCGTCATCTTCGTGATCCTGCTAGGCGTGCTCGTCGATCCCGTGCTGCTGTTCGGCGGCGCGATGGCGACCCTGCTGGGCGGGCTCGTCGGAGCGCCGCTGGTTGCGAGGGCCAGGGTGTGGATTGTCCAGCTGACCGTAGGGATTGGTCTAATGCTCGCAGCAATCGCATACGCGATGGCGAACCTCCACCTGTTCCCCGGCGGCGGGACTGCGGCGGGCCTGCCGATCGTGCTGACAATGGTCGCGATAATCGCCAGTTTCGGGTTTGGAATCCTGGCAAATTTCGGGATCGGCAATTATGCTCCGATGCTTGTTATGCTGAGCCTTATGGGTCTCGATCCCAGGCTGAGCTTTCCGATCATGGCTGCGGGCGGATCATTGATGGGAGCGGGAGCCAGCGTCCGCCACCTGCAAATCGCACAGATCGATCTGCGCGTGGTCATCGGCCTCGCGATCGGCGGAATCCCGGCGGCGATCGTGGCCGCTCTCCTCGTCAAGTCGATGCCGATGGAACTGCTGCGCTGGCTGGTCATGGTGGTCGTCCTCTATGCGGCAGCGGTGATGCTTCGCGCCGCCCTCACCGGCCGGCGAGAGCTTAAGTCCCAGGGGGCAACGGCAGCGATTGTGACCTCATGACCGACACCAACGCGCTCAACCGCGACTTCGCCAAATACGATCAGGTGCGGAAAGCCCACACCTACCGGCTGGCCGATGACGGTAGCGAAGAATTCGATGATGACTATCAGGTCGCAACTCTCGACATTGGACCGTTCCTGCGCGGCGACGCGGGAGACAAGGCGCGATTCGCCGAAGCGTTCGGGTCAGCCCTGGAGGAGATCGGCTTTGCGGTCCTGGTCGGCCACGGCGTCGATCCAACGCTGTACGATGAGATGCACGATATCGTCCTCGACCTGTTCACGTTGACATCGCTTCCCGAGAAGATGCGCTTCCGCGCCCAGCGACACGGTTCGGTGAACCAGGGCTATTTCCCGATCGAGGAGACCAGCGACATCCATCCCGACCTGGTCGAGGGCTGGGTCTGGTGCCGTCGAGCCTTCGATATTCCGCAGGACCGGGACGGGCTATTCCATGCGGAGCTTTACTGGCCGCGCGCAGAATATGAGCTGCACTTTCGCCGCCTGGTTCTCGCTCACGAGGCGTTGTTCAAGCCGATCGCGCAAGCGATGTTTCAAGGCCTCGGCTGCGATCCGCACCTTTACGATCGAAAGCTCACGAGAACGAATTTCGGCCTGCGCCTGAACTATTATCCGCCTTTGACTGATGAACAGGCCCATTCGGGCGCTGGCCGGCTACTTGGCCACGAGGACGTCGATCTCTTCACTATCCTGCCAGCGCCGCGAACCGACGGGCTGCAGCTGTGGAATCACCGCAGCGAGAAATGGGTGCGTCTCAATGCACCTCTTGGTTCGATCATCATCAACACCGGCGATTACATGCAGCGGATTTCCAACGATCGGCTGCCGTCGACAACGCATCGCGTCGGAATGCCCAGTGACATTTCCTGCTTGTCTGCGGCGCGGGTGTCATTTCCCATGGCCGTTTATACCTGGGAGGACGAAATTCTCGAGGTCCTGCCGGGTCTGGGTTCGCCCAAATACCCGCCGATAAAGGCTATTACGTTTCACACGC
>JBKHXB010000024.1:0-27392 GCA_046566245.1 Alphaproteobacteria bacterium | reverse complement strand
GAATCGGTGACGACCAGTTCCTTGAGCTCCGAGCCGACGACCCGCGCCGTCGCTCCCCCGGAAAGCACGCCATGGGTGCAATAGGCATAGACCTCGATTGCGCCCTGCTGCTTCAGGGCTGCGGCGGCGTTGCACAGGGTGCCGGCCGAATCGACGATGTCGTCGATGAGGATGCAGGTGCGCCCTTCGACGTCGCCGATGATATTCATCACTTCCGATTCGCCGGCCCGCTCGCGGCGCTTGTCGACGATCGCCAGCGGCGCGTTGTTGAGCCGCTTGGCGAGGCTTCGGGCGCGCACCACGCCGCCGACGTCCGGCGACACCATGGTCAAGTTCTCCGTGGAAAAGCGGGCGCGGATGTCGGCGGCGATGACCGGAGAGGCGAACAGGTTGTCGGTCGGGATGTCGAAAAAGCCCTGGATCTGGCCGGCGTGCAAATCCATCGTCAGCACGCGGCTGGCGCCCGCGACTGTGATCAGGTTGGCCACCAGCTTGGCCGAGATGGGCGTTCGCGGCCCGGGCTTCCGGTCCTGCCTCGCATAGCCGAAATAGGGGATGACTGCGGTGATGCGCTTGGCCGAGGCGCGCCGGAGCGCGTCGATGCAGATCAGAAGCTCCATCAAATTGTCGTTGGCGGGATAGCTCGTCGACTGGATCACGAACACGTCCTCGCCGCGCACGTTCTCGTCGATCTCGACGAACACCTCCTCGTCGGCGAACCGCCGGACGCTCGCCTTGGTCAAGGGCGTTTCCAGATATTCGGCGATCGATCGGGCCAGCGGCGGGTTGCTGTTCCCGGCGAGCAGTTTCATCGGTCGTGTTGCTCCCCCAGCGACGGTAGGGCCGCCTTAGCCACGCAAGGCTTTCGACGCAAAGCCTTGGTTGCCGCAGCCACCATGTGCGCTAAAGCGCGGGCATGACGGACCGCCTGCTGATCGCGCTCGCGCAGATGAACCAGCGCGTCGGCGACCTTGAGTCCAACGCCGAGGCGATGCTCGCCATTCGCGACCGCTCCGTAGGCGCCGACCTCATCCTCTACCCCGAGCTACAGGTGACGGGCTACCCGCCCGAGGACCTGGTGCTGAAGCCAGAGTTCGTGCGGCGGACCGCCGAGATCAACGACCGGTTAGTGGCGGCCACGTCGAGGCCCGGCCCGGCCATTTTGATTTCGACGATCGTCGCGCAGGACGGGGCGACCTACAACGCAGTCCTGCTCGCCAACGAAGGGAAGGTGCTTGCCAGGACGCTGAAGCGCGAGCTCCCGAACTACGGCACCTTCGACGAAAAACGCATCTTCACGCCCGGCCCGCTGCCCGAGCCGATCGAATTCAACGGAGTGAGGATCGGAGTCCCGATCTGCGAGGACATCTGGCAAGAGGTCGTCTGCGGCCACCTCGCCGAGGCGGGCGCCGAATTTCTGCTCGTTCCCAACGGCAGCCCGTACGAGCTCGACAAGGACGACCTGCGCCAGGACCTCGTTCGCTCGCGCACCGGAATGACCGGCCTTGCAATGGCCTATCTGAACCGGGTCGGCGGCCAGGACGAGATCGTCTTCGACGGCTCCTCCTTCGTCATGCACCCCGACGGCGAACTTGCCGTGCAGCTGCCCGACTGGGAAGAGGCACTCGTGCTGACGGAGTGGCGGCGGGAGGCAGCCGGCTGGCGGTGCGTGACCCGCGACCTCCACCGGCTCGATCCCTATCCCGAGGACATCTACCACGCGATGATGGTCGGGCTTTCCGACTATGTCTCGCGCAACGCTTTCCCCGGTGTAATCCTCGGCCTTTCGGGAGGGATCGACAGCGCCCTGTCGGCCGCGGTCGCGGTCGACGCGCTTGGCGCTGATCGGGTCTGGGGCGTGATGATGCCGTCGCGGTACACGAGCGAGGAGAGCCTCGAGGACGCGCGCGGGTGCGCCCGGCTACTGGGCTGCAGGCATGACGTCATCCCGATCAGCCCGGCGGTTACCGCCTTCGAGGAGATGATTCCCGACCTTGGGGGGACTGCTGCAGAGAACGTCCAGGCGCGACTTCGAATGGTGACGCTGATGGCGCTGTCCAACACGGGGGGCCAGATGCTCCTGACCACCGGCAACAAGAGCGAGATGAGCGTCGGCTATGCCACCCTCTACGGCGACATGGCCGGCGGCTATTCGGTGCTGAAGGACGCCTATAAGACGACCGTCTTCGCCCTGTCGAAGTGGCGCAACGCCCATAAGCCGGCGGACGCGCTCGGCCCCGGCGGGCCGGTCATGCCGGAGCGGGTGATTACGAAGCCGCCCTCGGCTGAACTGAGACCGGGCCAAAAGGACGAGGATTCGCTGCCACCGTACGACGTGCTCGACCCGATCCTCGAAGGGCTGGTCGACAAGGAGATGTCGGTGAAGGAGGTCGCGCTCGCCACCGGCTCCGATCTCAAATTGGTCGGCGACATCGAGCGCATGTTGCTTCGCGCCGAGTACAAGAGGCGCCAGGCGCCCCCGGGGGTGAAGATCGGCAGGCGCAATTTCGGCCGCGACCGCCGTTATCCGATCACCAACTTCTTCCACACCGGGCCGCGCCCGCGATGAGCGTCGTCACCCGCTTCGCGCCTTCCCCGACCGGCAGGCTGCACGTCGGCAACATTCGCACCGCGCTTCACAATTTTCTGTTCGCAAGGAAGCACGGCGGCGCCTTCCTGCTCAGGATCGACGACACCGACCGCGAGCGCTCGACCGATGAGTTCGACCGCGCGATCCGCGAGGACCTCGACTGGCTCGGCCTGAAGCCGGACAAGGTTGTCCGTCAGTCGGAGCGCTTTGCTCTCTACGAACGCGAGTTCGAGCGGCTGAAGGAGGCGGGCAAGGTCTACGCCTGTTACGAGACTCCGGACGAGCTGGAACTAAGACGGAAGGTGCTTCTCGGCCGCGGGCTTCCTCCTGTCTATGAGCGCAAGCCGGAGGGAGAGCCAACACCCGAGGGGCGCAAGCCGCACTGGCGCTTCCGGCTCGACCACGACCGGCCGATCGAATGGACGGACCTGATCCGGGGCCCGCAGCAGTTCGATCCGCATCTGCTTTCGGATCCCGTCGTGCGCCGTGAGGACGGGAGCTGGCTCTACCTGCTGCCGAGCGTCATCGACGACATGGACCTTGGCATCACCCACGTCGTTCGCGGCGAGGATCATGTCTCGAATAGCGCCGTGCAGGTGCAGATGTTCGAGGCGCTCGGCGCAGGGCCGCCTGCCTTCGCGCACGAGGCGCTGCTCGTCGCCTCCGAGGGCAAGCTGTCGAAGCGGCTCGGCTCCTACGGGGTCCAGCAGGTGCGGGACGCAGGGCTGGAGCCGATGGCCCTGCTTTCGGTGCTTGCCCGAATCGGCACTTCCCAGCCGGTGGAGCCCATGACGTCATTGGACGCGCTCGCCGAAGGATTCGACTTCGCGCATTTCGGCCGCGCACCCGCGCACTTCGACCCGCACGAGGTTGAGCTGGTCAACGCACGGATCGTTCACGGGCTGGATTTCGAATCGGTTCGCGATCGCCTGCCAACCGGGGCCACGGCCGAGGACTGGGCGCTGATGCGGCCAAACCTCACAAGGGTCGAGGACTTTGCCAGCTGGATGCCGGTCCTCCACGGCGACATTGAGGCGCCCGAGCTTTCCCACGACGAGCGGGCCATCGTCCGCGAGGCCGCGGGCGTGGCCGAGCGCCTCGACTGGTCGGACGAGCCGTGGCGGCGGCTAGGCGAGGCGGTAAAGGCCTCGACCGGGGCTAAAGGTCGTGCGCTGTTCCACCCGTTGCGGCTCGCGATCACCGGCCGCGACAGCGGGCCGGAGATGGCGGGCCTGGTCGAGCGCATCGGCAAGGATGCGGTCGTCCGCCGCCTCCAGGCCGCGGCGAAGCGCTGACACGGGGCCGCTCACTATTTCTGTTTCCGGAGCACACGTAATGATGTAACATTGCATTGACTCGCGTTTGAAGGAGTCCGGCAATGACGACCTATGCTCCCGTTCCGATTTTCGCGCAGCGCAGGCGGCATCCTCGTGCTCTTGCAATCATCATCGCGGTCCACGCCGGGGCGATCGCGGCGGTCATGTCCGCGAAGATGGACCTGCCGGTCCGACTCGATCCGACGGTCACCAGGGTCGAGCTGCTTCCGGAACCGGCGACGCCTTCGCCCGAGCCGCTCCCTCCTTCGCCCCGGCCTGGCAGGCAAACCGTCGAGCGCGTGCCGGCGGTCGTTCCAATGCCTCAGCCCATCCTTCCCGCCTTGGAACCGTCGCTGCCCGATCCGGGGCCCGCGATCGGCGTCGATCCCCGCCCCAGCCTCGATCCGCCGCCCCGGGCCGACCCGGTCCGGACCGGGCCCCGCTTCGCGACTCCCGAAGCGCTGCTCAAGCCTCCCTATCCGCAGCAAAAGCTTCGGCTCGAGGAGGAGGCGGCGCTGAGATTGAAACTGACGATCGATTCGCGCGGCCGGGTGACCGCGGTCGATCCGATCGGACGCTCCGACCCGATCTTCCTCGCCGCCGCGCGGCGCCACCTGATCGCCCACTGGCGCTACAAGCCCGCGACCGAGGACGGCCGGCCGGTGCCGAGCTCGACCGTCGTCACGGTGACGTTCAGGCTCGAGGACTGAGGCTGCGGGACGGGGCTCTGGCGAGCGGGCCCGCGGCGGCCTATCTTGCCTTCATGTCCTGGTTCCCCCGCCCGGTCGGCCCGCGCAACGCTTTCCGCGACCTTGCCGCCTTCATGCGGCAACGCAGCCGGGAGCAGCTGATCGGCGCCTCGCTGGCGCTGCTCGCGACGGTGATCATCGTCATCCTGTTCCTTGTCGATTCGAAGATCAACACGGCGCCTCCGCCGCAGATCGTCTATGTCGACAGCTGGAGCGCCAATCGCACCGACGCCGAGATCGTCGCCCAGCAGAAGATCGACCAGCGGAAAAAGCGGGAGGCCGAGGCCGAGAAGCGGCGCCAATACCAGAAGCTCGAGAAGCAATTCGGGATTGAATAGGGACCGGCAGTGGATGGCGGAGGCCGTTGCGCTCGGCGAGCGCGCGCGCGGCAGTACCGCGCCCAACCCGAATGTCGGCTGCGTGATCGTTTCTCCCGATGGAAAACTGATTGGCTGCGGCCACACGGCTCCAGGCGGCCGCCCGCACGCCGAGGCCGTGGCGCTTGGCGAGGCGGGCAGGAAAGCGCGCGGAGCTACGGTTTATGTGACCCTGGAGCCCTGCGCGCATGAGAGCCCCCGGGGTCCGGCATGCGCGGACCTGCTGGCGGACGCACAGCCGGCGAGGATGGTGATCGCCCTGAAGGACCCGGACCCGCGGACGGCAGGCGCTGGAATCCGGCGGCTTCGCGAGGCCGGGATCGAGGTGAAGGTCGGAACCGGGCGAAAGGCGGCCGCGACTTCGCTGTCCGGCTATCTGACCAGGCTGCGGCTCGGGCGGCCGCAGATCACCCTGAAGCTTGCGCTGTCGATCGACGGCAAGATCGCGCTTCCCTCGGGCGAATCGCAATGGATCACGGGCGAGGACGCGCGCCGGCACGTCCATCTCGAACGCGCGCGGAGCGACATGATCCTCGTCGGGCGCGGCACCTATCTCGCGGATTCGCCGAGGCTCGACGTGCGGCTTCCGGGGCTCGAGGAACGCTCCCCGAGGCGGGCCCTGCTCACTCGCGGTGAGGCAGTGGAAGGCTGGGAAATCCTGCGTTCTCCGCAGGATGTGCACCGGCTTCATGACGTCAACGACCTGCTCGTCGAGGGCGGCTCGGCGACCGCGACCGCCTTCCTCGCCGAAGACCTGGTCGACCGGATCCTCATCTACCGTGCGCCGATCATCGTCGGCGAGGGCAAGTCGAGCTTCGGCTATGTCGGGCTCGACGCGATCGCCGACGCACACGGCAAGTGGCGCCCCGCCGGCGAACAGCGGCTGGGGATCGACCGGCTCGAAGTTTACGAGCGGGTGCGGGACGCCTAAGCGCGGGGCCATGTTCACCGGGATCGTCACCGACATCGGGACCGTACTCAGCGCGGAGCAGCGCGACGACCTCAGGCTCAGGATCGACTGCGGCTATGACCTGGCGACGGTCGAGCTGGGCGCCTCGATCTGCTGTTCGGGGACCTGTCTGACGGTGGTCGACAAAGGCGAGAATTGGTTCGCCGTCGATGTTTCGGGCGAAACCCTGTCCCGCACCGCCGCGGACCACTGGCGTGAGGGCGCGAAGCTCAACCTCGAACGCTCGCTCAGGGTCGGAGACGAACTCGGCGGTCACTTTGTCACCGGCCACGTCGATTGCGTCGCCGATGTAGCCGGGGTCTATCCCGAAGGCGGGTCGATCAGGGTCGAGGTCGCCGTGCCGCGCGCTTTCGCGCCCTTGGTCGCGGCCAAAGGCTCGGTCGCGCTCGACGGCGTTTCGCTGACGGTCAACGAGCTGCGCGACGCCGAGTACGGGACGACGCATTTCTCCGTCAACATCATCCCGCACACGGCCGCCAACACGTCTTTGGGCGCGATCGAGGCCGGTCAACAACTCAATGTCGAATTCGACGTGCTCGCCCGCTATCTCGACCGGATGCTCGCCGTCCGCTCACAGTAGAAGGAGTCGAAAGGCGGCTTTCAATCACATTTCGATGTGATTATGTGGGCGCATGTCCACGACCCTCATCGAGCGGCTGACGGCCATCATCGACACCGGCGAGGTCAGCCGGGCCGCGCTTGCCCGCGCCGCCGGCCTTCATCCCAACAGCTTGCGCAAGCTTGGCTCCCCGGACTGGAACCCGACCGCCGACACGCTCAAGCGGCTTGAGAAGCTCATCCAGCGCGGGACGACCGACGTCCTTGTCGGCGCGGAGGCGATCATCGACGAGGCGCGCAACGGCCGGATGTTCATCCTCGTCGACGATGACGACCGCGAGAACGAGGGCGACCTCGTCATCCCGGCGCAGATGGCGACGCCGGACGCGATTAACTTCATGGCTCGCCACGGCCGCGGCCTCATCTGCCTGGCGCTGACCAAGGAGCGGGCGGACCAGCTCGGGCTCGAGCCGATGGCGCGCACCAACCGCAGCCGCAACGAGACCGCCTTCACCGTCTCGATCGAGGCGCGCGAGGGGATTTCCACGGGAATCAGCGCCGCCGACCGCGCCCGCACCGTCGCGGTTGCGATCGATGCCTCGAACGGGCCGGACGCGCTCGTCTCCCCGGGCCACGTCTTCCCGCTGGTGGCGCGCCCCGGCGGAGTTCTGGTGCGCACCGGGCATACCGAAGCCGCGGTCGACGTCGCCCGCCTCGCCGGGCTCAACCCGAGCGCCGTCATCTGCGAGATCATGCGCGACGACGGCTCGATGGCGCGGCTCGACGATCTCATGGATTTCGCCCGCGCCCACGGGCTCAAGATCGGGACGATCCGCGACCTCATCGCCTACCGCCTCAAGAAGGACCATCTGGTCGAGCGGACGGCCTCGACCCTGTTCCGGGCTGAAAGCGGCGCCGAATGGGAAGCGCAGGTGTTCCGCGACAAGTCGAGCGGTGAGGAGCAGCTGGCGCTGGTCTACGGGACGCTCGACACGTCGAAGCCGGTGCTCGTGCGGATGCACAGCCTCGACCTGTTCGCCGACGTCCTCGGCGAGGCGGGACCGCGCTCTGGGGTGCTGCAGGGAGCGATGCGGATGATCGAGGAGGAGGGTTCGGGCGTCGTCGTCGCCCTTCACGCGGCCGCGCCCGGATCCTTGTCCCGCTCGATCGATCTTCGCGCCGGCAAGCCGGTCGAGGGCGGCGACGCTGTCCGCGGCTATGGCATCGGGGCGCAGATCCTCGCGGCGCTCGGCATTCACGACATGATCCTGCTGTCCAATACGCGCCACTCGCCGGTCGCGCTTGCCGGCTACGGCCTCGCCATCGTCGACGAGCGGCCGATCGCCACCGGCGCTTCGCAGCGCGCCGCGCGGGCCTGACGTCATGGCGACAATCCTCATCGCCGAGGCGCGATTCTACCCGCATCTCAACGACATGCTGCTCGACGGCGCGCGCTCGGCAATCGAGGCTGCGGGCCACAAGCACGAGACAGTGACGGTCCCCGGAGCGCTCGAGCTTCCGGCCGCGATCAGCCTGACGGCGAGGAGCGGCCGCTTCTGCGCTTTCGTCGCGCTTGGAGTCGTCATTCGTGGGGAGACCTATCATTTCGAGATCGTCGCCGGGGAAAGTGCCCGAGCGCTGATGGACCTGACGCTGCAGGGCTTCGCCGTCGGCAACGGCATCCTGACGGTCGATAACGAGGAGCAGGCGATCGTCCGAGCCGACCCGAGGCGGGGAAACAAGGGCGGAGATGCGGCGCGGGCCGCCCTCGCCCTTTACGAGCTTCGCGAAAAGTACGGCGCTTGACCGCCACCGAGCGCAGGCACCACCCGCTCGCATTCCCGGCGCTGCTGCTGGGCAATGCGGCGCTTGCCTTCGGGCCGTGGTTCGTGCGCGTCTCGGACGTCGGGCCGGTCGCCGTCGGCTTCTGGCGGCTGGTGCTCGCGCTTCCCTTCCTGTGGCTGCTGGTTCGCGCCGCGCGTCAGCCGGTTCGTGTGCCGAGGAGGGCGCTGGCCATGGTGCTCGCCGCCGCCGCCTTGTTCTACGCGCTCGACCTTGCCGCGTGGAACGCCGGGATCCTTCTGACGAAGCTCGGCAACGCGACCCTGTTCGGGAACAGCGGCAGCTTCGTCTTCGCGCTCTACGGGCTCCTGCTTGTCCGGCGGCTGCCCACGCTCAACCAGTCGGCGGCGCTGGCGCTCGCGCTCGCAGGAGCGGTCCTCCTCATGAGCAGCAGCTACGAGCTCAGCCCCGGCAATCTCGCCGGCGACCTGCTCGCCCTGTTCGCAGGGCTGCTCTATGGGGGCTACCTGGTCGCGGTGGAGCGCGCGCGCACCTCGATGCAGCCCTTGCCGCTGCTGTTGGTCGTTACCTTGGCGGCAGCCCCCGTCCTGCTTGTGATCAGCATCGGCGCCGGCGAGCGGTTGTGGCCGGGCGACTGGACGCCGCTCCTGCTATTCGCGCTGTCGAGCCAGGTGCTCGGGCAGGGCCTGCTGGTGTGGTCGATCGGCGTGTTCCCGCCGCTGGTCGTTGGCCTTGCGCTCCTCACCCAGCCAGCGCTCGCGGCGCTGATCGGCTGGCTTGTCTTCGGCGAAGCCCTGTCGGCTGCCGACTGGATCGGCGCAGCCGCCATCGCCGCGGCGCTGGTTCTCATCCGTCTTCCGCAACGGGGCTTGCGCGCGGGCGCCGCCCGGCCCAGTTGAGCGGCGATGGCCGGGCCAACTCCGCTCCAGAAGATCCGTCAGCGGCTCGCGCTCGCGGTCGGCGAGAACGCCGTGTTCGACGGCTGGACCGTCGCCGCGGTCGATTCGGCCGCCGCGCATCTCGGAATCGACAAGGCGCAGGCCCGGCTCGCCTTCCCCAAGGGACAGGCGGGGATGATCGACGCTTTCGTCGAGGGCGTCGATCGCGAGCTTGAGCGCCGGCTTCCGCCAAGGAAGCTCAAGGGCCTGAAGATCCGCGAGCGAATCCGGCTGCTGGTGTGGACTAGGATCGAGATCATGGCGCCGGCGCGAGAGGCGGTCCGCCAGGCGCTCGCGATCCTGGCGCTGCCGCACAACGCTCCGGCCGGGTTGAAGAGGGGCTGGCACACGGCCGACCTCATGTGGCGGCTCGCGGGCGACACCAGCACCGACTTCAACCACTATACGAAGCGCATCTCGCTCGGGGCGGTGTACGGCTCGACCTTGCTCGCCTGGCTCGATGACAACAGCGAGGGGTGGTCCGAGACCGCGGCCTTTCTCGACCGGCGCATCGACAATGTGATGGAATATGAGCGCTGGAAGGCGAGCTGGAGGGGCCAGGAACGCTTCAGCATCGCGCGCTTCCTCGGCCGGCTGCGCTATCCCCCGCGCTGATTTTGTTATTGGTAATCATTCGCAATATGCTATGGGGAGCCATGAAAGCCGCCCTTGCGCGCCTGATCGGTCTCCTGGTCCTGGTGGGAGTGGCTCTCGCCTTCCCGGCTCCGGCCTCCGCTGCCATCCCGGGCGAGCAGGTCCAGACCAGCTGGCGTCTGCTCGACTACATCGCCGTCGACTATCGCGAAGCCGTCTCCGGCGGAAAGATCGTCAACAAGGCCGAATATGACGAGATGGTCGAATTCTCGGCCTCGGTCACGCAGCGGCTTGAGACTCTCCCGCAAAAGCCGGAACGGGCCGCGCTCCTCGCGCAGGCGCGCACCCTTGAGAGTGCGATCGCCGTAAAGTCGGCACCGGAGGTCATTGCGCGACAGGCGAAGGACCTCGCTTCCCGCTTGCTTGCCGCCTACCCGGTCCCGCTGGCACCGGCGAACGCGCCCGACCTCGGACGCGGGGCCGCGCTCTACGCGAAGAATTGCGCCTCGTGCCACGGCGCCAAGGGCGAAGGGCCGAGCGGCGAGCCGGCAAAGCTCGACCCGCCGCCGATCGCCTTCGCCGACCGCGCCAGGGCTCGCGACCGGAGCCTGTTCGGCCTTTACCAGGTGATCGGCCAGGGCCTCGAAGGCACGGCGATGGAAAGCTTCGCGGCGCTTCCCGAAGCGGACCGCTGGGCGCTGGCCTTCCATGTCGGGAGGCTCGCTTATGGCGACGCGGCCGAAGGCGAGCGCATCTGGAAGTCCGACCCGGCGGTGCGCGCCCTGGTTCCCGACCTGTCGGCGCTGGTGGCGCTCACCCCGGCCGAGCTCGAGAAGAGAATCGGGGAGGACAGGGCAGCGGCAGTCGTCGCCTACCTGCGCTCGAACCCGGCGGCGCTCGAACCGACGCTCGCCGATTCGAACGAATCGCTCGGCCTTGCCCGGGCGCGGCTTCGCGAGAGCCTCGCGGCCTACGAACGGGGGGATTCGGCAGAGGCGGATCGGCTTGCCCTGTCCGCCTACCTCGACGGCTTCGAGCCGGTCGAGGCGATGCTGTCGATGCGGGACGGAGCGCTGATGCGGGACGTCGAAGCGGCGATGGCCGGCTTCCGCCAGGCGGTCCGCGCCGGCGAAAGCCCGGAATCCCTGCGCCAGCGGCTTGAGGACGTGGAAGCACTCCTCGACCGGTCGGCGCAGGCGCTCGCTCCGGAGGCCTCGAGCGGGATCGCCACCTTCCTCGCCGCTTTCGCCATCCTGCTGCGCGAGGGGCTGGAAGCGCTGCTGGTCGTGATCGCGATGGTCGCCTTCCTTCGCCGCGCGGAGCGCACGGACGCGCTTCGCTACGTCCACGGCGGCTGGGCCGCGGCCCTGATCGCGGGTGGGGCGACCTGGGCGGTCGCGACCTATGCGCTGAGCATCAGCGGCAGGAGCCGCGAGCTCACCGAAGGCTTCGGAGCGCTTCTCGCCGCGGTCGTCCTGCTCTCCGTCGGCGTGTGGATGCACGGCAAGGCGCAGGCGGACGAGTGGCGACGCTACATCGCCGAGAAGATGCAGGGGGCGCTGTCGCGCGGCTCGGCCTGGTTCCTGTTCGGCCTCGCTTTCATCGTCGTCTATCGCGAGGTGTTCGAGACGATCCTGTTCTATGCCGCGCTGTGGAGCGCGGGGAACGGCGCGAGCCTGCTCGGCGGAGCGCTGGTCGCCGTCGCCGTGCTGGCGATCATCGCCTGGGCGATGCTGCGCCTCAGCCGCCGCCTGCCGATCGCGGAATTCTTCCGCTACAGCGCGATCCTGATCGCGATCCTCGCCGTCGTCCTTGCGGGCAAAGGCGTGGCCGCTCTGCAGGAAGCGGGAATCATCGGAATCACCTCCGTGCCCTGGATTCCCAGGGTCGAGCTGATCGGCCTGTTCCCGACGCTCGAAGCGGTTGGTGCGCAGCTCGCAATGGCTGTCGCGCTCGCGATCGGCTTCCGCGCCGCTTCAAGGCCCCGGCCCGCCGCTCTTCCCGCCGAATGACGCTTGGCTTTCCCCGCCGCGAAGGCTTAGGTGGGCAGGTAATCTTTTCTGGAGGATTGGGCGATGGCGGGCGTCAACAAGGTCATTCTGGTCGGTAACCTCGGCGCCGATCCGGAAGCGCGGTCGCTCAACAATGGCGGCGAGGTCGTCAACATGCGCGTGGCGACGTCGGAAAGCTGGAAGGACCGCGACGGCAACCGGCAGGAACGGACCGAGTGGCACAATGTCGTGATCTTCAACGAGAACCTCGGCCGGGTGGCGAAGAACTACCTGCGCAAGGGCTCCAAGGTCTATCTAGAAGGCCAGCTCCAGACCCGTAAGTGGCAGGGCCAGGACGGCAATGACCGCTACACGACCGAAGTGGTTCTGCAGCGCTTCCGCGGCGAGCTCGTGCTTCTCGATTCGGCGTCAGGAGGCGGCCGCGGTGACTATTCGGACGACGATTTCGCAAGCTCGTCCACGGGCGGGCAGCGCCAGCAGTCGCGCCCGCAGCCCGCGGCCTTCGACAACGATCTGGATGATGACGTTCCGTTTTGATGCGCGGGCCCTGCCGCAGTCGGGGGGCAGCCGCGCGACGAGAGTTAGTAAGGCGTAATTCCGATCGCGGCCGCGGGGGCCGTGATTTACCCGGGGGATGCCTGATGTTTCGTGCCCTGCTCGCCATCACTCTTGCGCCGATGCCATTGGCCTCGCCCGCTCAGGCTTCGGAAAAAGCTGGCCATTACCTGTTCGTCTGGGGCGGCGACCAGGAAAAGAAGGGCAATAATTTCCTCGCCGTCATCGACGCCGATCCCGCCTCACCGGGTTACGGCAAGCTGGTGGCCGGCCTTGATACCGGCTTCAAGAGCGTCAACCCGCATCACACCGAGTATGAAATGCCGGCGGGTGGCATGCGGTTCGCCAACGACCATCAGGGCAATCGCACCTTCGTCATCGACCTCACCGACCCGCTCAAGCCCCGCCTGGCGGCGTCGTTCGATAGCCTCGCCGGCTACAGCATGCCGCACAGCTATGCCCGTCTGCCCAACGGCAATGTGCTGGCGGCATTCCAGTACCCCGACCCTGGCGGCCACATGGCGATGGGCGGCAAGACCGGCGGCATCGTCGAGATCGACAACAGCGGCAAGGCGGTTCGCTCCGTCGGCAATGCCGATCCCGCTTTTCGTGATGAAGGGCTCCTTCCCTACAGCCTGGCCGTCCTGCCGGCCATTGACCGGGTGCTCGTCACCAATTCGCCGATGGGCGACGACTTCCTGCTCACCAGCAACACCTATCAATTGTTCCGACTGTCGGATCTCAAACTGATGGGGACGTACCGGCTCGATCCCGGTCCCAGGCTCAACGGCCATATTTCGCCCGAAGAGCCGCGGATTGGGCCTGACGGGGCAGCCTATGTCCACACCCTGTCGTGCGGAGTGCAACGGATCACCGGCATGGACGGCCGGGCGCCCAAGGCAAAGCTGGTGCACCAGTATCCGGGCAGCTGGTGCGGCGTTCCAACCATCGTCGGCCATTACATGGTGCAGGCTGTCCCAGACATCCACGGCTTCATCGTCCTCGACATCGCCGACGGTTCAAAGCCGGTGGAGGTTTCACGGCTGGTCATGGGCCCGGATTTCGCTCCCCACTGGACTGCCTGGGACCCAAAGACCATGCGCCTGGTCGCGACCCCCGGCAAGGCCGGTGACCGGATGTACCTGCTCAAGCTCGACGAAAAGACCGGCAGGCTCAGCATCGACGAGGCCTTCCGCGACGCCGACGGGCAGGTGGGCTTCAGCTTCGGCAAGCGTGACTGGCCGCACGGCTGGACCGGCGAAGCCAAGCCCCACGGCGCCGTCTTCTCCCGGTAATCAGCCGTCCGGCTTCTCGCCTGTCAGCTTCGCGAGCGCCGCGAACGGACCGGCCTGCTCCTCGCTCAGGACACCCGCCTGTTTTAACGCCGCGTCGGCGCCCTCGCTCCTTGGATAGGCGTCGATGGTCAGCGCGAGCGTGTCGGCGACCGCGCTTCCGAGGTCGATCGAACCACCTTCGTAGAAGACGGTGTCGCACTCGCCCTCGCTGAGCTCGATCTCCTCGTCGGGGCGACTCGCTTCCGGCTCGGGCAGGAAGACGAGTTCGAACGGCTCGTCGACGGTCTCGCGCACCGGTTCGCCGGTCGCGACGCAGGCTTGCTCCAGCGATGCCCGGATTCGTCCGGTCGCCCTTACCAGCGCCCCATTTCTTTCCAGGACCACGCTCGCCTCGAGCCGGTCGAGCGAGGCGAGTGCGAGCCGTTCCGCGATCGCCCTGCGCTCGCTCTTGTCGGCAATGAGCTCGAGCTGCTCGCCGTTGCGGATCCGGTCGATCGCAAGCCGGTGGCAGAAGGGGTCGGACATTTAGAAGCGCGCCTTGATCAGCTCGTTTTCGGACAGGCGCGAAACATGCTGCCAGAAATCCTGCAGCCCACGCGCCGCCTGCTGGAGCGCCGATTCCTCGACGTCCTGGTCGCGGTAGAGGCTGTAACGCGCCGCCCCGACCCAGTCCTGCCTGCCCGCGGCCGCCTCGCGCCACAGGTCGACCCGGCGCTCAAGCATTCCGACCAGCTTGCGAACCTTGCGGCCAAGGCCAGGGTCGTTCAGCCCCAGCTCGCGATGCTCGGCGTCCATCGCCTCGATGAACCGCTCGGTCAGCGCCGCCGAGGCGGCCTCGCCCTTCGCGGAGCCGGATTCGAGCCGCGTAATGACGAGCGCGCAAATCGTCGAGAGCATCGCGAACCGCCCGTCGATCGTGTCGGGGACCCGTGCCTGTGCGTACCAGAAGGGCCGCCGCGCCTGGGCGACAACCCGGTCGAACAGCGCCTGCCCCCGCTTCGGGCCGCTCGTTAATCCGCGGAACAGGAATCGCAGCATAGGTCTCGCATAGCACGGGCGCGGGGTTGCGCCTTGGCGGTTCGCGCGGATATTGGCTGACGCCTGTTCGCCGCAAGAGGCGATCTTCCGGGGAGTGAAGTTGGACATGAAGGCTGCGATGGCAAGGATCGCGATTGCGCTCACCGGAGCGGCGCTGCTGGCGGGATGCGTTGGGACCCGGGACCATCGCGGCGCGGTGATCGACGAAGAGCTCGTGACCGCCGTGCAGGTCGGCGTCGACAACAAGCAATCGGTCGAACGCACGCTCGGGCGCCCGACCTTCGTCGGGACGTTCACACCCAACGACTGGTATTATGTGTCGCGGGACACCAACACCTTCGCCTTCCGCAACCCGCGGGTCGTCAAGCAGACGGTGCTTCGCATCCGGTTCGACCAGGCTGGCAATGTCGCCGCGGTGGAAAAGACCGGCAAGGACCTGATCGCCAGCATCAACCCCACGCGCGACAAGACTCCGACGCTCGGGCGCAAGCGCACGATCTTCGACGACATCTTCGGCAATATCGGGACCGTGAACTCGCCCTCGGTTCCCAACCAGTAACGGGACGCGGCGCTGCTTTTGCCCGCGCTCCGATTGGCCTAAGCGGAGGTCATGACCGCCACGCCCGCCGGCATGACCTATGCCGATTATCTGAAGCTCGGCGCGCTTCTCAAAGCGCAGCAGCCGCTCTCGAACCTGCACGACGAGATGCTGTTCATCGTCATCCACCAGACGAAGGAGCTGTGGCTCAAGCAGATGCTGCATGAGCTCGGGCTTGCGATCCGCCTCGTCGAGCAGGACCGGTTCGCGCCAGCCTACAAGGCGCTTTCGCGGGTGAGCCGGATCCAGTCCGTGATGACCCTGTCCTGGGACGTGCTCTCGACACTCACCCCGGTGGATTATCTGGCGTTCCGCGACGTTCTCGGGACCTCGTCGGGATTCCAGTCCGCGCAGTTCCGCGAGCTCGAATATCGGCTCGGCATCAAGGACGAGCGCTACCTCAAACATTACCCGGCCGACGGCGAGGACCATGCGCGCCTGCGAGCCGCGCTCGACGAGCCAAGCCTTCGCGAGGCCTCCCATTCGGCGCTCGAGCGGTCGGGCTTCGATCTCGGCGACCGTTCCGACGAAGCGCTCGCCGGCGCCTGGCTCCAGGTCTATCGCGACTCTGATCGCTGGTTCGACCTCTACCAGCTCGCCGAGAAGCTGATGGACATCGACGACGCGCTTGCCGGATGGCGCCACAAGCACGTGCTGACGGTCGAGCGGATCATCGGCAACAGGCCCGGGACCGGCGGCTCGGCCGGCGCGCCCTACCTGCGCTCGACTCTCGACAAGCGGGCCTTTCCAGAGCTGTGGGCGCTCAGGACGGAGCTTTGAGCTTCAAGCACCTGTTCTCGAAGAGCCTCGCCGCCGCGCCTGGCCGGCTGCACATGGCGGCGCACAGCCACCACCTGTGGCCCGATGCGAGCTTCGAGGGACAGGTCGAATGCTGGGACGACGCCGCCCGCCTGGCCGACAGGAAATGGGACCGGGTGATGGGCGAGGTCTGGCCCGACGCCCAGCGCCAGGTGGCGGCCGAGCTTGGGACGGACCAGCCCGGCGCGATCGTCTTCGCTCCGAACACGCACGAGCTGCTGGTGCGGCTGTTCGCGACCCTCGCGGAGCGGCGCCGGCCGGTACGCGTGCTGACGAGCGACGGCGAGTTCCACAGTGCCCGGCGTCAGTTCGCGCGCTGGGAGGAATCCGGCGGCGCCGAGGTCGAGCGAATCGCCTGCGAGCCTTTCGACGATTTCACGGAAAGGTTCCTGCAGCGCGCCCGCTCCGGCGGCCATGACCTCATCTTCGTCAGCCATGTGCTGTTCGGAAGCGGCCGGATTTTTGACAGGGTCGACGAGCTTGCCGCGCTCGGCCAGCCGGACGGGCCGTGGGTAGTGATCGACGGCTATCATGCCTTCATGGCGCTCGAATGCCCCTTTGGCGGGGCGGCGCGCGACAACCTCTTCTACCTCGGCGGCGGCTACAAATATGCGATGGCGGGCGAGGGCTGCGCCTTCCTCCACGCGCCTCCCGGCTTCGGCCCGCGGCCTCCGATCACCGGCTGGTTCGCCGAATTCGAGGACCTGACGCTGCCGCCCGGCTCGGTCGGCTACGCGAAGGACGCGAGCCGGTTCATGGGCGCGACCTTCGATCCTTCCGCCCTGTACCGCTTCAACGCCGTTCGGCGGATGCTGGCCGAGAACGGCCTGACGACCGCGCGTATCTCGGCGCATGTCGCGGCCCTCCAGCAGCGCCTGCTCGAACGGCTTGACGGGAGCGCGCTTGGGAAGGCCGAGCTCCTCAACCCGCTCGGGGGACGCGTTCATGCCCGCTTCCTCGCCTTCCGCTCGCCGGCGGCCCAGGTCTGGTGTGCCCGGCTTCTCGAACTGGGGTGCATCGTCGACGTCCGCGGCGACGTGCTCCGGGTCGGGCTCGGCCTCTATCACGACGAGGCCGACATCGACGCTTTCGCGGCGCTGGCTTCGAGGCTCCCCGCCTAGGGCTGGAGCCCGCGCCTGATCAGCCGGTTGGCGAGTCGCGCGACCTCGGCCGGCTTTTCCTTTCCCCAGACCGCGAACCTGAGGCCCAGGAACACGTTCATCCCCATGATCGCCCAGGCCTCGACCTCGCTCGCGAGTCGCGAATCGGAAGCCGCGACCTCACCTTTCGCCCTGCCCGCGTCGAGCCTGGCGGCGATTCGCGCCGCCGTGGTTCGGTAATGCTTTTCGAACCCGACGGGGTCGGCGAACTCGGCCTCGTCGATGATCCGGTAGACCTGCTTGTGGGAACGCGCGAACCGCAGGTACGACTCTAGCGCCCGGCCCTCGCCGTCAATCGTGTCGGCGGCTTCCTTGAGCGCGGGCGCCACATGGTCCCGCACCCGCGCGGACATGTCCGCGACGAGCGCCTTAAACAGGTCCTCCTTGCTGTCGAAATAGGTATAGAAGGTGCCGAGCGCGACCTTGGCGCGGCTCGTGATCCCGACGATCGAGCCCTCGGAAAAGCCGCGCTCCCCGAACTCCTCGAGCGCCGCGTCCAAGATTTTGCGGAGCGTACGCTCGCCGCGCGCCGTGCGTGGCGCTTTGCCCTCGCTCGCGGGGCTTGCGTCCCGTCCTGTGTCAGCCGTTGTCCGCATCTTTCGCCCCCGTTCCGGCAAACCACAAACATCTGAAGTTGAAAGCCGGTTCACCTTTCAGTATGCCTTTCGGGTTTCGTGCGCAATCCGTTCGTGGAGGCGCATGTTAGAGGGGGAGTTTCCAGACAATGCGATTCGTTGCCCGCACCATCCTGCTCGCCTCGGCTGCAGTCCCGGCCCTGATCGCTGCCCCGGCGGCAGCCCAGGAGAACCCGGCCACGAGCCCGGAGCTTCCGATCAACCAGGAAACCGAGGTCGAGGCCGCCGAGGCCAGCGACACCGAGATCGTGGTCACCGCGCGCCGCCGCGACGAAGTGCTGCTCGACGTTCCGATCGCGGTCACCGCCTATTCCGGCGAGCAGCTCGATCGGCAGGGCGCCATCGACATCACCGACATCGGCGACACGACACCCAACGTTACTCTCGAGACCTCGCGCGGGACGAACACGACCCTTACCGCCTTCATCCGCGGTGTCGGCCAGCAGGATCCGGTCGCCGGTTTCGAGCAGGGCGTCGGGATCTATCTCGACGACGTCTATCTCAACCGGCCTCAGGCAGCCGTGCTCGACATTTACGAGGTCGAGCGGATCGAGGTCCTGCGCGGCCCCCAGGGCACGCTCTACGGCCGCAACACGATCGGCGGTGCGATCAAATATGTCACCCGCCGCCTCGCCGATGAGCCGCGACTCGCCGTCCGCGCCAACCTCGGAACCTACAGGCAGGCCGACCTCATCCTCACCGCTTCCACTCCGCTGGGCGATGCGGTGAAGATCGGCGGCTCGGCGGCCCGGCTCAGCCGCAGCGGGTTCGGCGACAACCTCACGACCGGCAAGGAGAATTACAACAAGGACGTGTGGGCGACCCGCGGAACGATCGAGCTCGAGCCCTCGGAGAGCGCCTGGTTCCGGCTGTCGGGCGACCATATCTGGGACAACAGCAATCCGCGCGGCGGCCACCGGCTGATCCCGGGCCTTCTGAGCGGCGCGCCGGTGCTCGACGACGAGTTCGATTCCCGCGGCGGCCTCGTCGACCCCGAGCAGAAGGTGAAAGGCGGCGGGCTCGCGCTCCATGGCGAAGTTGATCTGGCCGACTGGCTGAAGTTCCGGACGATCACCGCCTACCGCAAGGACCGCAGCGATACCCCCATCGACTTCGACGCTTTGCCCGCGGTCGATCTCGACGTTCCGGCAATCTACAAGAACCGCCAGTTCAGCCAGGAAGTGCAGCTGGTCGTCGAGCGCGGGCCCCTCGCCGGGGTGGTCGGCGCTTATTACCTCAACGCCAATGCCCAGAACGTCTTCGACGTCCGGCTTTACACGACCCGGCCAAATCCGGTGACGCTGCCGAGCGGAGTGGTCCTGCCGGCGCTGCCGGGGCTGACCGCATCGACCGAAGGCGATGTCGACACCAAGACCTGGGCCGTTTTCGGTGATTTCACCTACGACCTCACGCCGCAGTGGGCGGTTTCGCTCGGCGGCCGCTACACGAACGACAAGCGCCAGGCGAAGGTGCTTCGCCAGACCAGGCTGTTCGGTGGCCATCCGGAGCTTGGCGGCTCGAGCGGCTTCGGGACCGGAACCGTCATCGCGACGACCTCGAACTTCGAGGGCAGCCGCACCGACACCGCCTTCTCCCCCCGGGCCTCGGTCAGCTTCCGCCCGACCCAGGACCACAACATCTACCTGAGCTATGCGCGCGGCTTCAAAGGCGGCGGCTTTGACCCGCGCGGCCAGTCGACTCAGGCGCCGACCCAGTCGCCCGGGGACATCTTCGAGTTCATGGCCTTTGACCCCGAAACGGTCGACAGCTTCGAGCTCGGCTGGAAAGCCTCGCTCCTCAACAACCGGCTTCAGATCGCGACCGCGGTCTTCAACGCTGACTACAAGGACGTGCAGGTCCCCGGCTCGGCAGGCTGCGTCGTTGGTGGCGTTTCGACTTTCTGCGGGATTACGACCAACGCCGGCAAGGCGCGCTTCCGCGGCCTCGAGTTCGAGGGCAATGCGCGGCTCGCCGAGGACATGGCGGTCGCGGGCGACCGGCTGAACCTTGCGGCGACCCTCGGCTATCTCGACGCCAAGTACCGCGAGTTCATCACCAACATCCCCGGCCAGGGACCGGTCGACGTCGCCGACTTCCGCAAGATCCAGAACACGCCCAAGTGGACGCTCAGCGGCTCGCTCGACTATTCGACCCCGGCCTGGGGCGGGCGGGTCTATGCCAACACGACCGTGTCCTACCGCAGCAAGACCCAGCAGTTCGAGCTTCGCACTCCGATGCTCGACCAGCCGGGTTTCGCGCTCTGGGATGCGAACCTGCTATGGCGCTCGGCAACGGGCCGCTGGGAGGTCGGACTCCACGGCAAGAACCTGACCAACAAGAAATATATCGTCGCGGGTTACAACTTCCTCGCGCAAAACCCCTTCACCGGGGACTTCATCCTCTCTAGCAGCGGGAATCCGATCCCGACTCTGGGTGTGGAGGGAACATTGACGGCCTACTACGGCGCCCCGCGGCAGGTGTTCCTGTCGCTCGGGCTGAACTTCTGAGCGGCGTGGCGGCAGGAGGGCGCGCGACCGACACGCGCGTCCTGCTCGCGCTCCTCCTGCTCGCCTACATTTTCAACTTCCTCGACCGGCAGATCCTGGGGATCCTCGCGGGCCCCATCATCGCCGACCTCAAACTGAGCGACGCCGAGTTCGGCACGATCGCGGGAATAGCCTTCGCGGTGCTTTACTCGGTGCTCGGCGTGCCGCTCGCGCTCCTGGCCGACCGCACCAGCCGAAGCCGCGTGATCGCCGGCGCGCTTGCCGTCTGGAGCGGCTTCACCGCATTGTGCGGCACCGCGAACGGCTTCTGGCAATTGTTCGTCTACCGGCTGGGCGTCGGCGTCGGAGAGGCGGGCGGGGTCGCTCCGTCCTATGCGCTGATCGCCGATTATTTCCCGCCCAAGCGGCGCGCCCGTGCGCTCGCCATCTTCTCGCTCGGGATTCCGCTCGGGCTCGCGCTCGGGACGTTGATCGGCGCCTATCTCGCCCACTGGATCAACTGGCGCGCCGCGTTCATCGTCATGGGTGTTGCCGGCCTGCTGCTTGCCCCCGTGATGCTGATCTTCGTTCGCGACCCGCCGCGTCCGCACGGCAAGCCCGCCGGCCTGAAGTCGCTGATGCAGGCCTTCCCGACAATCGCCGCGAAGCCCGCCTTCTGGCTGATGGCCGCCGCGGCCTCGTTGAGCTCGCTCGCTGGATACGGGCTCGCGCTGTGGACTCCCTCGGTGCTCGAACGCAGCTTCGGGCTCGGCCTAATCGAGCGCGGGCAATTCCTTGCCGCGATCTTCCTGATCGGCGGGACTGCCGGCGTGTTCGCGGGGGGCTGGCTCGCGGACCGGCTCGGACAGGCCGACCGATCCTGGTACGCTAAGCTGCCGGCGATCGCCTGGTTGGTCACGGCGCCGCTGTTCGTGGCCGGGCTGATGGCCCCGACCGCGGGCCTCGCTTGGGTGCTCCTGCTTCTTCCCAACGCGCTCAATATCCTTTGGCTCGGCCCGGTGACGACAGCGGTCCAGCATCTTGTCGCGCAGCCGATGCGTTCCACCGCCTCGGCGAGCTTCCTCCTGATCAACAACCTTATCGGCCTTGGCGTCGGGCCCACCTTGATCGGCGCACTCTCGGAGCTGTTCAAGGAGCGCTTCGGGACGGAGGCACTGCGCTATGCCGCGGTCAGCGTCGTCGGCTTCTACCTTCTCGCGGCCTTGCTGATGGCCTTTGCCGTGTCCCGCCTGCGTACGGCATGGGTCGAGGATTCGGCGTAGTAAAAGCCTGAACGGCGCGGAAATCCGCGGTTCATTCTATTGCGTTAGGACGCAGGCGAACGCCGACGAGGCGCATTTCGCCGTCGGAACGCTGCACGCGACTCTTTCGTTATTACCTCCGAAATGAATGGGAGTTTGACCATGACTAGGTTTCTTCTCGCCGCCGGCGTTGCCGCGCTTGCGATTACTGCGCCGGCCGCTTCGGCCCCTGGCGACCGCGCCAAGGACCGTGGAGCCGAGACCCAGAGGACGGAGCGCGCCGGCAAGGCCCGTGCGCAGCGCAGCGAGGTCCGCGCCCAGCGCACGGAGACTCGCGCGAACCGCCTCGAGACCCGTCGCGGCGGCGGCGAGCGGCGGCTGGCCGCAGTCCAGGAGCGCCGCCAGGAGAGAGCCGAGCGGCCTCGCGCGCAGCGCGCCGAGCGCGTTCGCGAGCAGCGGATTGCCACTCCGGAGCGCGTCCGCGAACAGCGGGCCGAGCGCATTCGCGAACAGCGTGTCGAGGCCCCTGCGCGCATTCGCGAGCAGCGGCTAGAGGGCCGCGGCCGGGTCATTGAGGAGCGAATCGATGCCCGTGACCGCCTGGCCGACCGGATCGAGTTTCGCGACGAGCGCCGTTTCAAGGGCGCAGGCGTGCGCGACCGGGCTCAGCTGCGCGCCCTCGCCCAGCGCGACGTGATTCCGCTGCGCGAATGGGACGACCTCGTCCGCGGCGGCATCTGGCTAAACGGCTGCCCGCCGGGGCTGGCGAAGAAGCCGGTCGCATGCGTGCCTCCGGGCCAGGTCGAAAAGCTGGTCGGCCAGCCGGTGAGCCTGCTCAGCAGCCAGGTTGCCTTGCAGCCGCTCCCGATGCGGCTCAGCGCCATCTACCCGGACACGGACGATTACTATTATCGCTACGGCAACGGCTATCTGTACCGGGTCGACCGGGACAATGACCTGATCAGCGCGCTCCTGCCGCTGTTTGGGCTCGGTCTTCTCACCGGCCAGCCGTTCCCGACGGCTTATTCCAACTATTACCTGCCGACGGGGCTGCAGCCGTTTTACGCGAACTCGCCCTACGATTGCCCGCGCTACGTCAACGGATACGTGTACGAGATCGATTGCGTGACGGGGCTGGTCGAGGACGTCGATCCGCTGCTCGGCTATGGTTACGGCTACGGGCAGATGATGCCGCTCACCTATTCGGCGTACAACGTGCCGTACCAGTACCGCACGCTCTATTATGACACGCCGGATTATTATTACCGCTACGCGCCCGGGGCGATCTACCAGGTCGACCCGACGACCAGCCTGATCACGGCGGTCGCGGCGCTTCTGACCGGCGGCCTGACCGTGGGCCAGCCGCTTCCGGTGGGGTACAACACCTACAACGTGCCGTACCAGTACCGGTCGATGTACTACGACACTCCTGACGCCTGGTACCGTTACTCGAACGGCTACGTCTATCGGGTGGACCCGGCGACGATGCTGGTGACTGCAATCGTCGCTTCGGCGCTCACCTGATAATCGGCATGGATCACAAACGGCCCCGCGAGCGTTGCGGGGCCGTTACCTTTTTTCGAACCTATGATGGAGTAAGCGCATGAAGACGACGCTTTCCCTTTGCCTGTGCCCCGCGGCACTCGCACTTGCCGGCTGCGGCCAGGGCGAATCGAACAACGCGGCACCGGCTCAGTCCGACGAGGCGAAGGAAGCCGCCGGCGACAAGACGATTGCCGCCTCGCTCGAGCAGAACGGGCGCTTCCTCCAGGCGGCCAAGGCCGTCGGGCTCGACGCGACCCTGGCCGGTCCGGGGCCCTACACTGTCCTTGTTCCGACCGACGAGGCTTTCGCGAAGGTTGAGGGCGCGCTTGCCGATCCCGCCGACCCCAAGAACCGCGCCGAGATCACGCGCGTGCTCACCTATCACATCCTGCCCGGCGTAATTCTCGCCGAGGATCTTTCGAAGGCGATCGAGAACGGCGACGGAAAGGCCGTGATCGCGACGATGGGCGGTGAGACGCTGACCGCGACCAAGGAAGGGGACGCGATCGTATTCACCGATTCCGGCGGCGCCAAGGCCAAGGTCGCGCACGCCGACGTGAAGGCGACCAACGGTGCAATCCACCATGTCGATGCGGTGCTCACGCCTTCGGCCAAGGGAGCAGAACAGCCGGCCGGCTGAACCCCTGAACGCGGCTTTCACTGGAGGGCGGCGGGAGTCCACGCGGGTTCCGCCGCCCTCGTCGCATCACTGTTTCGGCCCATCATTGCTCTGGCAAGCCGAAACAGGCTCGCTATAACGAGCCGAGGCTCAAGCTGAAGACGGGGGCAAGAGGCGCACGATGAAGGCGACGATCGAACGGGCGACACTTCTCAAGAGCCTGGGCCATGTCCAGTCCGTGGTCGAGCGCCGGAACACCATTCCGATCCTCTCCAACGTCCTCATCGAAGCGCGCGACGACAACAGCATCCGGCTGATGGCGACCGACCTCGACCTGCAGGTGGACGAAAGCGTTCCCGCCAATGTCGAGCAGCCGGGCGCGACGACCGTTTCCGCGCACACCCTCTTCGACATCGTCCGCAAGCTGCCCGAAGGCAGCCAGGTCGAGCTCAACGTCGCCGAGGGCAAGATGCACTTGTCCGCGGGCCGCTCGCGCTTCCATCTCTCGACCCTTCCGCGCGACGATTTCCCGGTAATCTCGGAGGGCGACCTGCCGACCCGCTTCGAGCTTCCGGCGGCGACTCTCCGCCAGATCATCGACAAGACGCGCTTCGCCATCTCGAGCGAGGAAACCCGCTACTATCTGATGGGCATCTTCCTCCACGTCGCCGACGAACAGCTCAAGGCGGCCGCCACCGACGGCCACCGGCTCGCCCGTGTCGTCCTTCCCAAGCCCGACGGCGCCGACGGCATGCCGGACGTCATCATTCCGCGCAAATGCGTGACCGAGCTTCGCAAGCTTCTCGATGAGCTCGAGGGCACGGTCGAGATTTCGCTGTCGGCGACCAAGATCCGCTTCGGGCTGGGCAGCGCGGTGCTGACCAGCAAGCTGATCGATGGCACGTTCCCGGACTACAACCGGGTGATCCCAACCGCCAACGACAAGCTCCTGAAGCTGGACCCGAAGACCTTCGCCTCGGGCGTCGACCGCGTCTCGACCATCGCCAGCGAAAAGACCCGCGCCGTGAAGATGAGCCTCGACCGCGACAAGGTGACGCTGTCGGTGACCAGCCCCGAAAGCGGGACCGCGACCGAGGAGCTCCCGGCCGACTATGGTGCCGACAGCCTGGAGATCGGGTTCAACGCCAAATATCTGCTCGACATCCTCGGCGAGATCGACGGCGACACGGTCGAGGTGCACCTCGCCGATGCGGCCGCTCCGACCCTGCTGCGCGAGAACGACAAGTCGAATGCGCTCTACGTTTTGATGCCGATGCGAGTCTGAACCGCCGAGCGCAGGCTTAACGGAGCAAAGCGAGTGAAGCCTGGGCGAGAGACGGTGAAGACCGGACGGCCTGCGCGAAGCGAAGCGAGCGACAGGAGCAGCCGGTCCGCCATGCCGGGGGGATGGGGGCTGCGGCTGCTCGGCGCGGATTCATTCCGCGCCGGAGTCATTCCATGATCTGCCGTCTCTGGCGCGGCTGGACGATTCCGCAATACGCCGACGCCTATGAGCGCGTCGTCCGCGGCGAGGTGATCCCGGGCATCGAGGCGCGCAGGATCCCGGGCTTCCGGCACATCGACCTGATGAAGCGCGACCTCGGCGAGGAAGTCGAGTTCCAGACCCTGATGTGGTTCGACAGCCTCGATGCGATCAAGGCGTTCATGGGCGAGGAGTACAGCGTCAGCCACGTGCCCGAGGCGGCGCGCGCGGTGCTCAAGCGGTTCGACAGTCACGCCGCCCATTACGAAGTCATCGACCGGCGCGGGCAATAAGCCGCGGCGCATCTGCATGCTGGGCATGCAGGAGCAGCGGCTCTAGACGCCTGTTCGTGCACGTCAGCCGCCTCTCGCTTACCGACTTTCGGTCGTATGCCGACGCATTGATCGAGCCCGGCCCGGGCTTCGTCCTGCTTTATGGCGACAATGGAGCGGGCAAGACCAACCTTCTCGAAGCCGTGTCTTTGCTCTCGCCCGGCCGGGGGCTTCGCGGCGCGGCGCTTTCCGAAATGGCGCGCCGGGACGGGAATGGCGGCTTCGCGGTGAGCGCTCATTTAGCCCCTCCCCTCGATGGGGAGGGGTTGGGGTGGGGTGGTGTCTCCGAAGGAGCCGCGACGAAGCGGCGGCCACCCCCTCCCATCCCTCCCCCATCAAGGGGGAGGGCTCCTCAAGTGCAAATCGGCACCGGCACCGCGCCGTCCGCCCCGGAACGGCGGCAGGTGCGGATCAACGGCGCCCCGGCCTCGGCCAATTCGCTCGGCGAGTGGCTCTCGGTGCTGTGGCTGACGCCCGCGATGGACCGCCTGTTCACCGGGCCGGCCGGCGACCGCAGGCGCTTTCTCGACCGGCTCGTCCTCGCTCTCCATCCGTCCCACGCCCACCATTCCTCGCGTTACGAGGCGGCGATGCGCGCGCGCAACAAGCTGCTCGCCGAGGACGGGCAGCCCGACCCCGCCTGGCTGGACGCGCTCGAAAGCCAGATGGCCGAGCACGGCGCCGCGATCGCCGAGGCCCGGCAGCGGACGGTCGCCGCGCTCTCGGAGCGCGTGGCCGGGGCGCCGGACGACGACTTCGCCCGCGGCGAGCTGCGCCTGGAAGGATGGGGCGGCGGCGACCTGGCGGCGATGCTTCGCGACGGGCGCGGCCGCGATACTGCCGCCGGAAGGACGCTGGCCGGCCCTCACCGGCAAGACCTCGCCGTCACACATCGAGCCAAGGCGATGCCGGCAGCGCAGGCCTCGACCGGCGAGCAGAAGGCGCTTCTCCTCGGCCTGGTGCTCGCCCATGCCGAGCTGGTCGCCGACAAGCGCGGCCAGCCGCCGATCCTGCTGCTCGACGAAGTGGCCGCGCACCTCGATCCGAAGCGCCGCACCGCGCTGTTCGAGCGCCTGGGCGGACGCGGGCAGGTCTGGATGACCGCGACCGAAGCCTCGCTGTTCGACGGCATCGCTGCCGCTTCGCGCTTTCACGTTCTACCCGGAGTCGTTCAGCCATCTTAGCATCCGTCATTCCCGCGAAAGCGGGAATCCCGCTGCCTTTGCACCGCAGTTAAGAAAAGCGGGACCGCCGCTTGCGCGTGGGTGACGGCGCATAGGTGGACTTTTTAACTTCCGCCCCTATATTGCACTGCAACACGAGGCGCTTTTCCAAGCGGCGTGAACGGTCCCGGTTGTTTCCGGGGACCCGGCCCGCGCCTCGATCGACTTGCTCTCCAATTCACGCGGGGCGCTCTTGACCCCTTTTTCGGACCGCGTTCGCGCGGCCCGCTTCATATTGGAATTCTCAAAATGTCATTCATGTCCCTGGGGCTTTCGAAGCCCCTGCTCGATGCGCTCGCCGCCAAGGATTATTCGCAGGCGACGCCCATCCAGCTCCAGGCCATCCCGACGGTCCTGACCGGCCGTGACCTGCTGGGCATCGCCCAGACCGGCACCGGCAAAACCGCGGCCTTCATGCTTCCCTCGCTGCAGCGG
>JBKHXB010000023.1:0-29220 GCA_046566245.1 Alphaproteobacteria bacterium | reverse complement strand
CAGATACGACCAGGCGGTCGACCGCCAGTCAGCGCAGGAAATGCTCGCCGCGCGGGCCGAGGCCGCCGCCCAGGCCGAGGCCGCCGACCGAGCCAAGGAGGAAGCGGAAAAAGCCGCCGAGAAGGCGCGGCGCGAGGCGTCGAAGCCGTCGATGGCCGACAAGATCGTCACCTCCGCGACCCGCGCCGCGGCCAGCTCGATCGGCCGGCAGATCGGCAACCAGCTTCTGCGCGGGATCCTCGGCGGGCTCCTGCGCGGGCGCTAGCCGCCTCGCCTAGCGGGTGAGCTCGAACTGCATCGAGACGCTGACGCCAAGCGCCAGCTCGCCGGGTTGCACCGGTGTCGGCGGAGGCGGCGGCGCGGCGGGTCCAGAACCAGTCGCTATGATCATGTCGCGCTGGACGGGATAATAGCCGCCGCCCTCGCTGATCGACAGGATTCGGGCGACGCGCAGTCCCGCGGCGCGGGCATAGAGCTCGGCGCGCTGGCGCCCTTCGGCGATCGCTGCCGCCCGCGCCTCGTCGAGCGCCGCGCGCTGATTGTCGAGCGTGAAGTTCGGGCCGTTCACTTCGTTCGCGCCGACCGCGACCAGGGCGTCGATGACTCTTCCCATGTTTCCAAGGTCGCGCACCCGCACCTGCACCGTGTTGCGTGCCTGGTACCCGATGATCCGTTGCATCTGCTCCTCTGGCGAGGGCGGAATGTACGGCTGGCCGGTCTGGCGGGCGCGGATCTGGGCGTCGCGCTCGGGGTTCGAATAGACGGGTGACAGGCTGATCGCGCTCGTCTGGATGTCGCGGTCGGCGATCCCGGCGCGCTTCAGAGCGGTCACAACCTGGTCCATCCTGCGGCTGTTGTCGGCCATCGCTTCGCTCGCCGTTTTCGCCTGGGTGACCACGCCCGCGGAAAACAGCGCGATGTCCGGAACGCGGCGCGACTGGCCTTCCGCGCTGAGGCTGAGGATCGCGCTCGTCGGGCCAAGCGTCACCTGCGGCTGCATCGTGCCCTGCGCGTTGAGCGCGACCGGGCTCGCTGCAACCAGCGCTGCGAACAGAAGCTTTTTCATGAAAGGACTCCCTCGGTACGTTCAGGGAGTAGAACATCCATGGTGAGACGGGGTTGCGCCTGGCCGGGCTAGGCTGGAACGGCGCGCTTCTGGTCCTTCGACCCCGGAACGGGCTCCGCGGCATCCTCGCCCCTGGCGACGATGCGATTCTGCTCATCGACGTGTACCACGTGGGCGCGGAAGGCTTTGGCTTCCGCATCCTCCATCAGCGCGTAGCTCATGATGATGACGAGATCGCCTTCCGCCACCAGGTGCGCGGCGGCGCCGTTGATCCCGACGATACCGCTGCCGGCGGGCGCGGGGATGACATAGGTCTCAAGCCGTGCGCCATTGGTGATGTCAGCGATCACGACCTGCTCACCCTCGATCAGGTCGGCGGCTTCCATCAGCGACCGGTCGAGCGCGATGGACCCGACATAATGCAGGTCGGCCTGGGTTACTGTCGCCCGGTGGATCTTCGATTTCAGAATCACCCGCATCATCGGCGGCAGTGCTCCTCTGGAGTTCGGCGCGCTCCTAGCAGATTTGGACGGCCGCGCCACGATTCAAGTGCTGCAGTGCAATATCGCAGCTGCAGCACGAGGTGGGAAATCCCAACTTTCGGGGCGAAAGCCGGCGCCCAGACCAATGGAAAATGTTGAGATAAAACCTCAAGCTGTTGGACACGCTTGGGTTTTCAAATCTGGCACGCCGCTTGCTTCTTCAACTTGCGCAACCGCAAGCAGGAGTTTTCGCCGCCATGTCGACCGCCGTTAATGCAATCCAGGAACAAGCCTTCGTTCCTTCCGCGCCCGAAAAAGAGCCGGCGCTGCCGCTGCGCAGCGATACGATCCTGGGCGTCTGCGAGGCGGTCGGCGAGGATCTCGGTTTTCACCCCAACTGGCTGCGCATTCCCTTCGCGGCGCTGATCCTGTGGAATCCGCCGGTGATCATCGCCGCCTATCTGCTGCTGGGCCTCGTCGTGGCGGCCACTCGCTGGCTGTTCCCGGTAGAGCCCAAGACAGCTGGGGCCAAAGCGGTCGAGCGGAGTCGGCCTGAGCCGGCTGCTGAAGTCGTCGACGCCGATGAAAAGGAGCTACTGGCGGCCTGAACCAGGAGCGGTGGACCCGCGATCGGAACCGATTTCAGGCCCCAGATGCGGTAAACCCCGCCGGTTTGACCCGGCGGGGTTCCCATGCTTCAGACCCGAAGGTCCGAAGCACGAGACAACCATAGCGCGAATCGCCTTGGAGTCGAGACCCGGAATCGCCGCCGCGCAACATTTTTGGGGATCGATCGGTGGAAAAGCCTGTGGAAATCCGCGCGGCCCGAGTCGCGACCGGCGTGGCGTGGTCACCGATTTCCTAACCCCGCGCTAACCTGGTCTTTACGCCCTTGCGTTACGCACAGCCACTAATCCCGCCCCAAACCGGTTGGAGGGAAGGACTCGAATGGCGACCAATGGGCTCAAACTCAAAGCGGTAAGCGCCGCGGAGGCCCAGCTTGCCCGGATTTCCGGGCAGGGCAGCGCGCGCCACCCGCATCTCCTCGCTCTTGTCGAGGGGTCGAGCCCGAACGCCGCCCGCGACCTAGCGGACGCGATCCACCTACTGTGCAGCGTCCACGGCCACCATCCGGGGCTGATCCAGCAGGCGCTTGGCCTTTGTCCGGCGGGACCGGCGCAAAAATGGCTCGCCGGCGCAGCCGATGCGTTCGAGCGCGAACGGCTGTACCTGGTGCGCCTCACCGCCGCGGTCGGCCCGCTTCCGAGCACGCCCGGAGCAGCGGAGACCGAGGCCACCTTGCTCGCGCAGCGCCACGCGCTCGAAATTCTAGCGAAGTCGGAGCGGAAGGGCTGCTCGCTTGGCGCGGCAACGGCGCTGGTTTCCGACTGGTGGCCGATTCGCCGATTGCTCGACCGGGCGGCGGCGCGCGTCAGCATCGAGGCGCCCGTCTGCACTCTGCCTGAAGAATCTTCAATCGTCGCGGTCATCCAAGCCGAGTGCGACAGTCCGGCTTCAGAGCGCGCGATGGCATTCGGCGGGGAACAGATGCTGCTCCAGAGTCGCGGGCTGTTCGACCTGCTTGAGGCACGGGCTGCCGCTCGCGGCCCCTACTGAGGCCTTAAGTCCCTGATATGTGTTAATGATTGGGCCGGCTGGCTCGCCTAATTTCGCTCGTTCGCCGGCTTACTCCCCTGTTTGCCGGTACCGGGCTTAACCGGGAAAATTCCGTCAGGTTGCGTAAACGCTCGGTGGGAAGGCCCGCCCTCCCCCTCCGAAGGTGGGCCTTCCCTTCCTGGGGTGGACTTGGAAGCGGTCCTATTCGTCGCGGTAAGCGAGCTCGAAATTGCCCCAGCGGCGGCCGTTGACCCACAGCGGGACGAAGACGTTCTTCACCGGGATATATTTGTCGCCGAGCTCCATCCGGTAGGTCGCGAGCATCGCCGGCTTGTTCGAGTTGATCGCGTTGCGCGTCGTCTCGTCCATGAAGATCCGCTTGTTGCGGCAATGGGCGTCGTTCCACACCGGATCGGGCCCCGGGGTATGGCAGCGCTCCGACAAATGGGTGGGCAGATAGCCGTTCACGTCAGTGATCGCCGAGCCGATGATCCGGCCATCGGTCGCCTTGAAGCGGTCGAGGATCGGCCGGACATACTTGTCGGCAAAGTCGCAGAAGCCGGTGTCGTACTGGGCAGGGTTGCTGCCCTCGATCAGCCTGTAGTTGCGGTCGAAGACGTCCAACTCGCTGACCTCGCCGGCGGCGATCCCGCGCTCGATCTCGGCCTGGATCGCGCGCATCGCTTCCTGCGCCTTGAGGATGAACGGCGTGTCGTCGATCTCGGCGCCCGAGTTGGCAAGCGTGTCGAGCATCGTGTTCGACAGGCTTTCGAGATGGCTCAGGCGTTCCTTGGCGCTCAGCAGCTCCTGACCGTTCGCCCGGGCGTCGCCGGCAAAGTCCGTGAGGCCTGCCTTCACCCGGTCGACGCTCGTCTGGATCATGCTCGTCGAATGGGCGATGCCCTCGGTCTGGCGATCGACCATCGCGACGATCTCGCTGACCTCACGCACGGTCTCGCTGATCTGGCCGAAGCCCTTCTGAGCCTCGCGGCTGCGCTCGACGCCGGTCTTGATCTCGGACGTCACAGCGCCCGCCTCGCGAGTGAGCTCGCCGATCGTCGCGGCGATCTGGCTGGTCGCCGCGCGGGTGTCGTGCGCGAGCTTTTTCACCTCGGCGGCGACGACCGCGAAGCTGCGCCCGGCATCGCCCGCGCGCGCCGCCTCGATCGTGGCGTTGAGCGCAAGCATGTTGGTCTTGCGGGCGATCACCTCGATGGTCGAGGACACCGTCTGCACCTGGCTCATCGCCGTCGCAAAGCCCGCCATGCGCTCCCCGAGCTGGACGACCAGGTCGGTCAGCCCCTTGAATCCCTGGATCGTGTCCTCGATCGCCTCGCGCCCTGCCTCGAGCTTGGCCTTCGCCTGCTCGGCCAGAAGCCGCGCCTCATCGGTCGAATCCGACACCCGGCCCTGGTCGGCGAGAAGGCGTGTCGTCACCTCCTCGAGCTGGTCGAGCATCTTCAAATTTTCGCTGATGCGGGTGGCGACTCCAGAAACGTAGCCGGCCACGTCGCTGCATTCGATCGACAAGGAGCCGCAATCGCGCGCGACTGCGCGGATCGCGTTCTCGGTCACTTCCTCGATCCCCTGTGTGGCCATGGCCAGAAGCGCTCCCCCGAATGATCTGGCGAACGGCATAAGCGTGAAGGTGCTACCGCTTGGTTAACCACGGCGGCCTGACAGCGACCGAGGGCTCTTGCCAAGCCGCCGCCTAGTGCGTCTTCTCCGGCTGTGGTTCAGCGCCGCCTGGCTCGGCAACGAGCGCGTCGAAAAGCTCCCGATAGTGAATCATCGCCTGCCGCAGATCCTCGGTGCTTGCCTGGCCACGTGCATGGCGGACCGCGATGTCGTGGCCAGCCCGATAATGCTCGACCACCCGCGGATGATTGACGGATATGTCGCCGGCGCGCCGTTCGAAGTCCTCCACCGGATATCCGCGCGTGCTCATCACCTCCGCAATGACCTCGTCGGCAAAGGCCACGGCGCGCGGCGGATCGTCGACGAAGCGCGCCTGCACTTCCTTCCACCGGTCGATGAATCCCTGCCGGGCGGCGGGCTGAAGCGGACGGATTTCCAGCTTTTCGACCCGCTTCTCGCGCTCGGCCAACTCGGCCTCGGCCTTGGTGCGGTCCCCCTTCTCCTCGATTGCGTGGTCATATTCCTGGCCGAAGCGCTCGCGCAGGTGCTCGGTTCGGCGGCGCCGGGACCACATGAAGGCGGCAATTGCGATCACTGCGACGATCGCCACCGCGATCACGAGCATGAGCGTCTGGTCGTTCATTTGTCGTCCTCCTCACAGCCGGACGTTCGGGACGGACGTTCGGATCGAGGAACAACGATTGGACGGGGGTCAAAGGTGCAGCCAAAACCGGCACTTACGAGAATTTGTCGTATGTCCGAGCAGTTGCCAGGCTGCTCGACTACCCAAACCTACTCCGCGGCCAAGGCCTCGTACTCCAGAGCAGCGAGGAATTTTTCGGCATCAAGGGCGGCCATGCAGCCGGTGCCCGCGGCGGTAACCGCCTGACGGTAGATCTTGTCCATCACATCGCCGCTGGCGAAGACGCCCGGCACGCTCGTCTTCGTGGTGCCGGGCTCGACCTTGATGTAGCCGTCCTCGTCCAGCTCGAGTTGGCCGACGAACAGTTCCGTCGCGGGCTTGTGGCCGATCGCGACGAAGGCACCCTCGCATTCGACCCGGCTGATTTCACTGGTGCGCTTGTTGCGGATATCGAGGCCAACCAAAGCCTCGGGGTCACCGCCGCCGACGAACTCGACCACTTCCGAGTCCCAGATGACCTTGATCTTCTCGTTGGCGAAGAGGCGGTCCTGCAGGATCTTCTCGGCGCGCAGGGAATCGCGGCGATGGATCAGTGTCACGTCGTGGCTGTGGTTGGTCAGGTAGAGCGCCTCCTCGACCGCGGTATTGCCCCCGCCAATCACCGCGACCTTCTTGCCACGGTAGAAGAAGCCGTCGCAGGTCGCGCAGGCGGAGGCCCCCCTACCCTTCATATGCTCTTCGGACGGAAGGCCGAGCCATTTCGCCTGGGCGCCGGTGGCGATCACCACCGCGTCGGCATGATATTCCGTGCCGCTGTCGCCGGTAAGCACGAAGGGCCGGCGCGAGAAATCGACCTTGGACACATGGTCCCAGACGATCCGGGTTCCGACATGCTCGGCCTGGGCCTGCATCTCTTCCATCAGCCACGGGCCCTGGATGACATCGCGGAAGCCGGGATAGTTTTCGACGTCGGTCGTGGTGGTGAGTTGGCCGCCCGGCTGGATACCCTGGATCACGATCGGCGCGAGGCCCGCGCGGGCGGCGTAAATGGCGGCCGTGTAGCCGGCAGGGCCCGAGCCGAGAACCGCGAGCCTGGTGGAGATGCAGTTGGTCATTGCCCGCCGATTTAGGGGCCGGTTACGGGCCCGGCAATGGGCCGCGAGGGCCGCCCGGCCGGGGCCGGACGGCGCCTTGCGAAATTGGGTCAGTTGGCCTTCGGAATGTCCGTGTTGATGTCGTAGACGATCTTCCAGCTGCCGTCCGACTGCTTCTTGTAAACCGACAGATTGTAGCGGTTAGCCGTTTGCACCGCCCGCGTATCCGGGTTGGTATAGGTCACCTGGTAGTTCACCTGCCCATAGCCGAGGTCACCACCTGACGAGACGTAAGTCGTCTCCGCCCCGGGTTCATATTTGCCGGCGGCGTCGGACGCGAACGCCTCATAATCGGCCATGATCGCATCGGCGCCGTTGAACGGCGGCAGGTTCGGAAGGACCATGACCGCGTCGCTCGCATAATGCGCGCGGATCGCCGCCAGGTCCTTGTTTGCGATCGCTGCGTTGAATGCCGCGAAGGCCTGCTTCACCGCCTCACTGTCGACGGCCGCCTTTTCGGCCGAATCGGCCTTTCCTGCCGGGGCCGAAACCCGGTCACAGGCCGCAAGCGACAAGGCCAGCGCAGCGCTGGCGGCCAGAAGAACGACTCGTGTCATAATATTGCCCTCCCCCCTGTTGGAGGCGGAGGACGGAACACCCGTCGGGCCGCGATGGCAAGTAGTTTCGCGTACGTATCGTTTCAGATGGTGGTCAGCGTTTCCTTCAGCTTGGCGATCGAGAAGTTCGCCGCCTGCCTAAGACTGATCTTCGGGGGCAGGACGAGCGCCCCGGGATCGACCGCCACGTCGATGACCGCGGGCCTCGGATCGGCAAACGCCTGTGCAACGGCCGGACCGATGTCCTCCGGGCGCTCGACGGAAAGGCCGAGGCCGCCGCATGCCTCGGCGAATACTGCATAATCCGGATTGGCCAGGTCCGTGCCGAATTCGGCCATGCCCGCCGCCTCCTGCTCGAGCGTGATCATCGCGAGCTTGTCGTTACGCAGGACGACGATCTTGACCGGCAATTCGTAGCGCACCGCAGTGACGAAATCGGCCATCAGCATCCCGAAACCGCCGTCACCGGCGATCCCGATGACCGGGCGCCGAGGATGGGCCAGCTGCGCTCCGATCGCGCCGGGGAGCGCGAAGGCCATGGAGGCCAAGCCGCCTGAAAGGGTAAAGCGCTGGTTCGGCCCGACCCTGAGATGCCGCGCGGCCCAGGCCGTAACCGTCCCCGTATCGACGAGGAAGATAGTGTCCGAAGGCGCCGCGCGGGAAACCTCCGACAGCAATCTTGGCGGAGAGATCGGGGTAGCATCCGACCGTTCGAGCTTGTCTCGGCGCTTTCGCCACCGATCCATGGAAGCCGCAGCCTTCAACTGGAACTTTCGTTCGGCAACGGGCTCCAGCCCCGCCTTGAGGGCCGCAAGCGCCGGCTTCGAATCGCCCACGAGCCCGACATCGACCGGTTCGCGGCGCCCCACCCGGGTTCCCTCACGTTCGATTTGGATGATGGCGGAATCCTGGGGGTAGAATGAGTGATAGGGGAAGTCGCTTCCGGCAATGAGAAGCACGTCGCACTCGGCCAGCGCTTCCACCCCCGGGGCGCCGCCGAGCAGGCCTGCCCCGCCGACACACATTTCGTCATCGTCGTCGATGAAGTCCTTCGCTCGCAGCGTCCGGACGATCGGCGCCTTTATGTGGCGGGCCAGCGCGATGAGTTCGTCGCGGGCATCGATGCATCCTATCCCCGCGAGAATGCAGAGGCGCTCCGCCTTGGCGAGAAGTTCGATCGCCGCCTGGCAGTCCGAACGGTCCGGAACGATGGCACCCGGAAGGGAGAAGGTCTTCAGGCGCTTCGTGTCGACCTTCACGCTCTTGCTGGAAACGTTCGTCGGGAGGGCGATATGCGCAACGGATCGATGCGAGATCGCCGCTCGGCACGCGGCCTGGAAGAGGTCGGGAAGCTGCTCGGGAGTGGTGACGGTCTCGCTGAAACAGGCGACGTCGGCAAATAGCGCCTTGGTGTCGACCTCCTGGTGGTATTCAGTGCCGATGTAACCGGTTTCCACCTGGCCGGTGATCGCGACCACGGGCGCATGGTCCATCTTCGCGTCGTACAGTCCGTTCAGGAGGTGGATCGCGCCCGGTCCTGCGGTCCCCATGCAGGCAGCCAGCTTGCCGGTCAGCTTCGCCTGGGCCGAAGCGGCGAATGCGCCCGCCTCCTCATGACGAACCTGGATGTAGCGGAGGCGATCCTGGCGGCGGATCGCGTCCATGACGTCGTTGATGGCATCGCCGGGTATTCCGAACAACTGCTCGACGCCATGGTCGGCAAGGACCCTGAGCAGCAGATCGGAAACGTTCATCGCTACCCGGTGGCAAACGCGGGCCGACCGTTCCGGTTGCGATCAGACGAGGCGCGACTGGGCGAGCGACGCTTCGATGAAGCTGGCAAAGAGCGGGTGCGGCTCGAAAGGGCGGCTCTTGAGCTCGGGATGGAACTGCACGCCGACGAACCACGGGTGGTCCGGCCGCTCGATGATTTCGGGCAGGCGGCCGTCAGGAGACATGCCCGAAATGACGAGGCCGCTCTTTTCGAGCACCGGCACGTAGTGAGTGTTGACCTCGTAGCGGTGGCGGTGTCGTTCGCTGATATGGGTCGCGCCATAGATGGCGGCGGCGCGGCTGTTGTGGCCGAGCTCCGCTTCGTAGGCGCCAAGCCGCATCGTCCCGCCGAGGTCGCCGCCGGCGGCGCGCTCCTGCAGCCCCTCCTTGCTCATCCACTCGGTGATAAGGCCGATCACTGGCTCCTCGGTCGGGCCGAACTCCGTGCTCGAGGCGTTTGCGATACCCGCCGCCCGGGCTCCCTCGATGCAGGCCATCTGCATGCCCAGGCAGATTCCGAAGAAGGGAATCTCGCGTTCGCGAGCGAACCTGACCGCCGCGATCTTGCCCTCGCTGCCCCGCTCGCCGAAGCCGCCGGGGACGAGGATCCCGTGAAGCGGCTCGAGCTCGCCCGCGAGGTTGGCGTCGGGATGCTCGAACAGTTCCGCGTCGAGCCAGCGGATATGCACTCGCGCACGATTGGCGAGGCCGCCGTGAACCAAGGCTTCGTTGAGGCTCTTGTAGGCGTCGGGAAGGCCGACATATTTGCCGACCACGCCGATCGTCACCTCGCCCTCGTAATTGTCGAGCCGGTCCATGATGTCATGCCAGCGGACAAGGTCCGGTTGCGGCGCGTCGGCGATCCGGAAGGCGCGGAGGACTTCGTCGTCGAGGCCGCCAGCGTGGTACTGGAGCGGGACGTCGTAGATCGAGCGGGCGTCGAGCGCCGGGATGACGGCGGACTTGGGCACGTTGCAGAACAAGGCGATCTTCTCGCGCTCGCTGTCGGGAAGCTCCTTCTCCGTGCGGCACAAAAGCACGTCGGGCTGCACCCCGAGGCTGGAGAGCTCGCGGACCGAATGCTGGGTCGGCTTGGTCTTCAGCTCGCCCGCGGCCTTGATCCAGGGGACAAGCGTCGTGTGGACGCTGACCGTGTTGTCTCGGCCGAGGTCGTTGCGGAGCTGGCGGATCGCCTCGATGAAGGGCAGGCTCTCGATGTCGCCGACGGTGCCGCCGATCTCGCAGATAACGAAGTCGAGGCCTTCCGTCTCGGCGAGCGCGAACTCCTTGATCGCATTGGTGACGTGCGGGACGACCTGGACCGTGGCGCCGAGATAATCGCCGCGCCGCTCGCGCGCGATAATATCTCGGTAGATGCGGCCGGTGGTGACATTGTCGGACTGGCGGGCGGAAACGCCGGTGAAGCGCTCGTAATGGCCAAGGTCCAGGTCGGTCTCGGCTCCGTCGTCGGTCACATAGACCTCGCCGTGCTGATAGGGCGACATCGTCCCCGGATCGACGTTCAGATACGGATCGAACTTCCGAATCCGGACCTTGTAGCCGCGCGCCTGGAGGAGCGCTCCCAGAGATGCGGAGAGCAGGCCTTTTCCAAGGGAAGACACCACGCCGCCGGTGACGAAAATGAACCGCGCCATGGGGCTTGCGGCTTAAGGCCCTTCCCGCTGAAAGGGCAAGCCATGGGCGACAATTTTTTTGCGGCCGCCTAGTTTGCGAGCGGGACCGCCGGGGCGTTTTCAGCCGGGGATTGGGTCGCGGGAGCCTGCTGCTGTTGCTGCTGCGGAACCGGCTGGCCCGGGACCGGGACGACCGGGGCGGCCTGGTTCGCCGGCGCGACCTGGTTGGCGAGCGACGTGTCAATCGTTTGCGGCTTGCGGCTGACTCCCGCGATCGCGGCAAGCGCGATTGCGAGAACGATGAAGATCGTCGCGAGCACCGCCGTCGAGCGGGTAAGGAAGTCCGCGGCGCCGCGCGCGGTCATGAAGCCCGACGAGCTGCCACCCACGCCCAGGCCGCCGCCTTCGGAACGCTGCATCAGAATGGTTCCGACCAGCGCGGCCGCGACAATTGCCTGGACGATCAGGAGAAAGGTGAACATCGGGAAGCCTTCTTTTAGGTTGGCGGCGACTTAGCGACAGCCTCCCCTCCCTTCAAGGGAGGGGGATTTCAGCTGGCAGCAGCCTCGACAATAGGAAGGAAATCAGCCTCGGTGAGGCTGGCGCCTCCGACCAGCGCGCCGTCGACGTCGCCGACGGAGAATATCTCCGCCGCGTTCGACGCCTTGACCGAGCCGCCATAGAGGATGCGGATCCCCTCCCCTGAAACGTTGAAGGCGGCCTTGAGCCGCCCGCGAAGCGCCGCGTGCATCTCGGCGATGTCGTCCATGGTCGGGATCTTGCCGGTGCCGATCGCCCAGATCGGTTCGTAGGCGATTGCCAGCCTTTCGACGTCGCAGCCGCTCGGAAGCGACGAATCGAGCTGCTCCCCGACCGTCGGCACGGCCCGCCCGGAATCGCGCACCTCAAGCGATTCGCCGACGCAGAGAATGACCGAAAGCCCCGCCTTCAGTCCCGCCTCGGCCTTCGCCCGCACAAGGGAATCACTTTCGCACTGCGCCTCGCGCCGCTCGGAATGGCCGACAATCGTCATCGTCGCCCCGGCGTCGAGCAGCATCGCCGCCGAGACGCAGCCCGTGTGCGCGCCCTTGTCGGCCTGGTGCACGTCCTGTCCGCCGACCGGAAATCCGGGGACCGCGCGAGCGGCCCTTTCGATCAGCGTCGCCGGTAGGCACAGCCCGACGTCGACCTGAGGGAAGCGGCGGGCGGCCTCGGCGATCGCGCGCACGGTCGCAAGGTCGGCCGAAAGGCCGTGCATCTTCCAATTGCCGACGACGAGCTTGCGGCGAGCCATGCCCTCTCCTTGCCTGTTTGCCGCGCCCTAGCCGCGCCGCGCTTGAAGGCGCAAGCGCCCGCCCGTAAAGCCGCGGTCAATCCTGGCTGTCCGAAAGTCCCGCACAGAATGCTTACCTCGTTCCGCAAGGCCACCAAGTCGACCGTCGGCACGATCGTCATCGCGCTCATCGGTCTGTTCATCATCATCGGCTTCGCGATGGGCGACATACAGAGCCTGAGCCTGGGCAACGCCGGCATGGGAAGCTCGACCCTCGCCAAGGCCGGCTCGATTGAGATCACGGACCGCGAGATGAGCGACGCGATGCAGCGCCGCCTGGCCCAGGTCCGCCAGGAAAACCCGGAAGCCGATTATGCATCGCTAGCCCGTGACTTCGACCCGATCCTGGAAGAGTTGATCAACCAAAAGGCGCTCGAGGCCTTTGCGAAAAAGCATGGTTTCGTCCTTTCCAAGCGCCTCGTCGACGCGGAGATCGCCAATATTCCGAACGCGAGAGGCCTCGACGGCCGGTTCAGCGAGCAATCCTACCAGGCATTCCTTGCGCGCCAGCGACTGACGGATGCGGAGGTTCGGGCGATCATTTCCGGCGGCCTGCTCCAGCGGCTGCTGATGATCCCCGGTGCAAGCAACGCACGCGTGCCGGTCGGGATCGCGACCCCCTATGCCTCGATGCTGCTCGAGGAACGCCAGGGCGACGTCGCGCTCATCCCGCTCGCCCCGATTGAGGCGCGGCTGAAGCCGACCGCCGCCCAGCTCCAGCAATTCTATTCGAAGAACCGCAACCGCTACATGGTTCCGGAGCAGCGCGCGCTAAGGCTCGCCCGTATCGGCCCGGAGCGACTGTCGAATGTCACCGCGTCCGACCAGGAGATCGAGGCTTACTACAAGGCCAACCAGGCGGCCTTTGGAGCCAAGGACATTAAGGTCATCAGCCAGGCCGTGGTCCCCGACAGAAACGTGGCGAACCAGATCGCGCAGCGTGCCCGCGGCGGCCAGTCCTTCGTCGACGCGGTCAAGCCCGCGGGGCTCAGCGCCGCCGATATCTCCGTCGGCCCGCAGACGAGGCAGGAGTTCGCCTCGCTCGCCGGAGAGAAGGTCGCCACCGAGACCTTCAAAGCCGGCGTCGGAGCCGGCGCGGTCGTCGGGCCGGTCCAGTCGGAGCTCGGCTGGCACGTGGTGAAAGTGGATTCGGTTCGCAGCCAGCCCGGCAAGTCGCTCGCCGCTGCGCGCGCCGAGATCGCCACCAAGCTCACCGAGGAGAAGCGCAAGCAGGCGCTGGCCGACCTGGTCGATAAGGTCCAGGACGCGCTCGATGGCGGAAGCAATTTCGCCGAGGCGGTCCGGATCGCAAACCTACAGGTCACGACCACTCCGCTTGTCACCGCCAGCGGGGTCGCGCGCGACAACCCGTCCTACAAGTTCCCCGATGAGCTCGCGCCCGCGCTCAAGAGCGGCTTTGAGCTTTCGCCGACCGACGACCCGGTGCTCGAGCAGGTCAGTGAAGAGGTCTTCGTGCTCGTCGCGCCGGTGCGCGTCGTCGCCGCGGCTCCGGCGCCGTTCCCCACGGTCCGTGCTCAGGTCGAGCGGGACTGGAAGCGAACCGAGGCGTCCAGGCAGGCGCGCGCGCTCGCCGAATCCATTGCCGCCAAGGCGCGCGGCGGAACGTCGCTGGCGGACGCGGTCAAGCAGTCGAACGCGTCGCTTCCCCCGGTCCAGAGCGCCAGCGCGCGGCGAATCCAGCTCACCCAGATGGGCGGCAACGTCCCGGCGCCGCTCCGCGCCATCTTCACGACGGCCGCGGGCCGCACCCAAGTCGGAGCGGATAACGAGGGCCGCGGCTATTTCGTCGTCAAGGTCAACAAGATCGTCCCCGGAAACGCGTTGAACCGGCCCGCGCTGATCGGCCAGGTCCAGACCGAGTTCGCCCAGCCGCTGAGCCAGGAATATGCGCAGCAATTGCTTGGCGCCATCCGCGAGGAAGTGGGGGTCAAGCGCAACGAGGCGGCGATCGCCGCGGCGCGAAAGAGGATGGCCGGCGGCTCCTAACGCCGTTTCCCGCTTGACGCGTGATGGTTTGTTTCCTACACGTTCCCCGTTCGTTCCAAACGCCGGGGGCGTCGAAATGCTGACCGCCAAGCAACGCGAACTGCTTCTCTACATTCACCGCAGGCTCGGGGAGACGGGTGTCAGCCCCAGCTTCGACGAGATGCGCGAGGCGCTCGAGCTGAAATCGAAGTCGGGTGTGCACCGGCTCATCTCCGCGCTTGAGGAGCGCGGCTTCATCCGGCGGCTTCCGAACCGTGCCCGGGCGCTGGAAGTGGTGAAGCTTCCCGAAGCGAGCGCGCCCCAGCCAAGCAATGTCGTCCCGCTCCGGCCGCCGGCCCCGGCCGCCGCCAACGACACGATCGAGATTCCGCTCCACGGCCGGATCGCGGCCGGAACGCCGATCGAGGCGCTCCAGGGCACGGAGGGTTTCCCGGTCCCCGCCGCGCTGCTCGGTCCGGGCGAGCATTACGCGCTCGAGGTATCAGGGGATTCGATGGTCGAGCAAGGGATTCTCGACGGCGATTTCGCCCTTATCCGAAAGGTCGACACGGCGCGTGACGGCGAGATCGTCGTCGCTCTGATCGACGAGGAAGAGGCGACGTTGAAGACCTTCCGCCGCGAAGGCCGGATGGTCCGCCTGGACCCCGCCAATTCGCGCTATGAACCGCAGCGCTATGACGAGAGCCGAGTCAGGATTCAGGGCCGTCTTGCAGGGCTGATCCGGCGGTATTGAATCCTATTCCGCGGTCGTCGGGTCGATGACCGAGCGAACCTCGGAAATCTTGTTCGCCGGGAACCCGCCGCGCTCCGCGTGCTCGCGGATCAGCTCCTCGCTGGGCGCGCGGTAGATGCAATAGATCTTGTTGTCCGTCACGTAGCTGTGGACCCACTGGATATCGGGCCCCAGCTCGCGAATGACGTTGCAGCTGGTCTGGGACGCGTTCTTGAGGTCCGCCGGCCCAAGCTGGCCCACGCCCGGCATGTCGCGTTCGATTACATATTGCGGCATTTCCACGCCTCCTCACCGGTTCGGCGCCTACTGGATAGCTAATTCGCGGCGCTGGCCCAAGGATGAAGGCCCACCCGGTCGGCAACGGTGTGGATCCGTGGCGAGGGGCCGAGGTACAGCGCTACCCCGCCGGTTCGCGAAAGCGTTTCCCGGTCGAGCCTGAGCCAGCGGGGCGCGCAGCCGCGCGGCAGCCGGCGGTCCGATACGGCAATGTCGGATTGGGCGCAGGCGGCGACGAGGTCCGGCCAGGCGATCAGCGCGGACGAGCGGGTTGAAAGCAGGCGCCAGCGGCGTCCGCCGCGGTCGATTGTGGCAAGGCAGGAGTCGCGCGAGCACGAGGCGAAGGGGGCCGACTCGAGCAGTCCCGGATCACCGTCGAATCCGGAATTCTCCGCGAAAAGCTCGCGCACGAATTCGCCACTGCGGCCTCGAAGGATGAGCGGCACGCCCTCATCGCCGACCACGGCAAGATGCTTGCCGTCGCCTGTCACAAGCAGGTCTGGAATTGGAGCGGCAGCCGCGGCAGCGGCACCGACCGCGAAGGGGATGGCTCCGGCGATCCGGACCCGGCCGTTCCACAGGCATAGCCAAAGTCCGCCCGCGATGATCAGCGCGAAAGCCCAGCCCGGCATCGCCGCAAGCATCGCCACCGCACCCCTTGCGCTACCAACCGTATGTGCGATCCACAGCAGGGCATCGATGGCGACCCCTGTTAGGGCCCAGAGCGGCGCGCCCAGCCCGAGCGAATCGAGCAGCAGCGCCGCCGCCTCGAGCGGCATGATAACGAAGGTCGTGAGCGGGATCGCGACAAGGTTGGCGAGGATTCCGTACAGCCCCGCCTTGTGGAAATGGTAGAGCGCGAAGGGGATCAGGGCGATCTCGACGGCGAGACCGGTGGCCAGCATCGCCAGGAGCGCCCGGCCGGAGCGCATCACCACGCCCTCGTCGCGGCGCATGAAGGTCCGCCTGGCCCAGGCGGTCGAATGCAGCGCGATGATCGCCGTCACCGCCGCGAAGCTCAACTGGAAGCTGGCGCCGGCGATCGACTCGGGGCGCACCAGCAGGATCGCAAGAGCGGCGACGCCAAGCAGGCGCAGGCTGATGGCGTCGCGCCCGAGCGCAATTCCGGCGAGCACCAGCAGTGCGATGATGCAGCTTCTGACCGTCGGCACCTGCGCTCCGGTCAGCAGCGTGTAGCCGATCCCCGCGAGCGCGCCGGCGAAGGCGGCGACGAGGACGAGGTTGAGGCGAAGCGCGAGCCGCTCCGACAGGGCGAGCAGCTTCATTGTCAGCAGCATCGTGAACCCGACCAGTGCGGCTATGTGGAGCCCGCTGACGCTGAGCAGGTGGGTGAGCCCGCTTCGCCGCATCGCCTCGGCGTCCTCCTCGGAGACCGCATTCTGGTCCCCGGTGGCGAGCGCGGTAGCGATTCCGCCCGACGAGTCGGGCAGGCGCTCGCGGATATGGCGGCCGAGCCGATCGCGCACTCGCTCTAGGCCTGAGTTGTTTCCCGGCTCGAGCAGCTCAGCCGGCCCAAGCGCCCGGCCGACCGCGCCGATCCGTTTGAACCAGGCGTCGCGGGCGAAATCGTAGCTTCCCGGAAGCGCCATCGGCGGCGGCGGAGCGAGACGCGCCCGAAGGCGGACTCGCGCGCCCGAGGAAAGGCCATCCCGGCTGTCCTCCACGGGGAGCGAGACCCGAACTCGCGGCGGAAGCGCGGGATCGAGCGGCGCCAGGGTCAGCCGGACGTCGCCCTTGGCGATGAGCGGCTCGACCCTCTCGACGCGCGCCTCGAACGTCGAGATGACCGGTCTTTCGAGCCGCGGCGCCGCAACCCAGGCTGAACGTGCCCAGATCAGCGCGCAGCCGAGTGCGAGCGCGAGCGCGAACCAGCCGACGGCGCGCTCCGCACGGCCGCCGCGCATGGCGAAGCCGGCAATCGATACGCCGCTTGCAAGCGCGAGGAACGCCAGCCAGCCGGTCGGAGTGTCGATCGTGAACCAGGCGGCGATGCCCGCCGCGAAGCCGACGACGAACCAGGGCGGAAGCTGCGCGCGTTCGACCTCGAGAAAGGCTTCGACCCTTTCCCGAACGGCGGAAAATCGCTCCTTCCAATAGCCCCGAGCACGCTGTGGAAGAGGCGCACCCTCCATGCTAGGGGCGCTCGTCCATTGCATCGCAGGACCGAAACAAGAGGAAAGCGCGCGCAAGCGCAAGCGGAGAAACATTGACCAGCGCAAGCGATCATCCCGTCGTCACCCGCTTCGCACCCTCGCCGACCGGGTTCCTGCATATCGGCGGCGCCCGGACGGCGCTGTTCAACTGGCTGTTCGCGCGGCATCACGGCGGGAAATTCCTCCTGCGCATTGAGGACACGGACAAGGTGCGCTCGACGAGGGAAGCGATCGATGCGATCCTCGACGGGATGCGCTGGCTCGGCCTCGATTGGGACGGGCACGAATATTACCAGTCGCAATTCTGGGCGCGCCACGCAGAGGTCGCCCACCAGCTGCTGGAACGCGGCCATGCCTATCGCTGCTGGATGACGCCGGAGGAACTCGCCGCCGAGCGCGAGAAGGCGCAGGCCGAGCGGCGGCCGTTCCGCATCCGGAGCCCTTGGCGCGAGCGCGGCGACGGGCCGGAGGGCCAGCCCTTCGTGATCCGCCTGAAGGCCCCGCAGGAAGGCGAGACGGTGATTGAGGACCGGGTCCAGGGCCGGGTCGCGGTCCAGAACGGCGAGATCGACGATTTCGTCCTCCTCCGCTCGGATGGGAGCCCGACCTACATGCTCGCGGTGGTGGTCGACGACCACGACATGGGGGTCACCCACGTCATCCGCGGCGACGACCATCTCAACAACGCCTTCAGGCAGCTGGCGATCATCCGCGCCATGAGCTGGCCCGAGCCCGTCTATGCCCATGTGCCCTTGATCCACGGGCCGGACGGCGCGAAGCTGAGCAAGCGCCACGGGGCGCTGGGCGTGGACGCCTATCGCGACGAGCTGGGCATGCTGCCGGAAGCCGTGTTCAACTATTTGCTGCGGCTCGGCTGGGGCCATGGCGACGACGAAATTATCAGCCGCGACCAGGCGATCGAATGGTTCGACCTCGATCATGTCGGAAAGTCGCCCTCGCGCTTCGACTTCAAGAAGCTTGAGCATCTCAACGGCCATTACATCCGCGAGGCGGAGGACGAACGGCTCGCGCAGCTTGTCGCGCCAAGGCTCGGCACCGCCTTGACCGAGGACCAGCGCGCTCTGCTCGTCCGGGCAATGCCGGAGCTCAAGGCCCGCGCCCACACGCTGATCGAGCTGGCGGAGGGAGCGCGCTTCCTGTTCGAAAAAAGGCCGCTCGAGCTCGACGATTCCGCCCAGGCTCTATTGAATCCGGAGAGCCGCGCGCTTCTCCAGGCGGCGCACTCGGCCCTGTCTCAGCTGGCGGACTGGGACCATGATTTGGTCGAGCAATGCATCCGCGCGGTCGCTGACGGGGCCGGCATTAAGCTCGGCAAGCTCGCCCAGCCGCTGCGGGCAGCGCTCACCGGCCGGACAACCAGCCCGGGAATTTTTGACGTGCTCGTTCTGCTCGGGCAGGGCGAGAGCCTAATGAGAATTGAAGATCAGATGCTGGAGCCAAGCGAATGACCGACCCCGTCACCCTGACCGCCGCCAAGGGAAACTATGAGTTTCCGGTGCTCGAAGGCTCGGTCGGCCCCGACGTCGTCGACATACGCAAGCTCTACGGGACCACGGGCATGTTCACCTATGACCCGGGCTTCACCTCGACGGCGAGCTGCCAGAGCGCGATCACCTATATCGACGGCGAGCAGGGCATCCTGCTGCACCGCGGTTACCCGATCGACCAGCTGGCGGAACATTCGACCTTCATGGAGGTCGCCTACCTGCTGATCCACGGCGAGCTTCCGAGCCGCAAGGAACTCGACGACTTCACCTACACCATCTCGCGCCACACGATGCTGCACGAGCAGCTCGCGACCTTCTATCGCGGCTTCAGGCGTGACGCGCACCCGATGGCGATCATGTGCGGCGTGGTCGGGGCGCTCAGCGCCTTCTACCATGACAGCACGGACATCACCGATCCCGAGCAGCGGATGATCGCCTCCCACCGGCTGATCGCCAAGATGCCGACGATCGCCGCGATGGCCTACAAATATTCGATCGGCCAGCCCTTCCTGTACCCGGACAACTCATTGAGCTACACGGGGAATTTCCTGCGGATGACGTTCGGCGTCCCGGCCGAGCCCTATGAGGTCAACCCGGTCGTCGAGCGGGCGATGCGGCGGATTTTCATCCTCCACGCCGACCATGAGCAGAATGCCTCGACTTCGACCGTCCGGCTCGCGGGCTCGTCGGGCGCCAACCCGTTTGCTTGCATCGCCGCCGGCATTGCCTGCCTCTGGGGTCCCGCGCACGGGGGCGCCAACGAAGCCGCGCTCAACATGCTCCGCGAAATCGGCGAGCCGAAGAACATCCCCAAATATATCGCCCGGGCGAAGGATAAGGACGATCCGTTCCGGCTGATGGGCTTCGGTCACCGCGTCTACAAGAATTACGATCCGCGGGCGAAGGTCCTCCAGAAAACCGCCGCGGAGGTTCTCGAGGACCTCGGAATCAGCGACCCGGTGCTGGACACCGCCCGCGAGCTCGAGGAGATCGCCCTCAAGGACGATTATTTCATCGAGAAGAAGCTCTACCCCAACGTCGATTTCTATTCGGGCGTGATCCTCAACGCGATCGGCTTCCCGACGGAGATGTTCACGGCGCTGTTCGCGCTTGCGCGCACAGTCGGCTGGGTCGCCCAGTGGAACGAGATGATTTCCGACCCCGAGCAGAAAATCGGCCGTCCGCGCCAGCTCTACGTCGGCGCGACGCAGCGTGATTACGTCCCTGTCGACAAGCGCTAGGCCGCCGGAAGAGCGAGCGTAAAGCGGGCGCCCTCGCCAGGGCGGCTCTGGAGACGTATGTCGCCGCCGAGCCCGCGCGCGAGGCGCCGCGAGATAGCGAGCCCGAGGCCGGTTCCGCCGCGGTCCCCGCCGTTCGCCTGCTCGAAGGGCTCGAAAATGCGCTGATGGTCGTCGGGGTCGATTCCCGGCCCCTCATCGGCGACATGGACAAGGACCGAGCCATCTCCCTTTTCGAAGGAAACGGTGACAGCGGTTTGCTCGCGCGTGTGGCGGACCGCGTTCCCGAGCAGGTTGACGAGGATCTGGATCACGCTTCGCGGCTCCGCGCGCGCGAAGATCTCCCCTGCCCTCTGCACGGCGATCGCGATTTCCCTGTCGCCCGCCTCCGGCTCGACGAGTCCGACCGCTTCGCGAGTGAGCTCGCAAAGGTCCACAGGCCGGTCGCCCTTGAGCTGGGCCTGCTCGCCGAGCGAGCGGATGACCGACAGCAGGTGCCGCGCCGCCGTAGCGATATCGGCCGCATAGGCGGCATATTCGTCGCTCTCGCGGCGCTCGGCCTGCCCGGCCATGTCCTCCGCGGAACGGACAATGCTGTCGAGCGGCACCTGCAGCGCGGAATGAAGGGAAGGATCGACCAGCGCCGCCTCCCCTTTCGTATCGCCCATGGCACTGGCCGAACCTTCCAGGCCGGCGAAGGAATCGCCGGCGCCAAGGACCACGTCGCCGCTCAGCGTCAACTGCTGCTCGCCGCTACGGACCTGCGCACGCTGCATTTCAAAGCTTTTCCGTGATGCAAGCGCCGCCAGCAGCGGCATTTCCCCATCCTCATTCTCCTCGAGCTTGAGGAATTTCGTCAGCGGCTGGCCCGCCGCTTCCGCAGGATCGATCGAAAGCTGCTCGGCGAGCCCCGGCGAGAGCGCGACGATCCGAAGCTGCTCGTCAACGGACCAGGTCAGCGGCACTTCGCCCAGGTGCTCGCGCTCGACCGACGCGATTGCTGTCAATCGGGGCGGAGCGGCGGGGCGACTGCTCCATTGCTCGATCGCGATCGCGACTTCGCCGTCCTCGGGGACGGCGCGAACCCACATGTCCACGTCCTGGTCGGCCCCGGCCGCAAGGACGCGCCTGGATATCGGGATCCGCAGACGCTGGGCAATTCGAACCACCGCCGCCAGCTGCGGCAGCGCAAGCGTCGCACCAAGGCTTGAACCGGCCTCGACCTGGAGCCGTTCGAGCTCCGGGTCGGCGGCGATAAGCCGGCCGTTGGCATCGACCCGTCCCAGGATCGGGCGAGGATCGGACGGGGCGCTAGCCATGACCCCCACCCAAGGCGCCGATCGCATCGCGATAGACGGGGTTTAGCCGAAGCCAGCTTCGCGAATCCTCGATCTCGCAATCGGTCAGTGAATCGAAAGCCTGGATTTCGCTTTCGGCATCCGAACCCACGATCTCAGCAAGGGTCGCCACGAGCTCGCCAGCGAGATCTCGCCGAAGCCCCGCCAGCCTCAGCAGCAATGCGAGCTTGCCGGGTCCGCCGGAAAGGTGCGTCCAACTTGCATCGAAGCCAATGCCCGCCCGTCGCGCGAGAGTCTCGCAAAGCAGCGCGATCTCGGCCTCGACAAGCGCTGAGCGGAGCAGCGCGTCATCGAGCCGACCGGCCTTGTCGAGCGCGTGGACCAGGGCGAACGTCCTGGCGTCGAGGCGGTTGCCCTCATCGTGCCCGGCCAGGAGCTCGCGAGCCGCCTCCGACAGGCGCTCGTCCGCCGACCGCTCGCCGAACCGTACGGCAAGATCGGTGCGAAGGGCGGCCGCAATCGCGCTGACGAGAGCGACGGCTGTTTCCGCCGGCAGGTCGTCGAAAGCGATCCGGGGCCTGTCAAAACGGTCGCGCCTGCGCCCGCGCGCAAGGATCAGCGCCATTGCCGCCGCCGAAACGTCCGAGTCCGGATCGCTGACGAGCGATTGCAGCAGGCGAGCCTTCGCGGCCGGCCGGCCGGCACGGACAGCCGCGACCAGCCGTTCTTCCTCGGCCCTGTGCAACAGCAGCTGCACGAGCTCGGGCATATCGAGAAGCCCGGCGGCCCACAGGCGGTCGACCAGGCTTTCGCCCTCATCGTTGGCAGCCTCCGAATCGGCCATCATCGAAACGAATTCGTCGGCCAGCATCGAAACGAGGTCGCCGAGCATCGCGGTCATCAGCGCCCGCTCCTGCTCGGTCAGCCGTTCACGCGGATCTAGGAAGAAATCGGCGCGCACGGTGCGCAGGCGCGCGTCTCCCGCCGCGCGCGCGGGCACAGGCCCTCCGTCCGAAGCGGGGGCTGCAATCGGCCACTCCACAGGCACCATCGGTCCCCGTTTATCGGATCGGGGTTAACGCGGGGTCAACTCGATTCCCAAGCGGTGATTGACATGCTGCAGAAAGAAAAAACTAGCCGCGGCGTAGAGCGCAGCCGCGACCAGATAGGCGGTCCAGGCCCCGAAGAGCGCGAAGGGCACCGCCGCAAGGATCGCGTTGCGCCTTGAAAACAGCCAAATTCCGCCGGGAACGTCGAGTCTGCCGCGCTCGACCCGGGCGGCCTCCGCAAACGCGAGCGCGGTTAAAGCAGCGAACAATGCCCCCCAGCCGCCGCCATGGCCGGCCTGCCACCAGCCGAGCCCGGCGAGCGCCAGACCCGCGGCCGGCCATAACAGACGCCTGCTGAGCGAGCGCCCCGGCATGGGCTTGAGCCGAAGCGCGGCCAGCCTGCGGGCAATAAGGTCGAGCGGGGTCGAAAGGATGAGCAGCGCAAGGCCGGTCACGAGCCAGCCCGAGGCGAAGGCCACCGCGCTCCCGAGGGTCAGCAACAGCGCCAGCTGGACGAGGGTCGGGGCGTTGACGCGGGTTTCGAGCAGGCGCTCGGTCGCGAATTCCTCGACCAGTGGAAGCACAAAGCGGCTTGCCCAGTCGCGGCGCGAGCCACGCGAGGCCGCGATCAGATGCCGCTCCAGCCCGGCCAAATCGTCCGCCTTTTGCGCGAGCAGCGGCTCGCCGGCGCCGGGCGCGACCGGCACTGTCCGGGCGCCGGCCTGCAGGCTGCGCCTCAGAAGCGTCGACTGCAGGTCCCAGTCGCCGAGCATGGCCGCCGTCGCCCCGATCGACTGCGACTCGATGAGGGCAACTCCGGACCAGCGGCTGAGCGCGTCGATCCGCTCGAAGCGCTGGTGGCCCTCGTCGTCGGGAACCGTCACGACCACCGCCTCCTCTTCTTCCGCGAGCCCGGCGAGAAGGTCGGACGTCGGCGCCACGCCGTCGGCGACGAGAAGCACCATTTCGCCCGCCTCGAAACGGCTCGCGGCCTCGGCGGCATCGCCGACCGTGACCACCGGCAGCCCATCCTGTTGCAGCCGTTCGAGCACCTGGTTGAGGGCGATCGGAATCCTGTCGACGACGACGACGATAGGGGCCGCGCCCGCCGCCGCTGCGCAGCGCACCTGATATTCGAGCAGGGTCCGGCCGGCCATCGGCAGAAGCGCCCGCAGCGAGCCCGATTCGTCTTCCATATAGGCCGCGATCAGGGCGCCGATCGCCATCCCATACCCCCTTTTGTGCAAGATGCGCGCGAACGCGGGATGCCGTGTTTCTAATCGCTTTCGCAGCCAGACAAAGATGATAAACTGCAACAGCCATGACAGTCAGTCGCCCGACAGCCGTCCCACACGGCCAGCCCGAGCCGGTGATCCCGGCCGATGCGGCCGAAAACACCGCTCCGGCCATAGGATTCGATCCCGTCCAATGGGACGAGGCGCGAGCCGAGGCGGAGCCCGCGACTCCGGGCGGGCGGGCCGTGCTCGCGACGGCGCTGATCCTGCTGGCGATCCTGTGGACCGCTTATACGGCCTGGTCGGCTGGGCGAGCGCTGGCCGGAACGCCTCTCAATTCCCCCGCCATCGCCGAATGGGTCGCGATCGCTGCAGGGCCGCTCGCACTGCTCGGCCTCGCCTGGCTGATGTTCGGCCGAACGCGGCGCAGGGAAGCGGAAAAGTTCACGCGCTCGGTCATCACCATGCGCACCGAGGCTCGGAGCCTCGAGGCGCTGCTCGAAGTGCTCTCGCAGCGGATCGGCGACAGCCGCTCGGAGCTGACGGCGATCAGCCAGCAGCTGATGCAGCTCGGCGACGAGGCGACGGGCAGGCTCGGCGGAATCACCCGCGAATTCGACTCCAGCACCGACAAGCTGCTCCGCCACGGCGAGGCGCTCGACCGGGCGGCGGAGCTGGCGCGCAACGACATCGGCGTCCTTCTCGAGGATTTGCCGCGCGCCGAAGAACATGCACGCTCGATTTCCGAGCAACTTCGGGGCGCCGCGGGCGAAGCGGCTGGACGGACCGCCGAGTTGGACCAGCAGGTTGCTGCTCTCAGCGAGCGGACCCGCGAGGCGGACGAGATTGTCGCCTCGGCGGCCCAGCGCCTGGTCGCGCACCTGACGCACATTGAAAGCGCGGGCGCGGCGGCGGCGGCGCGGGTCGGTGAAGCCGAGTCGAGCTTCAGCTCGGCGATCGACTCGCTTCTCGAGAGGACGGCGGCGAGCCTCGACGAGATCCGTATTGGCATTGACGCTCATTCGCAGGCCGTGAGCGCGCTCGTAAAGCAGGCCGAGGCGGGGATCGGCCGCGCGGGCATCGAAGCGTCCGAGGCGCTCGGGACGAACGTGAGCACGGCCTCTTCGGCGCTGGATTCGCTGTCGGGCCGGGTCGCGGAGCAGGAGCGGGCGTCCCAGCAAATGGTCTCCGAGATCGAGCGGGCGCTGGGCGAGCTGGACCAGCGGTTCGCGGCCCTCGCCGAGGCTGGCGACGAGCGCGCCGCGCGCTTCGTCGAAGCGCTCGCGCGTTCGCGGGCCGAGCTCGAGGCGATGGGCGAGCAAGCCGGAGCGCAGCACGAGTCGATCGACAGCCTCGCGCAACGGACCGAGTCGCTCCGGTCGAGCGTCGAAGGCCTCTCGGGGATCGTCCGGGCGCAGCTCGGCCAGGCTATCGAGGAAACCAGCGCGCAGGCCGAGCATCTCGTGCAAACGACGCGCTCGCTCCGTCCCGAGGTCGAATGGGTGCGCGAGGCCGCGGTCGAGGCGAGCGACCGGCTTGCAGCGACCGGCGAGGCGATCGCCGAACAGCAGGATCGGCTGAGCGCGCTGCTCGGCACGCTCGACGAGGGAGCCGGCAATGCCGAGGAGAAGCTCGGCGCTCTTGCGACCGCGATCGCCGAGGCGAAGGCCCAGGCCGCCGAGCTCACCAACGAGACGGGGCCCGCGCTCGTCCAGGCGATGGTCCAGGTGCGCGAAGCCGCGGCTCACGCGGCGCAGCGCGCCCGCGAGGCGATCGCGAGCGTGGTTCCGGAAAGCGCCGAGGGCTTCAGCCAGGCCACCCGCGAGGCGCTCGAAAAAGTGATCCGCGAGAGCATCGAGGAGCGGCTTCGCGAGGTCGAATCGGTGGCTGCGCGCGCCGTCGAATCCGCCCGCTCGGCGACCGACCGGCTGACCCAGCAGATGCTTGCGCTGGGGCAGAGCGCGACGGCTCTCGAAAAGCATGTCGAGGAGCAGGATTCGGCGCGGCGGGAAGCCGACAGCGAGGCCTTCGCGAGGCGCGTCGCCCTGCTGATGGATTCGATGCACTCCGCCTCGATCGACGTCGGCAAGATCCTGTCCGACGAGGTCGACGAGAGAGCCTGGGAATCCTACCTGAAGGGCAACCGCGGTGTCTTCACGAGGCGCGCGGCCCGCCTGATCGGCGGCGGCGAAACCCGCTCCATCCGCGCCTATTACGATTCGGACCGCGAGTTCCAGCAGTCGGTGAACCGCTACGTCCACGACTTCGAGGCGATGCTCCGGCGAGTCCTCGCCGAGCGCGATGGCGGGATGATCGCGGTCACCCTGATGTCCTCGGACATGGGCAAGCTCTACGCCGCGCTTGCCGACGCGATCGACCGGAAGCGCTGATCAGCGATAGAAGTCTAAGTCGTCGGCGGTGATCCAGCCGAACGTCCAGTTGGCATAGTAGAGCGCGAACAGGACCGCAGCGACCAGCGCCGCCAGCAGCAGATGCCGGCCGAGCCGGAACTGGTGAGGCGCGCTTTCTACCTGGCCGGGTACGAGCGGATTGCCGACCTCCTCGTCCGTCTTCACGCCGAAAGGAAGAAGGATGAAGGCGCAGGCGACGAAGAACAGGAAGTAGATGGCAAGGATCGACGTCCACTTCATGCGGGCGCGACCTTCAGCACCATCACTTCGACGATCGGCTTCTTTCCGGTCCAGGCGGTGGCGCAGCGCCGTACGGCGAGCCTGACGCCCTCGCGCATCTTCTCCTCGTCGGCGTCGGGATCAAAGGCGCGGGTCGCCGACTCGATCGCGTCGGCGATGAAATCTTCGCGGTCCTCCTCGACCGGTACTCCGAACGGGCGCACGTGCGGAGTTCCAGCAAGCTCGCCGCCAGGGCCGACGGGAAGCGCCACCGTGATGAGCCCGCCGACGCTGATCCGCCGACGTTCCGTCATCGTCGCGCCGTCCGCGGGCAGGATCACGTCCCCGTCGAGCACCAGCCGGCCGACGCGGATTTCGTCGACCTTCTTCGGATCGCCCGGAGCGAGGCGGACAACGTCGCCATTCTTCTGCACGACAGCCTTCGGGACGCCATGGGCGAGGGCGAAACGCGCCTGTTCGGCCATGTGCCGCGCCTCGCCGTGGACGGGCACCACTATTTCCGGCCGGATCCAGTCGTACATGGCGGCGAGCTCCGGCCGTCCCGGATGGCCGGACACGTGCACATGCGCCTGCTTCTCGGTGACCATCAGGACGCCAAGGTCGGACAATGCGTTCATGATCCGCCCGATCGCGATCTCGTTGCCGGGGATGATCTTCGACGAAAAGATCACCGTGTCGCCTTCGGCCAGCTTGATTTCGTGGTTGCCGCTGGCGATCCGGCCGAGGGCGGCGCGCGGCTCCCCCTGCCCTCCAGTGGCGATGATCAGCACCTCGCGCCGCGGCAGCCGCATTGCTTCGTCGAACGTGATCCTCGGGGGGAAATCGAGCAGGTAGCCGGTCGCCTGGGCGACGTTGAGAATCCGCTCGAGCGAGCGCCCGGCGATGCAGACCTGCCGCCCGGTGTCGATCGCGACCTCGCCGATCGTCTTCAGCCGCGCCGCATTGGAAGCGAAAGTGGTGATCAGCACTCGTCCCTTCGCCTTGGCGACCTCCTCGTCCAGGCCCAGGCGGACGCCCGCTTCCGACCCGGACGGTTCCTCCTGGAAGACGTTGGTCGAGTCGCAAACGAGCGCGAGCACACCTTCATCGCCGATCTCGCGAAGCGTTTCGTCGCTCGACGGTTCACCCAGGACCGGCGTTTCGTCGATCTTCCAGTCGCCGGTGTGGAAAATGCGGCCGAACGGCGTTTCGATCAGGACTCCGTTCCCTTCCGGAATGGAATGGGCGAGCGCGACGTAGCGCACCTTGAACGGCCCCAGTTCGACCTCGCCCTCGCGGTCGATGATGTGCAGCGGGACGTGCCCGGTCAGCCCCTCTTCCTCGAGCTTGCCGGCTATGAGCCCCGCGGTGAACGGCGTCGCGTAGAGCGGGACCTTGAGGTCTTCGGCGAGATAGGGAAGCGCGCCGATATGGTCCTCGTGACCGTGCGTCAGGATGATCCCGGCGAGCCGGTCCTGCTGCTTCTCGATGAAGTCGAGATCCGGGAGGATGAGGTCGACCCCCGGATATTGCGGGTCGGCGAAGGTCAGGCCGAGGTCGACCATCAGCCACTGGCCGCGGCAGCCATAGAGATTGACGTTCATGCCGATCTCGCCCGAACCGCCGAGCGCGCAGAACAGCAGCTCTTCGCCTGGAATCATGTGCTTGAAACAAGTCCTTCGTAGAGAAGGCTCAACCCCTGAATCGTAAGATCGGGCTCAACCGCGTCGAACAGGCCCGTCCTCTGCTGGAACAGCGCCGCGAGCCCGCCCGTACCGATCACTGTGACCGGCCTCCCGATCTCCTTCTTCAGGCGCTCGATCAGCCCCTCCATCATCGCCACATAGCCCCAGTAGACTCCGATCAGCATCTGGCTCTCGGTGGTCCTGCCGACGACGCTGTCGTCCTCGGGCGCCTCGATCGCGATCCTGGGAAGCTTGGCCGCCGCATTCACGAGGGCGTCGATGGAAAGGTTGATCCCGGGCGCGATGATCCCTCCCCGATAGGCCCCGTCCGCTCCGACGACGTCAAAGGTGGTCGCCGTCCCGAAGTCGATGACGACGAGGTCGCCCGGATACCTCGCATGCGCCGCGATCGCGTTGAGCGCCCGGTCGGCGCCGACATTGTGCGGCTCGTCGACGTCGAGAACGATCGGCCAGCTTGCCTCGCCGTGCCCCGCGACGAGCGCCTCCACTCCGAAATATTTGCTCGCCAGCACCTGCAGGTTGTGAGTGGCGCGCGGGACAACCGTGCCGATGATCACCGCCTCGACATCATCCTTAGACAGGCCTTCGAGCTCGAGCAGCTGGTAGAGCCAGACCGAATATTGGTCGGCCGTGCGCCTTGGATCGGTCGCGATCCGCCAGCGCGCGCGGATCGCGCCGCCCTCCACGAGCGCAAAGACGATATTCGTGTTCCCGGCGTCGATGGCGAGGAGCATTGCTATCCTATGCTGACGTCGGCGGCGTGAATGGCACGGACGCTTCCGTCCGCCAAGCGCAGCCTGAGCGTCCCGTCGACCTCGATCCCGTCGAAGCGGCCCCTGATGGGCGCGGAATCCTGCCCGTGGACGCTAAGCTGGGTACCCAGCGGATGGGCTCGTGCGAGCCAGGCCTGGGCGAAGGCCTCCGGCTCGCTCGACCTCCACAGGGAGAGCAGCCGAGCCATGCTCGCCGCGAGCAGGGGCGCGAAGGCCTGCGGCGAGATTCGTGCGCCAAGATGCGCGGTGGGACGCCCCGGAATCTCCGGCGCGTCGGACAGGTTAACACCGAAGCCGGCGACGACGCGGTCGCCCTGCCGCTCGAGTAGGATGCCCGCGAGCTTGGCTCCATCCAGGAGCAGGTCGTTGGGCCATTTCAGCATGAGGTTGAGCCCCGGCGCCGCCGTTTCCACGGCTTCGATCAGGGCCAATCCGGCGGCCAGGGACAGCGATTGCGCGGGCGGGTCGCCCTTCGCCACATCGATGACCGTGCTTCCGAAGAAGTTGCCAGCCTTGGTCTCCCAGCTGCGGCCCTGACGGCCCTTCCCGGCGCTCTGGTGGAGCGCGACAAGCCATTCGCCTTCGACCGCGGACGGGTCGGCAAGCAGGTCCGCGTTGGTCGAGCCGGTGCGCCCGACGATCCGGATTCGGCTCAGAAAAGCGCCCCTGCCGCCCGGTCGGCGACATCGCCGAGCG
>JBKHXB010000022.1:0-30109 GCA_046566245.1 Alphaproteobacteria bacterium | reverse complement strand
GAGCCGGGCGACTCGCTGCTGGTGGTGGCCGACGACGACCGCGAGAAGGCCCAGAAGCTGCTCGGCGCGCTGCGCACGCACGTGGGCGAGACGCTCGGCCTGGTCGAGCAGGACGCCTACCGCTTCTGCTGGATCGTCGACTTCCCGATGTACGAGCTCGACGACGAGGGGCGCGTCGAGTTCAGCCACAACCCGTTCTCGATGCCGCAGGGGGGGATGGAGGCGCTGGAGGGAGACGATCCGCTCGAGGTCCTGGCGTTCCAGTACGACATCGTCTGCAACGGCATCGAACTGTCCTCCGGCGCGATCCGCAACCACCGCCCGGACATCATGTACAAGGCGTTCGAGATCGCGGGCTACACGCGCGAGGAGGTCGACCGCGACTTTTCGGGCATGATCAACGCGTTCAAGTACGGCGCGCCGCCGCACGGGGGCTCGGCGCCGGGCATCGACCGCATCGTCATGCTTCTCGCCGACGAGCCCAACATCCGCGAGGTCATCCTCTTCCCGATGAACCAGAAGGCCGAGGATCTGATGATGAACGCGCCCGCGGAAGTGCCCGCGAAGCACCTGCGCGAGCTCGGTCTGAGGATCGTCGAGCCGAGTTAGGGCGAACTTGGCTAGCGTCCGCAATGGGTGGAAAGCGCACGCCCTAGTTTCGTCATTCCCGCGAAAGCGGGAACCCAGATCAGGCCAGTGGCTCGAAGCCGAAATCCTCGGCGAGATCGCGCCAGTGCGGGTTGTTCGACTCGATCAGCTCCAGCTTCCAGGCTCGGTTCCATTTCTTGATCCGCTTTTCGCGCAGGATGGCCGATTCCATTGTCGAATGCTGCTCGAACCAGACGAGCAGCTTCACATCGTACTTGCGCGTGAAGCCCGGAAGCTGGGTGGTACGATGCCGGTAAACGCGGCCCAAAAGGTCTGAGGTTACGCCGATGTAGAGCGTGCCGTTGCGCTTCGAGGCCAGGATGTAGACCGTCGGGCCGAACTCGCACTGCACCATGCCAGTGCTACTGGGTTCCCGCTTTCGCGGGAATGACGATTCTATTCCGATGTCCGCAATGGGTGGAAAGCAGACGCTAGAAGTCCGTCATTCTGCCAGCTGGACTGATGAAAGCACCGCCGGTCCGCAAAGATGCTCATCGCATATTCCGTCGCGCCCGCATCCTTGTGCTTCCAACTTGCCGGAGACGGTAACGCGCTGCCCCTCGTAAGCGCGAAAGCGAGGCAAATCCGATTGCGCCGCTAATAGACCGATGCACTCTTGGCGCGACGGAGAATAGAGATTTACTCCGCTATGCCATGAGCCAATCACGCCATGAACTTGAACCACTTGGCTGTTCCGCAGTTCTGCCTCGCTGACTGCGCGCACAACCGGCAGGCTCGTCGGCGAGGTGACACATCCCGCCACCGTCACCATGACCAAGAGCACTGCGCTTACGGAATGTGACCTACGCATCCAGGGACGGTATCTGTTTTCGCCGTCACCGCAATGGGTGGAAAGCAGTCATTAGCTGAGAGGCTCAAACTCCCCCGCCTGACATCATGGTGAACCACGCGAAGGCAAGAAGGGTCAGAAGCATCCACGCCGTGGCGGCAGCGACAATCCAGAACGATCGACGACCAATTACCAGAGCGATCCCAGGGAGCACGGTCCCCGCCAAGAATAGGCCAAGAGCGCCATAACGATACCACAGCTCTTGCTGGTTACTGGAATACAGTCCCTGCACGAAGCTCGCAGCAAGCAGACCCATCAACACCGTGTTCAGGCCCAGCAGTGCCCACGAGCAGCCAATGCCTTCCACGCTCTTCTGATCGACCGCATCCTCCGGTGTCATTGGGTCAGACTGACTGAAGGCGCTAATGTCCGCAATCGGCCGAAAACAGCCATTAACCAGGGCGGGTGATCATGCCCCCTTCGTCTTCGCGATATATTCGTCGACGTTCTTGGCGAGCACGTTCATCGGAACGTTGCCGCCGAGGACGACCGCGTCGTCGAACGCCTTGAGGTCGTATTTCGCGCCGAGCTCGGCCTTCGCCTTCTCGCGAAGCGCGACGATGCGGCTGTGGCCGAGCTTGTACCCCGTCGCCTGGCCGGGCCAGGAGCAATAGCGGTCGACCTCGCTCGCGACTTCCTCCGCCTTCGAGCCGTTGACGTTGACGAAGAAATCGACGGCCTGCTGCCGCGTCCAGCGCTTGGCGTGGAGGCCCGTGTCGACGACCATCCGGCAGGCGCGGAAGGCGAGCGACTGCAGGTAGCCGAGCCGCCCGACCGGGTTGCCGTCATAGGCGCCGAGCTCGTCCGCGAGCTGCTCGCCGTAAAGCGCCCAGCCTTCGGAATAAGCGTTGAAGGCAAGCATCTGCCGGATCAGCGGGTCGCGCCGCGTATATTCGCCCTGCCAGATGTGGCCCGGGATCGCCTCGTGGAAGGTGAGGTCGGCAAGGTCGTACTTGCGGTGCAGGTCGGTGGTGCGAAGGTTGATCCAGAAGCGGCCCGGGATCTTGCCGTCAATCGAGCCCGCGCCGCCGTACGCGCCAGGAGCGCCGGGCTCTTCCTCGGGCGGGAGCCGGCGCACCTCCATGTTCGGGTCGACGAGCGTGTTGAACGCGCGCGGCATCTGCGCCTTGATCCAGGCAAGCCGGTCCTGGATGAACGCCATGATCTCGGCGCGGCCCTTGTCGCCCTCGGCGAACTTGTAGCGCGGGTCGTCGGACAGCGCCTGCATCCGCTCGCCGACCGAGCCCTTGGTGTAGCCGATCTCCTTCAGGATCGGGTCCATGCGCGCGTGCAGCGCCTTAACCTCTTCCAGGCCCATCGCGTGCACTTCGTCAGGGGTCAGCGTCGTCGTCGTCGCCGCCTTCAGCGCCCAGCGGTAGAACTGGTCGCCGAGCGGCCGGGCCCACATTCCGGCGTCGCTCGTCGCGACCGCGCGCTCGGTCTTGAGCTCGGCAAGCTGGCGCTCGAGCGCGGGAACGACTTCCTGGGTGACGATCGACCTGGCCCGGGCTTCCCAGTCGCCGGGGATTCCCTTTTCCTTGGTCCGGCGAGCGATGGATTCGACCAGGCCGCCGCCCTCGCGCGCGCCCTTGATCGACATTTCCATCTGCTTGATCGCCTTGTCGAGCAGGAAGGCGGGCGGGACCAGGCCCGTCGCGCGGGCCGACTGGATCCGGCCGAGCTCGCCGTCGAGCTGGCGCGGGTAGGATTGCAGGCGGGCAAGGTAAGCGTCCGCGTCCGCCGCACTTTCGATCGTGTGGTCGGCATCGAGGAAGCGCGGGATGTCCAGGTAAGCCCCGACGTTCTGGATCACGACATAGGGCGTGTTGCGCCAGCCGCCGACGGCAACGTCGCCATAGGGGAAGGCGAACCCTTCCAGTGCCGTCGCATAGGCGCTCCGGACGACCTCGAAATTGGTCCGCATCCGGAAATCGAGGCCGCTCGCGTCGAAGGCCTGGGCGCGAGCGAGGTCGGCGCGAAGGGTGCTCGCGATCCGCTGCTGGCCGAGCGCGGACCGGTCGCTGAGCTGATAGCGGAGCTGGGCGCGCGGGCCCTTGTCGATCCCGAGCGAGGTCGCGCTTTCCGGCGACAGGCGCAGCAAATTCTCCGCGATGCTGTCGAGAAGGGCGAGCCCCTCGGCCTGGCTCGGACCGGCCGGAACGAGTGGGACAGGCGCCGGCGCGACCGCGGCCGCCCGGGTGCAGGCGGAAAGCAGCGGCATGGAGGCGGTGGCGGCAAGCGCCGCGAGCGCGTCGCGGCGGCTGAAATAACTATGAGTCAACTCGGGGCACTCCGATTGGGAATCAGCTGAGGCGGCGCTCAGCCTCGACGATCAGGCAGTTTCCATCAACCCCCGTGACCCGCACGCGGTCGCCGGGCTCGGCTGGCCCGCCCCGGGCGCTCCATTCGGAATCGCCGACCCGCACCCGGCCGCTGTCCTCATCGACCGGCTGGACGACCATCACCCGCCTTCCGATCATCTGCGCGGCGCGGTCGTTGAGCAGCGAGTCGCTCGCCGGAACGCCCTTCACTCCATAGAAGCGGCGCCCGACCAGCACGGCAAGCACGGCGTAGAGGGCGAACAGCCCGAGCTGGCCTGCAACGCCGATCCCGAACAGCAGGGCGAACAGTCCGGTGACGATCGCGGCGATCCCAATCCACACCAGGAATACCCCCGGAACCATGATCTCGGCGGTGAGCAGGATCACTCCGCCGATCATCCACAGCCAGCCGGGATCGATATCGTCGAGCATGGCGCCTTAGCCCTTTACCTTGGGGACGCTTGGCGTCGGTGTCGATTCGGTTCCAAGCGCCTGTTTCGCGATCTCGCCGATGCCGCCGAGCGAGCCTATGAGCTGCGTGGCCTCGACCGGGAACAGGATAGTCTTGGCGTTCGACGAGCGCGCGAACTCGGCGACCGCGTCTACATATTTCTGGGCCACGAAATAGTTGATTGCCTGCGCATTGCCCTTGGAAATCGCGTTGGAGACGAGCTCGGTCGCCTTGGCTTCGGCCTCGGCGGCGCGCTCGCGGGCCTCGGCCTCGCGGAACGCCGCCTCGCGAGCGCCCTCGGCCTCGAGGATCAGCGACTGCTTCTGTCCCTCGGCCTGGAGGATGGCGGCCGCGCGCAGGCCTTCCGCCTCCAGGATCGCGGCGCGCTTCTCGCGCTCGGCCTTCATCTGCCGGGCCATGGCGTCGACGATGTTGTTGGGCGGCCGGATGTCGCGCACTTCGACCCGCGTGATCTTCACTCCCCACGGCTCGGTCGCCTGGTCGACGACGCTCAGCAGCCGGGCGTTGATCTCGTCGCGCTTGGACAGGGTCTCGTCCAGGTCCATCGAGCCCATGACGGTCCTGAGGTTGGTCGTCGAGAGCGCCATGATCGCGGTGTAGAGGTCGCTGACCTCATAGGCCGCCTTGGCCGCGTCGAGCACCTGGAAGAAAACGACTCCGTCGACCGCGACCATCGCATTGTCCTTGGTGATGATCTCCTGGCCCGGGATGTCGAGTACCTGCTCCATCATGTTGATCCGCCGGCCGACCCGGTAAAAGAAGGGCGGGACGAAGTTGAAGCCGGGCTCCGCGACGCGCACGAAGCGCCCGAAATGCTCGATCGTGTAGCGATAGCCCTGGCGGACGATCTTGACGCTCATCATCACGAACAGGAGCGCCAGGACGGCGACGGCCGTCATCAAGGTGGTCAGCATGTTTGTCCTCGGCTTTGTCTGGGGGCATGATGCGACCTTGCAAGCCGGAACGGAAGGGAAATTCGCGGTGATCGAAAGCCTGCGCTCGGTCCGCTCGGTGCTGTTCCTGCCGGCGTCCAACCCGCGGGCCATCGGCCATGCGCGGGAATCGGCGGCGGACCTTGTCGTGCTCGACCTGGAGGACGCGGTGAAGCCCGAGGACAAGGCTGCCGCGCGGGCGGCGGCGGTGGAGGCGGTGTCGGCGGTGTCGGCGGAATGGCCGATGCCGGTCGCGATCCGCGTCAACTCTATCGGGAGCGAGTGGCATTCGCTTGACTTGGATTCGGTCGCCCGATCCAATGCCCAATATGCGGTCCTCCCGCGCGCTGCATCCGGTCACCTCGTGCACGGGGTCGCGGAGGCGGTCGGAAAGCCGTTGCTGGCGATGGTGGAGACAGCGGCCGGAGTGCTCGCGGCAGCGGATATCGCCCAGAGCGCGGCGGCGCTGATCGCAGGCACGAACGATCTGTCGGCCGATCTGGACCTTCCGCCGGGCGCCGGCCGAAAGCCTCTGCGGACGGCTCTGCAGTCGATAGTCCTCGCCGCGCGTGCTGCCAGAATCGGCGCTTTCGACGGGGTCTATAACGATCTCGAGGATCTGGACGGCTTCGCGGCCGAATGCGCCGAGGGGCGCATGCTCGGCTTTGACGGCAAGAGCCTGATCCACCCGCGGCAGATCGAGCCGTGCAACCGCGCCTTTTCTCCGACCGAGGAGGAGCTTGCTCGCGCACGCCGGCTGATCGCGGCCTATGGCGGCGGCGCCGAGCGGTTCGAGGGCCGGATGATCGAGCGGATGCACGTAGCCGCGGCCGAGCGTCTGCTGGAGAGGGCCAGGACCTAGCCCGCACTTGGCGAATCGGCCTTCCTCTGTCATGGGCCGATATGGCCGACCCGATTCCCGTACCCGATATTCCCCTGGGGCTGACGTTCGACGACGTCCTGTTGCAGCCGCTTGAATCCGCCGTTCTTCCAAGCCAGGCGGACACGCGAACCAGGCTGACCCGCGAAATCCCGCTCAACATCCCGATCCTGTCCTCGGCGATGGACACGGTGACCGAGGCCGACATGGCCATCGCGCTGGCCCAACTCGGCGGGATCGGCGTCCTTCACCGCAATCTCACCGTCAGGCAGCAGGCCGCCGCAGTCCGGGCAGTCAAGCGCTTCGAAAGCGGCATGGTCGTCAACCCGATCACCATGCGCCCGGACCAGACCCTGGCCGAGGCGCTCGAGCTGATGAAGTCCAACCGGATCAGCGGCATCCCGGTGGTCGAGGACGGCGGCAAGCTGGTCGGGATCGTCACCAACCGCGACGTCCGCTTCGCCGAAAACCCGAAACAGCCGATCTCCGAGTTGATGACAAAGGAGAATCTGGCCACCGTGCCGATCGGCACGAGCCAGGAAGAGGCGCGGCGGATCCTCCACCAGCGGCGGATCGAGAAACTCCTTGTCGTTGACGAGGCCAGCCGCTGCGTGGGCCTGATCACGGTCAAGGACATCGAAAAGGCCGTCGCGGCTCCGCTCGCGACCAAGGACGCGGAAGGCCGGCTCCGCGTGGCAGCCGCGACGACGGTCGGAGACAAGGGCTTCGAGCGCTCCGAGGCGCTGATCGAGGCAGGCTGCGACTGCATCGTCATCGACACCGCGCACGGCCACAACCTGGACGTCGGCCGCGCGGTCGAGCGGGTGAAGGCGCTTTCCAACTCGGTACAGGTGATCGCCGGCAATGTCGCGACGGCGGACGCGGCACGGGCGCTGATCGACGCCGGCGCCGACGCGATCAAGGTCGGGATCGGCCCCGGTTCGATCTGCACCACGCGCATCGTCGCCGGGGTCGGCGTTCCGCAGCTGACCGCGGTCATGGCCGCGGCTTCGGTAGCCCGCGATTCCAACGTGCCGGTGATTGCCGACGGCGGTATCCGCACCTCGGGCGATATCGCCAAGGCGCTCGCCGCTGGTGCGTCCGCGGTGATGATCGGCTCGCTGCTGGCAGGGACCGAGGAAGCGCCCGGCGAAACCTTCCTCTATCAGGGCCGCGCCTACAAATCCTATCGCGGGATGGGCTCGGTCGGGGCGATGGCGAGGGGCTCTGCCGACCGCTACTTCCAGCAGGACATCAAGGATCACTTGAAGCTCGTCCCGGAAGGGATCGAGGGTCAGGTGCCTTTCAAGGGGCCAGTGCGCGACATCATCCACCAGCTCGTCGGCGGGGTGAAGGCGGCGATGGGCTACACGGGATCGAAGACGATCGAGGACCTGCAGAACAGGGCCAAGTTCGTGCGGATCACCAATGCCGGCCTGTCGGAAAGCCACGTGCACGACGTCGCCATCACCCGCGAGGCGCCGAATTATCCCACGCGCTAAGCCATGACCCCGGCTGCACGCCTGCAGGCGGCGATCGAGGTCCTCGAGCTGGTCATCGACTCCGCCCGCGAAAACGGGCCGCCGGCCGACGCGATCGTCACGCGTTACTTCAAGACTCGCCGCTATGCGGGCTCCAAGGACCGGCGCGCAGTTCGCGAGCTCGTGTTCCGTGCCATCCGGCGCACGGCCGACCGCCCCGAAAGCGGGAGGCAGGCCATCCTCGGCCTTGCCCAGGACAATTCCGATTTCATCGAACTCTTCGGCCAGCGGCGAGGCCCGGAACCCATTCGCGAGGATGAAGCGGCAAGCACGGCTGGCGAAATCCCCGCCTGGCTGGTCCCGGAACTTTCCCCGCTGGTCGGAAGTGATGAATGGCCCGCGCTCCTCGAACGGGCGCCCGTTGATCTTCGGGCCAACATCGCCAGGACCACGCGTGAAGCGATGCTTCAGGCGATCGCGGGTTCGACGCCGACCCGGCTCAGCCCATGGGGTCTCAGGCTTCCACCCGACAGCCGGATCGACGACCACCCGGCCTTCCTCGAAAGCCTCGTCGAAGTGCAGGACGAGGGCAGCCAACTGATCGCGCTGGCCTGCGACCCCAGCTCCGGCCAGCGAATCCTTGACCTTTGCGCTGGCGCCGGCGGCAAGTCCCTGGCTTTGGCCGCGGCGGCGCCGGACGCGACGATCCTGGCCACGGATTCGAACCGCGCGCGCCTGTCGAAACTCCGGCCGAGGGCCGAGCGGGCCGGTGCGATCATCGAGACTCGGTTGCTCAATCCGCCGAACGAGCTGGAAGAGCTCTCCGACTGGGTGGGCAGTGCCGACGTCGTGCTGGTCGACGCGCCCTGTTCAGGCAGCGGTACGTGGCGCCGCAACCCGGAGGGGCGCTGGCGCCTCACTCCCGCGCGGCTCGGGCAGCTTGCGGCGCTACAGGCCAGGCTGCTCGACCTCGGCGCCGAGATGGTCCGCCCAGGAGGGGCGCTCGTCTATGCCGTGTGCTCGCTCCTCACTCGCGAGGGGGCGGGGCAGATAGCGAACTTCTTAGGCCGCCGTTCAGGCTGGATCGCGCAGGATATTCATGGATATGCCGGTCGTTCGGACGGAAGCGGACGGCTGCTAACCCCGTCCCATGACGGGACGGACGGCTTTTTCGTCGCGCGGCTTCTCAAGCCATGCTAGGGGCCGAGGCGACGGGTTGATGGAGAGGTTGATGCGGATTTCGGTTCGTCTTCTGGCACTTGGCGTTGCCGCCACAATGGTTGGGAGCCCGGTGGTGGGCCAGCGGCCCGACAACCAAATCCTGCCGCGTTCGGTCGAGCTTCAGCAGCAGGCGCGCGCCCTGGCCAGTTCCGGCAAGCTGGTGGAGGCTGCCGATCTTCTCGAAACCGCGCTCGCGGTCGATCCCCGCAACCGCTCCGCCTTCGTCGATCTCGCGCGCGTCGCCAAGCAGCAGAAGCTGTTCGGTAAGGCGATCCGTCTCGCCAACGAAGCGCTGCAGCTCGAGCCCAATGATGTCGATGCCCTGGAAATCCAGGGCGAGGCGATGGTCGAGCTCGGCGCCATTCCGCGCGCGAAGGAGAACCTCGCCAAGATCCAGAAGGTCTGCGGCGCCAATTGCCCGCAGGTCGCGCAGCTGTCCACGGCGATCTCGCGCGGGCCGACGGTCGCTTCCGCCAAGCCGGCCGACGCTACCAAGAAGAACTAGGCGAGGCTCCTCGCCAGCGCGACATAATCGGCGACGGCCAGCGTTTCCGCGCGGCGTTGCGGATCGATGCCGAGCCGTTCGAGCGCATCGAGCGCGCCCGTCACGCCCTTGAGACTGGACCGGAGCATCTTGCGCCTCTGGCCAAAGGCCGCCTCCGTCAGTCGCTCGAGTCTCACCGGGTCGACTCGCTCTGGAGCCTCGCGCGGGACCAGGTGGATGACCGCGGACGCGACCTTGGGCGGTGGTACGAAGGCGGAGCGGCTAAGCTGCATGGCAATCCATGCGTCTGAACGCCACTGCGACAGGATCGACAGCCGGCCGTACCCTTCGCTTCCCGGCTTGGCCACGATCCGCTCGGCGACCTCCTTCTGGAACATGAGGGTCAACGATTTCCACCACGGCGGCCATTTGCCGGCCAGCCAGCGAAGCAGGAGCGCGGTTCCGACGTTGTAAGGCAGGTTGGACACCACCCGCGCGCCGGGCCCGACCAGTTGCTGTTCGTCGACTTTCAAAGCGTCTGCCTCGACCAGCTCGAGTTTTCCGGGAAATTCCGAGCCGAGCTCTGCCAGCGCCGGGGCGAAGCGACGGTCGCGCTCGACCGCTACAACCCGCGCTCCCTTCTCGAGCAAAGCGCGAGTGAGGCCGCCGGGGCCAGGTCCGACCTCGTAAATGGTCTCGCCGGCGATTTCGCCCGGGATGGCCGCGATTCTTGCGAGCAGCTGCCGGTCGAGGATGAAATTCTGGCCGAGCGCCTTGCTGGCCTGAAGCCCATGGCGGGCAATGACCTCGCGGAGCGGCTCGTGCCGGCTCACGCGCTCGCCAGCGACCGGTGGAGCGCGCATTCGGCGGCGAGGCGCAGCGCGGCGGCCATCGGCCGCGGGTCGGCGCGGTCCTGGCCCGCGATGTCGAAAGCGGTGCCGTGGTCGGGCGCGGTCCGGATGATTGGAAGCCCCAGCGTGATATTGACGGCTTCGGTGAAATGCAGCGCTTTGACCGGGATCAGCGCCTGGTCGTGATACATGCACAAAGCCGCGTCGTAGCGTGCGCGCGCCGTTTCGTGGAACATCGTGTCGGCGGGATGCGGGCCGGTTACTCGCCAGCCCTCCGCTCTCAACGCCGCGATCGCCGGCTCAATGACCTCGATCTCGGCCCGCCCGAGCAGGCCGCCTTCGCCCGAGTGGGGATTGAGGCCGGTCACCGCGAGACGCGGCTCCGCGATCCCGAAATTGCGCTGAAGCCCGCGAAGCGTTGTCCGCCCGCGCGATTCGATCAGCTGGGAGGACAGCGCATCGGGCACGTCGCGGAGCGGAATATGGGTGGTTACGGGCACGGTCCTGAGCGTCGGGCCGGCGAGCATCATGACGACATTTCCCGCAGCGATGCCGCACCTTTCGGCGACGAATTCGGTCTGGCCGGGGTGGCGAAAGCCGATCGCGTAAAGCTGCTGCTTCGAGACCGGGCCGGTCACCACGCCTGCGGCCGAGCCGGAGCGAGCGAGGCCGACCGCAAGTTCGAGCGCGTCGAGCGAGCAATGGGCGCCCGCGACGCTTGGATGCCCCGGACGGTCCGGTTCGGGCGAGGAAATCTGGATCAGCGGCAGCCCGACGTCGAAGGCGGAATCGGCTTCACGCGGATCGTCGATCGTGGCGAGGGGCCCATCCCACACAGCGCGTACGGAGCGCGGGTCGCCGATCACGACGAAGGGCGACAGTCCGAAGCGGTCGCGATTGTCCCAGCATTTCGCCAGGACTTCCGGACCGATGCCGGCGGGATCGCCGAGCGATACTGCCAGGGGCGTCATTGGCTCGCGCGCCATGACGCGCGCCTTACCTGAATTCGATCACCGCATCACGCCGAAGGTCGCGGAGGTAACGCCGCGCACGCAGGTTGACCCGCTCCTCGTTCAGCTGGGCATAGACCTGGTCGTAGCTCGGGGCCGTCGGGTCGACCTCGTCGCGTCCGCAAAGGACGAGCACCCGCACACCTTCTTCGATCGAGCCGAACGGCGGCGTCGCCTGGCCGACCTGCATCGGCAGCATGATGTCCTGGAGCGCGGGCGGAAGGTCGCGCAGCTTGATGTCGTCGCTGGACACCACCTCCGCATTGAGCTCGCTGGCGATACGCTCCGCGCCGCCGCAGCCGCCGATGCTGCGCGCAGCTTCCGCGAAGCGGGCGACAATCGGCTCGGCTTGCTCGCGAGTCGTGCCCTTCGCGAACGAAACCGACACCTGCTTGAGGCTGAGAACCGCATTGCGCGGGTCCGGACCGAGCACCTTGCGCTCGTCCTGGACCGCAATGATCGACACTCCTCCCGGGACCGAGATGGGATTGCTGATCTGGCCCGGACGCATCGTCTGGATGATCGCCGCGATCGTCGGCGGGAGCTGCGCGGGCCGAACCCAGCCGAGATCGCCGCCGACGGCGGCCGTCGAGGCCTCGGAATATTGGCGCGCGTAAGCCGCGAAAGGCGCGCCGCCCTTGAGCTGCTCGATAATCTGGTTGGCCTTCGCGGCCGCCTGCGACAGGTCGCCGCCGGGCGCCGAGATGTAGATTTCGCTGACCCTGTATTCGTCCGTGCCCTTGGCGGCGTTCAGCCGGTCCAGGACAGCCTTCACCTCGTCCTCGCCGACGCTGACGACGCTTTCGATCCGCTTCTGCTGCAGCCGGCCCCAGGCGATCTCGCCCTCGATCTGCCGGCGCATCGCCTTGATCGATGAGCCGTTGGCCTTGAGCACCTCGGCAAGCTGCTCGGGCGTCTGCTTGTTCTGCGTCGCGATCCGCTGGACCGCCCGGTCGATGTCCGCCTGCGAAACGGTGATCTTGTCGGCCTTCGCGGCTTGAATCTGGAGCGTCTCGTCGATGAGGTTGCGGAGCACTTGCTGGCGGATCTCGTCGATCTGGTTCTGGGGGATCTTGCCGCCGGTCGACAGCGCCAGGAGCGCCAGCCGCTGGTCGATGTCGGACTGGGTGATAATCTCGCCGTTGACGATCGCCGTCGCCTTGATGACGGACGGCAAGCTCGATCCGAACAGCTGCGGATTCTCAGGAAGATTGAGCGGCCGTGCGCTCGGGGCCTGGTCCGTGCCCTGCGTCTGGCCAGCGCCGGACTGCGCCACCGCGGCCGTAGCGGCGCCAAGCGCCAGGACAAGCATCCCGAGACGCGTACGCGCGCGAACGAATTCAGAAACTGCCACCACCCGATTTTCCTTGTTGCCCAAATAAATCCGCGAGTTTTGCCTTTAACCGCGCCCGCTGAACGCAGGCTTAGCGGCCCAATCCTTTCAATGCTATCTGGAGCGCGAAGGTATTGCCCTTCCGGAACTCCCCGAGGCGTTCATAGTCGCGGCGCCAGGTAAGTCCAAGCTCCAGGCATTCGTCTTCATAGGCGAAGCCCAAGCGGTTGCGCACGGGCTCCCATCCGTCGGCGAGCGAAAAGGCGTCTTCGTCCTTGTTTGTAAGGTCGAGCACCGTCGCACCGAAGATCGACCAGTAGCGGGCGAACTTGATTCGTCCGGCAAGCCGGAGCTCCTCGCGGTCGCGAAGGTCCTCCACCAGAGGGTCGATGTCCCGGTTGAGCCTCAGATAGCCGATCTGGAAGTAGGTCTGGTCGCTTCCGACGGTGAGGTCGAGCTCGTTGCGGCGCACCGCGAGGTTGTTCTTGTCCAGCCGGTAGCGGTGGGTGACGTCAAGAAACCGCCCGTAGCGGATCCGGGTCCGTCCGACGATGTCCGACAGCCGGTCGGTCAGCCCGGTGCCTTCAGGGAATATGCCGGGGCGGCGGTTGAGGCGATAGCTCTGGCCGATGGTCGCGCTGACCGCGAGGTTCGGCCGCTCGTAGAACCAGTCGAGCCCGTAGGTTATGCGCGAGCTGTCTTCCCACCGGTCGTAGCCGGGGAAGCGGTTGAGCGCGAACAGGTTGCTGTCCTCAAGGTCGACGGAGCGGGCGTCCTCGTTCGGGATCTTCATGTTCGGCGTGCGCGGGGTAGCGACCAGCTGGACCCTCGGGACGACGCGCTGAATCCCGCCCAGCAGCGGCCCGATCAACGGCCATTGCAGGTCGGCGGCCGCAGCGACGATCCCGCGCGTATGCCATCCGTCTGTGCCCGCGTAGATGGGCACGGTCGTCGAAGCGGCGTCCTCCGTGTGATAGACGTCGCCGCGCGCATAGGCGGTAAGGGTCAGCTGCTGGCCCATCGAGGTGAACCGCCTCCAGTCCCAGCGCGCGCTGGCGAAAGCGCGCTGCGTGTCCTGGCCGTGAATCCGGAGGATTCCGAGGCTGTTCGCCTGGAACTGCACCTGGCCGCCGAGCACCGGCGTGCCCAGGAGAAGCCGCGCATCGATCGCCGGAAGCGCGATCGGGATCTGCTTCTGGACGTCGTCGACCCGCAGACCCTGGAACGCCCAGCCGGCGATCGAGACGTAGCTGTTCGGGCTGATCCGCTCGGCGTTGATGAAATTGCGCAGGCGGTCGTCTCGCGTGATGTCGTAGCGGCGGGTGACGGTCTTGTCCGACGCGACCCGGAAGAAGCCGGTGACGCTCCACAGCGGATCGAGCTGGTATTTGCCGTTCGCCTCAAAATATCCGCGAAGCTTGCGCCGCCCGTCTGTGCTGGGAGTGAGGTCGGCGTTCTCGACGTCGCTGTAGGCGAGGAAGCCTCCGACCTGGAATGCGCCGAGGCTGTTCAGCTCGCGATAGCGCGCTTCGAGCGTCGGCAACGTGCCTGTGTAAAGATGCGGGATGATCGCAAGGTCGCGGTTGCGAGCGATCCGCCAGTAATAGGGCAGGGCCACCTCGAACCCGTTGTTCCGCGAAACCTTGAGCTCGGGCACCAGCCAGCCCGTCGCGCCGTCGCCGTCCGTACCGACGCTGAAGATGGGGAGCAGGGGAAGAGTGATCCCGAACAATTGCAGTCTGCCGCCGCGGAAGCGAACGCGGTTGCTCGCCGGGTCGTTGATCACCTCGGCGGCGGTGATCATCCAGCTCGGCCGCTTGGGGCAGCCGTTCGAGTCCGTCACCGGGCAGGGCGAATAGGCCGCGTTCCGAAGCGTAATGACACCGTCCTTGCGGCTGCCGCTCTCCGCCGCGATCCGCCCGCCGCTCTCGAGCACGATGAGAAGGTTGTCGACGGTCCCGTCGCGCAGCGTGTCGGTAAGGACGACGCTTTCCCCGATCAGCTTGTCGCCCTGCGGGTCGACGACGACGACATTGCCGTCCGCGCGGACTTCGCCGGTCTTGCGGTTCCAGCTCACCTGGTCGGCGGCCAGGTAATTGCCGTCTCGCGACATGCGCACCCGACCGGAAGCCGTGATGACGTCGCTTTCGCTGTCATAGGCGACCTGGTCGGCGCTGAACTCGACGACCGCCGCTCCCGGCTCCGGCGAACGCGGCGCTTCGTCTTCCAGTGGCGCTGGCGGCGCGGCCGCTTCCTGCGCGGACGCCGCGCCCGCAGGCACTGCAAGGAGGAGCGGCAACGCCGTCCACCAGTTCAATCGGTTACCGAGTTTCTTGCTTCCCGCCCGCATCCGATCCGCTTCGCAAGGGCGGCCTATTGCACCTTGTCCGCCGCGCGACAATCGCCTTGTCCGCCTCCCGGCCCATCGTTCGACCGGCCTAGCGGCGACGGCTTTGCCTTGGGCGGAAGTGCGTCCTAAAGGCCCGTCCAACCCCTTTTCCAAGCATTTCGAGGATTGACCAAGGATGAAGATCGAATTCGCCGCTTCCCGGCCAGATGGAGATTATGCGCTCGTTGTTCCCTCCGCGGGGGACAAGCGGCCGGCCGTCGCCGGCCTCGCAGACAAGGCAAAGGTCGAGCCGGCACTGAAGCGGCAGAGGTTCGACGGCGAGGCGGGGACCTCGTCGGAGCTGTTCATTGACGATGCGGGAACGCCGAGGCGCCTTCTGGTCGTCGGCACGGGCAAGGATTCGAAGCCGGAGGCGGCCGCCGAAAAGCTTGGCGGAACCGCGGCTGCGCGGCTTCTCACGTCTGGCGAAACCCGCGCGGTGATCGACCTTACCGGCGCGGGCTTCGACGCGGACGCGGCGGCCCGCGTGGCGCTCGCCGCGGCGCTGCGTTCCTGGCGGTACGACCGTTACCGGACGAAGCTCAAGGAAAAGCAGAAGCCGACGCTGAAGTCGGTGACGATCGTCGGCGCCGGCGACGGTGCCGCCGAGCGCTGGACGAAGCGCTGGAAGCCCGTTGCCGATGGCGTCGACTTCACCCGGGGCCTCGTCACCGAGCCTGCCAATATCATCTATCCCGAAAGCTTCGTCGAACGCTGCCGCGAGCTTTCGAAGCTCGGGATCGAGATGGAGGTGCTCGACGGCAAGCAGATGAAGCAGCTCGGCATGGGCGCGCTACTTGGGGTCGCCCAGGGCTCGGTTCGCGACCCACGCCTGCTCATTCTTCGCTGGAACGGCGGCAAAGCCGGCGAGGCGCCGGTCGCCTTCGTCGGCAAGGGCGTGACCTTCGACACCGGCGGGATCTCGATCAAACCGGCCCAGGGCATGGAAGCGATGAAGTGGGACATGGGCGGGGCCGGGGCGGTGGTCGGCGCTTTCAAGGCGCTCGCCACGCGCAAGGCCAAGGCGAACCTGGTCGGCATTTGCGGCCTAGTTGAAAACATGCCTTCGGGCACCGCGCAGCGCCCGGGCGACGTCGTCACGACCATGTCCGGGCAGACCGTGGAGGTCATCAACACCGACGCCGAAGGCCGGCTCGTGCTCGCGGATGCAATCACCTACGTGCAGCGCAACTACAAGCCCTCAACGGTCATCGACCTGGCCACCCTGACGGGTGCGATCCTGATCAGCCTCGGCCATGAATTTGGCGGCTTGTTCACTCCAGACGACCAGCTGGCCGAACAGCTTCTGAAGGCGGGTAGCGAGAGTGGCGACAAGCTTTGGCGGATGCCGCTTGCGGAGCCGTTCGACAGGCTGATCGATTCGCAGATCGCGGACGTGAAGAACGTAGGCCCGCGCGAAGGCGGCTCGATTACCGCGGCGCAGTTCATCCAGCGCTTCGTCGACGAGGGCGTCAAATGGGCGCACCTCGACATCGCCGGGATGGTCTGGGCGGACAAGCCCGGGACGACCTATGACAAGGGCGCGACGGGCTACGGCGTCCGCCTGCTAGACCAGTACGTGGCCGACAACCTCGAAGCCTGAGGCCGGGACGGATGCGCGTCGACTTCTACCAGCTCGGCGCGGTCCCGATCGAGCGGGTCATAGCCGCTCTCGCAGGGAAGCTTCTGGCGGAAAGCGAGCGCCTACTCGTGGTCGCCGAGGACGAGGCGCTGCTTGCGAGGCTCGACCGGCTGTTGTGGGACCAGGGGCCGGCGAGCTTCCTTCCGCACGCGCTTGCCGGCCGCGCCGAGGACCCACGGCAGCCGATCCTGCTCTCGACGGGAGCGGACCCGGCCAACCGGGCGCGCAACCTGCTGATTGCCGACGGCAAGTGGCGCGAGGCGGCGTTAAGCTTCAACCGGGCCTTCTACCTGTTCGATTCGGCGAGCATCGACGAGGCCCGGGCCGCCTGGCGATCGCTCGGGGAGCGCAAGGAGGTGGAACGCCATTACTGGGCATACTCCGACGGCCGCTGGGCCGAAAAAGCTGCGGATTCCCGCCAGTCCGCGTAAATTTCCGGCCCGTGCGGCGCCGGTCGCCTCGCTCGGGCAATCGGCTCGCCGTTAATCGGTTTACCCACACCTCGCGCAATCGCCCAGGCCGCGACAGGAAGGCCCGCACAGGCCGGCGCTCCGTTGTCCTCGAACTCCCCCGTCGGGGCGTCGGCCAAACCTCTTTGCTGTATTGACACACTAATACAGTACGGTTAGTTTCGCGCCCGGAAAGGGTGCTCCCAATGTATAGCCAGAACGAACTGGACGATGCCGTCGCCGCCGGCGCAATAAGCGCCGAAGCCGCGGCTTCTCTTCGCAACTTCATCGAATCGCAGCGCGCCTCGCCCGCGGTCGACGAAGAACAATTCCGGCTAATCACCGGCTTCAACGATATTTTCGTCTCGATCGCCACGGTGATTCTTCTGGTCGCCGTCGGCTGGATCGGACAGTGGCTCGGCCAGTCGCTCGGGACCGCGATCGAAGGCGAAGGCCCGTCCTTCCTCGCTCCGGCGGCCGTTGCCGCCACCAGCTGGGGGTTGGCGCTGTTCTTCACCGCCAAGCGGCGGATGGCGCTTCCTTCCATTCTGCTGCTGCTGGCGTTCGTCGGTGCGCTCTTCGCCACTGCGGCCTTCGCCCTAATCCCGATCATCGGGACGGAAGCTCTCGACAATAATGCTCAACTTGCCGGCATGCTCGCTTCCGTTTCAGGCCTGGTCGCTGCTGGCGGCGCCTGGCTACACTGGCGGCGCTTCCGGGTTCCGATTACGGTCGCTGCCGGTGCTGCCGCGGCCTGCGCGATCGCTGTCGGCCTGCTGGTCGCGGCGCTGGGCTCCAACGTCGAACAGTCGCGGGACATCGTGCTAGGGTTCATGCTCGTGCTCGGGATCGCCATCTTCCTCTTGGCGATGCGATGGGACGCTTCCGATCCTGCGAGGGTGACCCGACGGTCGGATGTCGCCTTTTGGCTTCACCTGCTCGCCGCGCCGATGATCGTGCACCCGGTGTTCACTTTGCTCGGTCTCAACGACGGCAATGCGTCGATCCTCGAAGGTCTCGTGGTGATCCTGCTCTACATCGGTATCGGGCTGACCGCGCTTGCGATCGACCGCCGGGCGCTGCTGGTCTCTGCGCTCGCCTACGTGCTGTTCGCGCTCAATGAGATGTTCAAGCAGTTCGGGGCGATCGAACTCAATATCGCGCTCACCGCTTTGGTCATCGGCTCGGCGCTGCTGCTGCTGTCGGCCTTTTGGCACCAGGCGCGCGAGGCGGTTGTCCGGCCGCTTCCGGAAAGTTTGAAGGCGAAGCTGCCGGTGCTCGACCGAGCGGCGGCTGTGGCTAGCCAACCAGCCGCATGAGGCGCCGTTCGAGCGGGGCGAGGACGAGATGCAGCTCCTGGCCCCGTTTGAGCAGCTGGCCATGCTCTCCGACAAGCACGAACGCCCCCTGTTTCAGCCGAAGCTCGGGGCGTTTTTCTATGCGTATCTCGGGCCGCTCTGTGTGGCGGCGGAAGGCGGCGAAGACGGCGAAGTCCGGATGGTGTCCGAGCGCATAGTCACGCCAATGGCCCGCTGCGACCATCCGTCCGTACAGGTCCATGATCCGCTTGAGCTCAAGGCGGTCGAAGCTCGTGATCTCGCGCCGGTCCCCTGGCCTCGGGAACGGCGCGACGACGCTCAAGCGCGCTTGCTCCTGACGGGCACCTGGGCGGTGGAGCGCTTGGCTTTCGCTTCCGCGCGAAGGGCTCGGATCTCCTGTTCCAGCTCGCACAGCCGGGCGAGCACCGGGTCGGCGATCTCACTGCACGGGGTTCCGTAGGGCACGAACTCCTTCGGTTCGGCAGTCGCGACGTCGACCGGGACAGGCTTGGCGGGAATGCCAATGACGGTCGCACCGTCCGCTACGTCCTTGGTCACCACGGCATTGGCGCCGACCCGCGCACCCTCTCCGACAACGATCGGGCCGAGGATCTGCGCACCGGAGCCAACCACCACCCGATCGCGCAGCGTCGGATGGCGCTTGCCGCCCTCGCCGGAATGGGGGTTGGTGCCGCCCAGCGTCACGTTCTGGTAGATGGTGACGTCGTCGCCGATCTCGGCGGTCTCGCCGATCACCGTGAAGCCGTGGTCGATGAAGAAGCGCTTGCCGATCTTCGCGCCCGGATGGATGTCGATCGCTGTCAGGAAGCGCGCGAAATGGTTGACGCAGCGCGCGAGGAAATAGAGCTGCCCTCCGTAGAGCCAGTGGGCGACCCTGTGCAGGCCAAGCGCCCATGCGCCTGGGTAGATCAGGATTTCCCAGCGGGACCGGGCCGCGGGGTCCCGCGCCTTCACCGAATCCAGATATTCGACAAGACCCGAAACCAATGCGCGTCCTTCCGTCGTCCAGCACGCAATCTATGGACGGTTTGGCGCGATTGCCAGAGGGGAGGGCAGTGGCGATCGCCCTTGGATGCTGGAAGGGATCGCCGGAATCCATTATTTCCACTCCTTTAATCGACCCTGGCGATTTCTTGATGTCCGTCCACCAGCCAACCTTGAAGCAGCTCCAATATCTCGTCGCGCTCCGCGAGCATGGTCATTTCGGCAAGGCCGCGGCGGCCTGCTTCGTGACACAATCGACGCTATCTGCGGGGCTCCGCGAGCTCGAGACCCTGCTGGGAGTCACGCTTGTCGAGCGCACGCGGCGCGTGGTCCGCTTCACGGCGCTTGGCGAAAAGATCGCGGACAAGGCGGTGCGAGTCCTTCGCGAAGCCGAGGATCTCGCCGAGCTCGCGCGTTCGGAAGGCCAGCCGCTTCATGGCGAATTGCGGATGGGGGTGATCCCGACCATCGCGCCGTTCCTGCTGCCGGCGATGTTGCCGCGGCTTCGCTCGGAATGGCCGAACCTGAAGCTGTTCTTGCGCGAAGAGACCAGCCAGGCGGCCTGTGAGGCGCTCCAGCGGGGGCAGCTCGACTGCGTACTTCTCGCGCTCCCCTACGCGTGCGGCGAGATCGAATCCGCGACCCTGTTCGACGATCCGCTCTTCATTGCTTTCCCGGCCGGCGAAGCGCCGGACACAGGGGAAGTTGGGGTCGAATCGATCGACGAGAAAAGGTTGCTGCTGCTCGAGGACGGCCACTGCTTGAAAGACCATGCGCTTTCGGCCTGCAACCGGCCCGACCTGCGCGCCCATGCGGCGATGATGGGCACCTCGCTTCACACGCTTGTGCAGATGGTCGACAACGGCCTCGGCCTCACCTTCATCCCGGCGATGGCGCTCGAGGCCGGGATCCTGGAAGGAACGCAAGTCGAGGCCAGGCCGCTTCGGTCCGAGCACGGCTATCGCCGAATCGCGCTGATCTGGCGCCGTTCGAGCCCCCGCGAGCGCGAGTTCAGGCTGCTTGCCTCGGCGCTCCGGCGGATCATGGCGGAGCTAGGACGGGCCCCGGCCGCGGTCTGAGCCCGCCCAGCGCTTATTTCGCCAAAGCCGGCTCGGCGATCCCGACCGGCTCGGCGCGCTTCGAATCCTGCGGCAGGTCGAAGCGGTCGGCGTTCATCACCTTGGTCCAGGCGCGCACGAAGTCGCGGACGAATTTCTCCTCGTTCCCCCGCTCGGCATAGACCTCGGCGGTGGCGCGAAGCTGGCTGTTCGACCCGAAGATGAGGTCGGTCCGGGTCGCCCGCCATTTCTCCTGACGGCCGCCGCGGTCGTAGCCGATGAACTCCTCGTCGGCGCTGGTATCAACGACTTCCCAGAAGGTGTCGTTGTCCAGCAGGTTGACGAAGAAGTCGTTGGTCAGCTGGCCCTTGCGCTTGGTGAAGACGCCGTGCGGCTGGTCCTTGTAATTGGCTCCCAGTACGCGAAGCCCGCCGAGCAGGACTGTCATCTCCGGCGCGGAAAGGCCGAGCAGCGACGCCCGGTCGATGAGCAGCTCCTCGGTCCTGACGCTGTGCTTGGCTTTCAGATAGTTGCGGAAGCCGTCCGCCGCTGGCTCGAGCCAGGCGAAGCTGTCGACGTCCGTCCAGTCCTGGGACGCGTCGCCGCGGCCGCCGATGAAGGGCACTTCGACGTCGAAGCCGGCGTCGCGCGCCGCCTTCTCGACCGCGGCCGTTCCCGCGAGCACAATCGCGTCGGCCAACGACAGGGACCCGCGAAGCTCCTCGATCTTGTCAAGGATGCGCGCCAGCTCCTCGGGCTCGTTGACCGACCAGTTGCGCTGCGGCTCCAGGCGGATACGCGCGCCGTTGGCGCCGCCGCGATGATCGGAGCGGCGATAGGTCGAGGCCGAGGCCCAGGCCGTCTTGACCAGCTGGCCGATGGTGAAACCGGCGCCCAGGATCTTTTCCTTGAACGCCGCGACATCGGCGTCGGATGGCATGGTTCCCGCGGGGACCGGGTCCTGCCAGATCAGGTCCTCCTCAGGCACTTCCGGGCCCAGGTACCGGACCTTCGGCCCCATGTCGCGATGCGTGAGCTTGAACCAGGCTCGGGCGAAAGCGTCCTTGAACGCCTCATGGTCGTTGCGGAATTTCTCCGAGATCTTGCGGAACTCGGGGTCCATCTTCAGCGCCAGGTCGGCCGTCGTCATCATCGTCGGCACGCGCTTGTTCGGGTCGTGCGCGGCGGGGGCCATGTCTTCCGGTTTCTGGTTGATCGGCCGCCACTGCTTGGCGCCGGCGGGCGACTCGACCAGCTCATACTCATAGTCGAGCAGGAGCCGGAAATAGTTCTCCGACCACTGGGTCGGCGTGTTCACCCAGGAACCCTCGATTCCGCTGGTGATGGTGTGTTCGCCGAAACCGCTCTCGTGGGCGCTCGCCCAGCCCAGCCCCTGGAGCGTGATGTCGGCACCCTCCGGGGCCACGTCCACAAGGCTCGGGTCACCGGCTCCGTGCGCCTTTCCGAACGTATGGCCGCCGGCGGTCAGCGCCACCGTCTCCTCGAGGTTCATCGCCATGCGCTCGAACGTGATCTTGATGTCGCGCGCCGACTGAAGGGGGTCGGGATTCCCGCCGGGTCCCTCGGGATTGACGTAAATGAGGCCCATCTGGACCGCGGCGAGCGGGTGCTCGAGCTCGCGTTGGCGATCGGGGTCGATGCGGGTCTCGCAACCCTCGTTGACCCATTTCTCCTCGGCGCCCCAATAGACGTCGCGCTCGGGCTCAAAGATGTCCTTGCGCCCGCCGCCGAAGCCGAAGATCGGCCCGCCCATCGATTCGATGGCGACATTGCCTGCCAGGATGAACAGGTCGGCCCAGCTGATGTTCTTCCCGTATTTGCGTTTGATCGGCCAGAGGAGCCTCCGCGCCTTGTCGAGGTTGCCGTTATCCGGCCAGCTGTTGAGCGGCGCGAAACGCTGGTTGCCCGAATTGGCGCCTCCGCGCCCGTCCGCGGTGCGGTACGTCCCGGCCGCGTGCCAGGCCATGCGGATCATCAGCGGCCCGTAGTGACCATAGTCCGCCGGCCACCACGGCTGGCTGTCGGTCATCATCCGCTTCAGGTCTTCCTTCAGCGCGAAATAGTCGAGCTTCTGGAAGGCTTCCGCATAGTCGAAATCCTCGCCCATCGGGTCGGGCGAGACGCCTCCCTGGTGAAGGATGTCGACCGGCAGCGACTCCGGCCACCAGTCGCGGTTGGTGCGTCCCAGCAGCGAGCGCACGGTGGTCGGCCGGTCCACCGGACAGCCCATCGATTCGCCGGTTTTCGCGTCCATATGCTGCTCTCCTCGGGTTTGGGGTTTTCGACCCTGCCCTAGGCGCAAGTGCTAAGCGACGGAAACGATGAATTTTTGTCAGTAACTATCGAAAAATCGATTAGTCCATGTGGCGCAGACCAATGCGCAGATAATCGTAGCCGGTGATCAATGTCAGCGCCGCGGCCGCCCACAGGCTGGCCACGCCCACTGTGTGCACCCAGCCGACGGCCGGAAGCGCGCCCCCGAGGATCAGGGCTCCAAGCGCGACGAGCTGGAAGGTCGTCTTCCACTTGGCGAGATGGCTGACCGGCATCGACACGCGCAGCTCAGCGAGGAATTCGCGCAGGCCCGAGACGATGATCTCGCGCAGCAGGATGATGAGTGCTGGGATGATGTTGAAATCCTGGATGACCGGCGGCTCGCCGTTCGCCTTGCGACTCGCCATCAGCATGATGATCACCGCCGCCACCATGATCTTGTCGGCGATGGGATCGAGGAACTGGCCGAGCTTCGACGTCAGCCCCTGCGCCCGGGCAAGATAGCCGTCGAAGTAATCGGTGATCCCGACGATGCAGTAGAGGATGAAGGTGATCCCGTAATCGATCGGGCTGGGCCGCCACAGCAGGAAGACGAGGATCGGAACCGCCAGGATCCGCGACAGGGTCAGGAGGTTCGGCAGGCTCAGCATCGCTCCCGTCACTTACGCGAAAGCGCTGGAGGCGCGAAAGTGGGATCGCGCCCTTGCCCGGACCGCCCCAGGCGCTAGAGCGCCCGAACCATGCCACGGTTCCCGGCTCGCTGATGCACGACGCGCTTCACCTCGTGCGCACGCGCCGTTTCCTGCCGATCTTCGTCACGCAGTTCCTCGGCGCCTTCAACGACAACCTTTTCCGCACCGCGATGGTGATGCTCGTGATCTACGGCATTTATCGCGATGCCGAGCAGGAGGCGACGTTCAGCGCGATCGCCGGCGGCCTGTTCATTCTCCCGTTCTTCCTCCTGTCCGCGCTCGCCGGCCAGCTCGCAGACGCCAATGACAAGGCGAAGATCGTGCGGATCGTGAAGATGGCCGAGATCCTGATCATGCTGGTGGGCGCGGCCGGGCTGCTCATCCACAACATACCGATGCTGCTTGCTGCCTTGTTTGCGATGGGCGTGCACTCGACCTTTTTCGGCCCAATCAAATACGCAATTCTCCCGCAGCATCTCGAACGCGACGAGGTGCTGGGCGGCACGGGGCTGGTCGAAGCGGGCACCTATATCGCCATACTCGGCGGAACGATCATGGGCGGCCTGCTCGTGATGGAAAGGCCGGACGGAAGCTTTCATGCCGAATGGGCGGCGCTCGCGGTTCTGCTCGTCGCGGTGGCGGGAAGGGTGGCCGGCGGAATGGTGCCGGCAGCGCCGCCGTCGCAGGAGCCCGAGATTCCCGGTTTCCCGAAGCGCGGCATGGACTGGCACATCATCCGCGCATCGATCACGCTCGTCAGCGCGACGCTGCACGTGCGCCGCCTGTTCCTCGCGATTCTCGCGATCAGCTTCTTCTGGTCGATGGGCGCCGTGCTCGCCGCGCAATTCCCGCCGCTGGTGAAGAACAGCCTTGGTTCGGACCAGACGGTTGCGACCCTGTTCCTCGCCATCTTCTCGATCGGTGTCGCGGTCGGTTCGGTGTTCGTGAACTGGCTGCTGAAAGGGCAGGTGTCCGCCCGCTATTCACCGCTTTCGGCGCTGTTCATGGGCGTCTTCGTGCTCGACCTGTTTCGTCGCGTCCGACACTGGCCGGCTCATGGCGGCGAGCTGCACGACATCGAGACCTTCCTGACGGTCCCGAACAGCTGGCTTGTGATCGTCGACCTCTTCGGTGTCGCGATCGCGGGCGGAATGTTCGTCGTGCCGCTTTATGCCTTTCTGACGACGACCGTTCCCAAGTCGGAAACGGCTCGGACCATCGCCGCGAACAATATCGTCAATTCCGGCTTCATGGTCGCCGCGACCCTGATCCTTGCCGCCGCGATCGGCTTCTTCGAGATCACGGTCGCCGACAGCCTGCTGATCGTCGCCGGCGCAAGCGTCATCGCCGCCTGGCTCGGCTGGAGGCTTCACCTCGCCTGCGACTGAGCATGAGCGCGCGAGCGCAATCGAGACAATTGCGCTGCAAAGCGAGCTTGCGCGAAGACGGTGGCGAATGCCGGCCAGCCTGCCGCGGAGCGGACAGGACTGACGTCACGCGACTCACTCGCGTGACGGCCCTCTCGCCCCGGTCAGGCGATCAGGATGGATACGAACAGGAAGCCGGCGGCAAAGTTCGCCGCGAACAGCCGCAGATCGTCGAGCAGGGAAGGGCTGTCCGCCGGCGCCAACTCCAGCCGGCGGAAGTGGGCGCGGCCGAAATGGCGCGGATCCATCGCGATTGCTGCGCGGGCTTGAGCCATGGGGAAAGTCTTAATGACCATTTAACCATGTTCAACACCGGATTCGGACCGATTGCTCCCTCTGTCCCGCAGTGGGACGGCACGCGCCAGTTCCGGCGCGAGCGACGCGAGGCAATTCAGGTTTGACTGATCGAGAATCGTGCTCGGATGTCCCCCGGACATCCTGCGCGTTCGAGCATCGTGCTCGGATGTCCCCCGGACATCCTGCGCGCGATGCTGGTGCGGACGGCGGGATTTGAACCCGCACTCCCTTACGGGAAGAGGATTTTAAGTCCCCAGCGTCTACCGTTCCGCCACGTCCGCGAAACGCAGCCGGGGAATCATAACTCGGACGTAACTTCCTGCAGATTGAGACGCTCGCGCATCTCCTTCCCCGGCTTGAAATAAGGCACGCGCTTGGCGTTCACCTGCACGGACTCGCCGGTGCGCGGGTTGCGGCCGACGCGCGCGTCCCGCTTGCGTGTCGAAAAGGCGCCGAAGCCGCGAAGCTCGACCCTGCCGCCCTGTGCGAGCTGGTCGGTGATCGAATCGAACACTGCGCTGACGACGCTTTCGACCTCCCGCTGGGTGAGGTCGGGGAAATCCTGGCACAGCTTCTGGACCAGTTCGGAACGGATCATGGCGAGTCCCCGTGATATCGACTTGGCCCTTCCCCCCGGAAGGCTGGGCTCACGCTGTCAGGAAAGTCCCGACCGCGCAAGCCCATGCAACCTCACTTCTTTTTCTTGGCCGGCTTTTTCGCCTCGGTTTCGGCGGCCTCTTCGCCCTCGTCGGTGCTTTTGGCCTTTTTCGCGGCGGGCTTTTCGGCCTCGCCCGAATCCTTCGCCTTCTTGGCGGTCTGGGCTTCCTTCAGCGCCTGGCCGAGAATGTCGCCGAGCGAGGCGCCGCTGTCCGACGAGCCGTACTGAGCGACCGCCTGCTTCTCTTCGGCGATCTGCAGCGCCTTGACCGAGAAGTTCGGCTTCTTCGACCGGTCGAAGCCGATCACCATGGCGTCGAACTTCTGGCCGACCTGGAAGCGCTCGGGCCGCTGCTCGTCGCGGTCGCGGCCGAGGTCGGTGCGCTTGACGAAGCCGGTTGCTCCGTCGTCGCCGACCTGGACGTCGAGCCCGCCGTCCTTGACGTCGAGGACGGTCACAGTGACGACGTCGCCCTTCTTGACCGAGCCGGCAGCAGCGGTGACTCCGCCGACCCCGCCGCGCTCGAGCTGCTTCATGCCGAGGCTGATGCGCTCCTTCTCGACGTCGACGTCGAGCACGACCGCCTTCACCATCTCGCCCTTGTGGTGCAGCGCCAGCGCTTCCTCGCCGGAAACGCCCCAGGCGATGTCCGACATGTGGACCATGCCGTCGACGTCGCCCGGCAAGCCGATGAACAGGCCGAATTCGGTCGCGTTCTTGACCTCGCCCTCGACCACCGAGCCGACCGGGTGCTTTTCGGCGAACTCCGCCCACGGATTGGCCTGGGCCTGCTTGAGGCCAAGGCTGATGCGGCGCTTTTCCTCGTCGACCTCGAGCACCTTGACGTCGACTTCCTGGCTGGTGCTGACGATCTTGCCGGGGTGGACGTTCTTCTTGGTCCAGCTCATCTCGGAGACGTGGACGAGGCCCTCGATCCCCGGTTCCAGCTCGACGAAGGCGCCATATTCGGTGATGTTGGTCACCCGGCCGCGGAACGTGCCGTCAACCGGATACTTGGCGGCAGCACCCTCCCACGGATCGGCTTCGAGCTGCTTCATGCCGAGGCTGATGCGCTGGGTCTCGCGGTTGATGCGGATGATCTGCACCTTCACCGTGTCGCCGATGTTCAGCACTTCGGACGGGTGGTTGACGCGCTTGTAGCTGATGTCCGTGACGTGGAGCAGGCCGTCGATCCCGCCAAGGTCGACGAAGGCGCCATAATCGGTGATGTTCTTGACGACGCCGTCGAGCACCTGGCCCTCGGTCAGCGACTGGATGAGTCCGCTGCGCTGCTCGGCGCGGGTCTCCTCGAGGATCGCGCGGCGCGAAACGACGATGTTGCCACGGCGGCGGTCCATCTTCAGGATCTGGAACGGCTGCGGCATGTCCATCAGCGGGCCGACGTCGCGCACCGGACGGATGTCGACCTGGCTTCCAGGGAGGAAGGCCACGGCGCCACCCAGATCGACGGTGAAGCCGCCCTTCACCCGGCCGAAGATCACGCCCTCGACGCGGTTGCCGGCCTCATATTCCTTCTCCAGCTTGTCCCAGGCGGCTTCACGGCGCGCGCGGTCGCGCGACAGCATCGCTTCGCCAGCCGAATTCTCGACGCGGTCGACGAACACCTCGACCTCGTCGCCAACCTTGAGGTCCGCCTTCTGGCCCGGGGCGGCGAATTCGCGAAGCGGAACGCGCCCTTCGGACTTCAGCCCCACGTCGATCACCGCAAGGTCGTTCTCGATCGCGGTGACGATGCCCTTTACGACCTTGCCTTCGAAGGCCTCGTTCTCGCCTCCCAGGCTTTCATTCAGGAGCGCCTCGAAATCGTCGCGGGACGGAAATGCCGTTGTGGCCATGAATTTCGTGTCTTTCTAAGTTCAATCGGGCCTGCCGCTTGGCTGCCACCATGGCTGGCCTTCACATGCGGACCTGGTCAAATGCACTGCCGCTTCGGCCCCATGCCGAAGCGGCGTCCGTCCAGCCCATCGCATGACAAAAAGCGCGTCACCGGTGCCGGTTCGGCCGGTCCACCGTACGCGCTCGCCAAATGACGGGCTGCCGCGGCCGCTGAAAAGAGCGCCCGCCGGACGGTGCGCGCCTATATTCGAGAGAAGGGGGAAGGGCAAGGCGCGGCTGCCCAAACGAAATGGGGGCCGGCATCGCTGCCAGCCCCCACTGCGCCGAGCGAAGGATCTGCCGAACCTCGGATCGGGCCCCAGGGGAACCCGTTCCCGAACTCCGGCTCACCAGCTCAGGCGTCGCTTCCCATCAATCCGCTCCCTCCGAAGAGGAGCCGAACGACCTCTACTCCAGTGCGCCAGCCGAAGCCTCGCTTCTGTTTCGTGTCGCCCGGCCTGACCCGAAGGTCAAAGCCGACCGATGTTCCGCGGCCCTTCTTGGGATGACCCTGACCGCGTCCCGCTTTGCGTCCGGACGACCCGAAGATCGCCTTTAGCCGCGTCGCGCGTTCGAAAGATCATCTCTTCCGGCGCCTCGTCCCGGCTGGCCACGAAAAGCCCCCGAAGGAACCTCTCACTGCCTGCCGCGGAGATCGGAGCTTTGGCCGCCTGCCGCACCGTGCTGCCGTTGCCGGCTGCCAGGTGAGGCCGGGACCGCCGTCCCGATCACAGTTGGACCCTGCCTCGCGATTCCGAGTCGCGCCAAGCGAAATGTTTGGGTGCGAGCCTGTGGATAACGTGGATATCGTGCAAAAGGCTGGAACCTTTTCCGGTCTGGTGAATCGGCGCGCACGGCCGGTTGCCGATCCGTTCTCTCCGGCCTACCTCGCCGAAGTGCCTGAATCGCCTGCCCCAATGTCCGATCCGCCCTACCTTCAGGGCCTGAATCCGCCGCAGCGCCAGGCCGTGCTGACCACGGAAGGGCCTGTCCTGGTTCTTGCCGGGGCAGGGACAGGAAAAACCGCCGCTCTGACCGCCCGGCTCGCCCATTTGATCGCCAGCCGGCTCGCCTGGCCGAGCGAGATCCTCGCGGTCACCTTCACGAACAAGGCCGCGCGCGAGATGAAGGAGCGGGTGGCCTCGCTGTCCGGCGGAGCGCTCGAGGGAATGCCCTGGCTCGGCACCTTCCACTCGGTCGCCGCGCGGATGCTCCGCTCGCACGCCGAGCTCGTCGGCCTCAAGTCCAACTTCACCATCCTCGACACCGACGACCAGCTGCGGGTCATGAAGCAGCTGATCCAGGCCTCGGGGCTGGACGAGAAGCGCTGGCCGGCGCGCCAGCTCGCCGGGCTCATCGACCGCTGGAAGAACCGCGGCTGGCTTCCTGCGCAGGTCGACGCGGGGGAGGCGGAAAGCTTCGGCCCAGGTCGGGGGCGCGAGCTCTACGCCGCTTACCAGGAGCGTCTGAAGACGCTCAACGCCTGCGATTTCGGCGACCTGCTGCTGCACATGCTGGCGATCTTCCGATCCCAGGCGGACGTGCTCGGCCAGTATCGCGGCCGGTTCAAATATATCCTGGTCGACGAATATCAGGACACCAACAGCGCCCAGTACGAGTGGCTGAAGCTCCTCGCCGAGCCAAGATGCAACCTGTGCTGCGTCGGCGACGACGATCAGTCGATCTATTCATGGCGGGGCGCGGAGGTCGCCAACATCCTCAAATTCGATCGCGACTTCCCCGGGGCGACCGTGATCCGGCTCGAGCAGAACTACCGCTCCACCAGCCATATCCTCTCGGCGGCCGACGGGGTGATCGCGAATAACTCCGGGCGCCTCGGCAAGACTCTTTGGACCGACGCGGGGGAGGGCGAGAAGGTGCGCGTCGTGGGCGTCTGGGACGGGCCCGAGGAAGCGCGGCGGGTCGGCGAGGAGATCGAATCGGCGATGGCCAGGGGCAAGGCGCTGTCCGACTCCGCCATCCTGGTCCGCGCCCAGTTCCAGACCCGCGAGTTCGAGGATCGGTTCATCGCCATCGGGCTGCCCTACCAGATCATCGGCGGCTTCCGCTTCTACGAACGCGCAGAGATCCGCGACGCGCTCGCCTACCTTCGGCTCATTCACCAGCCCGCCGACGACCTTGCGTTCGAAAGGATCGTCAACCAGCCAAAGCGCGGCCTCGGCGACAAGGCGCTCGCGACCATCCATGCCGCCGCCAGGGCCCAGCAGCAGCCGCTCCTGATCGCCGCCGCTTCGCTGCTCGACAGCGACGAGCTTCAGGCCCGGGCGCGCAATCCGCTGGGCCGCTTCGTGGCCGATATCGCCCGCTGGCGCTCGATGGCCGACCAGCTTCCCCACGCGGAGCTCGTCCGGGTCGTTCTCGACGAATCCGGCTACACGGCGATGCTCCAGGCCGAGCGCACCGCCGAGGCGGCGGGGCGGCTCGAGAACCTGGCCGAGCTCGCCCGGGCTATGGAAGAATATGACAGCCTCGCGGCCT
>JBKHXB010000021.1:0-30586 GCA_046566245.1 Alphaproteobacteria bacterium | reverse complement strand
TTCGGCTCTCCGGAGGGCGCTTTCGAGCAGGGGCGACTTTTCCGCCGCCCGCTTGAGCATGGCAAGTGCGCCGTCGATCTCGGCGCGGTTTTCGCCTTCGGCCTCTGCGATCAGCTCGCGGCGAAGCTCGGGCGTGTATTCATATTCCAGCGCTTTGGAATAGCGGCGGATGAGCGGCCCGGTCGCGATGCCGTGAATTCGGTCGGCGGGCGCGTCGAAGCCGAAGAACTGGGCGAGGTTGATCAGCTCGTTGGTCATGGCGTCCAGCATCGCGTCGAAATCCGCCCAATAGATGTGCCGGCCCTCCATTCGCGTGGCGGAGCTTTCGAGCGCGGTCATCTCGCACGCCCAGGCCAGCGCGGCCGCCTCGGCGGCATTGTGGCGCTGCGGCAGCTCAGCCCGTCCGGAAATGCGCTGCGCCCGGGAAGAGGCGAGGGCCGCCAGCTCCTTCATCGAATTTTCGCCGGCCAGGATCGAAGCGATGTAGGCGCGCGGCCGGGCGTAGAGGAACAGCGCGCGGCCGTCCTCGGGCACCAGCTCGTCGGCGATCTCGGAGACGAAGCTGGTCGCCTTGACCAGCGCAAGCTCGCCCTCACCGAAGGTCCGCGAAAACAGCGCCTGCGCCGCCGACGAAAACTCGCCCCGGTCTTCGTTGCCGAGCATCGCGATGTCGCGGAGGAAGCGGGGCTCGCGGACAGCCAGCACCCCGTCGAGCTCGCCGAGAAGGCGGGCGACCAGAGTCGATCCGACATGGCCGATGTGGAAGATCCAGCGCGCGTCGCGCCGCGGCTGGATGGCGACCGCGCCTCGCACCGTCTGCCATTCGACGATCCGGGAATCGAGCGGCCGGCCGAGCATCCGGTCGTCGAGAAAGCTGGCCGCGCGATAGGCTTCCCGGTCCATCCGGACCAGCCGGCAGACCCCGTTCGGAGTATCGAGCCCCTGGACGAGCCAGGTCGCGTCCTGGGCGATTTCCTCAGGGCTGGGCGCGGCGCTGGACATGCGGCCACTTAGCCGCGCAAATCAGCTTGCACCACAGGAGACAGGCGATGGCGCAAGAGATGGCCGGCGGCTGCGCATGCGGCCGCGTCCGCTACCGGGCGAGGATCGAGAACGACGAGGCCTATCTGTGCCACTGCCGGATGTGCCAGCGCGCGACCGGGAGCCTCTCGGTCGCCTTCAAGAACCTGAACCAGGCCGACGTCGAATGGGATGGCGAGCCCGACTGGTACGACAGCTCCCCGATCGCGGTCCGCCCGTTCTGCTCGCATTGCGGGACGTCGCTTGGCTTCAGGTTTAAGGAGGGCAGCGACAAGATGGACCTGACCGTGGCGAGCTTCGACGACCCGTCGCGCTTCGTTCCGAAGCATCATTTCGGCGCCGAGGGCATCCACCGCGCCGGGCTCAACACCGAAGGCCTGCCCGAATACCGCACCGATTCCTACCCGCCGCTGGTCGAGCGCTGGGAGAAGGTAGCCGGGAAGATGTCGGAGTAGGCAAGGCCGCCCGTGAGCTCCTCGGCTCCGTCGAACTACTTATGTGCGGGTCGCGTCTCGCCGCCTACGACTGACCGGGTCCGGGGCCGTGAGGTTGGCCGGAGTGGAGGAGTTGTGCATGAAGGGTCACGCGCTTGCTGTTGTTGTCGGAGCGCTGGCACTTGCCAGTGCCGCTTTTGCGCAGTCGGATGTCGGGCCGCCGCGCTGGATGGCTAATATCGCGCGTCATCAGCAGGTGCTGATGACCGGCGTGCCCCGCCCTTATTCAGCTATGCGCGACACGACGCCAGACACGCCCGCCAAGCTCCGCCAGGGAGCAATCCTCTTCGACCGAGAGTGCGCCGGCTGTCACGGGATTGGAGGCGAAGGAACGGGTCCTGACGCTTTCGCGCTCGTCCCTGCGCCTGCGGATCTAAATTGGCTTGCCCGTGCGCCCGCGGACAAGGCGCAGCCGTATATGTACTGGACGATTGCAGAGAGCGGAGAGGCGTTTGGGTCTGAGATGCCGGGCTACAAAGGCAGCCTCTCCGAGAAGGATATCTGGGCGCTAATCGCCTATATCCGCGCAGGCTATCCCCAATGAGCTAGCTCAGGCCTGTCCTACAGCTGCGTTTATGTGCCAAAGGCGCGCGCGATGCGCGTTGGCTTACACGACAAGCCCCGAGCCTTGGCGAAGTCGGCGAAGTCTGCGCGCCTTTCGTACGTTTCGTACGCGCGGGTCCGCATACGCGCGCGTAAGACCGTGACGTTTGGAGCTTTTCGCCTTGGCTGATCCGTCGCATCACCGGTGGACCGCCTCTGACGGAGTCGAGCTCGTCTACCACGAGCTGGGGGAGGGCCGCCCCGTCGTCCTTCTCCATGGTCTGTTCTCTAGCGCCGACATGAACTGGATCCGGTTCGGCCATGCGGCGCGGATCGCGAGCGAGGGCCTAAGGGTGATCATGCCGGACCTGCGGGCGCACGGCGCGTCCGGCAAGCCGCACGATCCCGTGGCCTACCCCAAGGGGATCCTGGCCCGCGACCTCAAGGAGTTGGTCGCGCACCTCGAGCTCGCCGACTTCGACCTCGGCGGCTTCTCGCTCGGCGCGCGGACGATCATCGAAGCCGTGGGCGAGGGGATGAAGCCGGGCAGGGCTGTGCTCGGCGGCATGGGTCTCCAGGGGCTGAAGGGCTGGGAGAAGCGGAAGCATTTCTTCCTCGAGGCGATCGAACGGTTCGAGACTGCCTCGCGCGGGGACCCGCACTGGCTCGCCATCCAGTTCATGAAGACGATGAAGGTCGACCGTGTGGCGGCCGCGCTCCTGCTCGAAAGCTTCGAGGACGCGTTCATGCACTGGCTCGAGGCCTTCTCGATGCCGACCCTGGTCCTCGTCGGAAGCGACGACCATGACAACGGCTCCGGCGCGGAGCTCGCCAACGCAATGCCCAGCGCGGCCTACGAGGAGGTGCCGGGAACCCACATGAGCTCGGTCACCAGGCCGGAATTCGGCGAGGCGATCGCGCGTTTCCTGGCACCGTCTTGACCCGACTCGCGTTACCGTTCCACTCGCGACCCGTTTCTGAGGGGAGTGTTTCGATGAAGCTTGCCGTTTCCGTATCCGTGATCGCCCTGGCCGTCGCCGGCTGCTCGACGACCGGGTCGCCACCCGCCGAGAGCGCCGCGGCTCCTGCCGAAGCGCCAGCCGCAGGAGCTCCCGCCGGGGCGCCGGCCTCCGCCGACCTCGACTATCCGGCCACCGCGGAAGGGGCCCGCCAGTTCATCGCAGCGGTCGAAAAGGACCTGTTCGAACTCAGCGTCATCTCGGGCCGCGCGCAGTGGGTGAACTCGACCTACATCAACGACGACACCGACGCGCTCGCCGCTTACTTCGGGACGATCGGGACCGAGAAGGCGATCAAATATGCGAAGGCGGCCGCCGTCTATTCGCAGGTCCCGGGCCTCGACTATGACACCGCGCGCAAGCTCAACATCCTGCGCACCGCGCTGGTTCTCCCGGCGCCTTCCACGCCCGGGGCCGCGGCCGAGCTCAACGAGATCGCGACCAAGCTCCAGTCGATGTACGGCAAGGGCCGCGCGAGCCTGAACGGCAAGGAAATCACCGGCGACGAAGCCGAGGAGAAGATGGGCACGCTCCGCAACCCGGAGCAGCTCAAGGAAGTCTGGACAAGCTGGCACAACAATGTCGGCCGGCCGATGCGCCCGCTCTACACGCGCATGGTCGAGATCGCGAACGAGGGCGCCAAGGAGCTCGGCTTCTCAGACGTCGGCGCGATGTGGCGGTCGAATTACGACATGACGCCGGAGGAATTCTCCGCGATGTACGACCGGCTTTGGGCGGAAACCAAGCCGCTCTACGACCAGTTGCATTGCTACACGCGCACCAAGCTCAACCAGAAATACGGCGATGCCGTGCAGCCCGCCCAGGGCGCGATCCGCGCCGATCTTCTGGGCAACATGTGGGCGCAGGAATGGGGGAACATCTACGACGTCGTCGCGCCGAAGGGCGCGGGCGATATCGGCTATGACCTGACCGACCTCTTGGTCGCGAAGAAGGTCACTCCGACCGAGATGGTGAAGATCGGCGAGCGCTTCTACACCTCGCTCGGCCTGGCCCCGCTTCCGGAGAGCTTCTGGCAGCGCTCGCAGATCGTCCGCCCCGAAGGCCGCGAGGTCGTCTGCCACGCGTCGGCCTGGGACGTGGACAACAAGGAAGACCTGCGGATCAAGATGTGCACACGGGTGAATGCGGACGACTTCGTCACCATCCACCACGAGCTTGGGCACAATTACTACCAGCGCGCCTACAACCAGCAGCCCTATCTCTACCTCAACGGCGCCAACGACGGCTTCCACGAGGCGATCGGCGACTTCATCGCCTTGTCGGTGACCCCGGAATATCTCGTCCAGATCGGGCTTCTCGACCGCCGCAAGGTGCCGAGCGCCGACAAGGACATCGGCCTGCTGCTTCGCCAGGCGATGGACAAGGTCGCCTTCCTTCCGTTCGGGCTTCTCGTCGACAAGTGGCGCTGGGGCGTGTTCGACGGCTCGACCCCGCCCGGCGAGTACAACCAGGACTGGGTGGGCCTGAAGCAGCAATACCAGGGGATCGTCCCGCCGGTTCAGCGGACCGAGCAGGACTTCGACCCGGGCGCCAAGTTCCACATCCCCGGCAACACGCCCTACGCTCGCTACTTCCTGGCGCGCATCCTGCAGTTCCAGTTCTACAAGGCCGCCTGCGACATGGCCGGCTGGAAGGGCCCGCTCCACCGCTGCAGCTTCTACGGCAACAAGCAGGTCGGCGAGCGGCTGAACCGGATGCTCGCAATGGGCGCGTCGCGGCCTTGGCCGGAGGCGCTCGAGGTGTTCACCGGAACGCGCGAGATGTCGGCCAGGCCGATGCTCGAATATTTCGCTCCGCTGCAGGCATGGCTGCAGGATCAGAACAAGGGCAAGCAGTGCGGCTGGTAGGACGCCGGCAATAAAAAGGGGCGCCCCGGCGGGCGCCCCCCTGGCTGGTCCATGGACCGGTTGATCAGTGGGCGATTGTCTCGCCGGTTTGCGGGTTCATGTTCTCGCCCGTCGACTGCGACTGGTTGCGCGACGTACGGTTGGTCGACGACCGGGAGCCCGTGCTCGATCCGCCACTCTTGCCGGAGCTCATCCGTGCCGAGCCGTTGCCCGGATTGCTCGATCCTTCGGCCATTTCGAACTCGCTTGCCGTCCCGGAGCGCATTTCGTCGGCCCAGTCGGTGATCTGCTCGCTCAGCCGGCTGATCTGACCGCTGATCTGGTTGCGCTTCGACCAGAGGAACACGCCGGCGCCGACGGCCGCGGCCGCTGCTGCCGCTGTCGTGAACGGCTTTTCCTTCGCGGTGTCCATCCAGCCGCCGCTGCTATATTGGTTCCGGCCTTCCGGGTTGTTGTTGCGTCCGCCTCGATTGTTCCGTGCCACTGTTACTCTCCTACTGGTTACGCTCGAATATCCTAACGCTCGGAAGCGCCGGGCGTTTCGGTGCATCGGCGAGGAGAGGCGCCGCAGCGACGGGAAGCGAAACCGGCCTTAGAGTTGCTCGAGCATCTGCTCCGCGCTCGACGCCTTGTACTCGCCGGGCGCTTCGACATTGACCTGTTCGACGACGCCGTCGTTGACGACCATCGAATAGCGTTGCGAGCGCTTGCCCATTCCGAACTTGCTCGCGTCCATCGACAGTCCGACTGCGTCGGCGAACTCGCCGTTGCCGTCGGAAATCATGGTGATGTCCTCCGAGCCGTCGGCCCTGCCCCAGGCCGCCATGACGAACGGGTCGTTGACAGCGATGCAGGCAATCTCGTCGATACCCTTGGCCTTAAGGTCCGCCGCCTTTTCGACGTAGGAGGGAAGGTGGCGTGCCGAGCAGGTCGGGGTGAAGGCGCCGGGAACCGCGAAAAGCGCGACCTTCTTGCCCTTGAAGAACTCGCTGGTCGTCGTCGGCTGCGGGCCATCTGCGGTTGCGATGGTGATCGGAACGTCCGGGATCCGGTCGCCGGCCTGGATGGTCATCGGGGCAGTCTCCTACTTGGCGTTGAGGCGGCGAGATAGGCTGCTCGAAGGTCGGCCTCAAGGCTTGCGGCCCCACGCCCGGAGCCCCATCATGGAGGCGTGGACAGCCCGCCCTTTCTTTCCGGCAAGCTGCTCCTGGCCATGCCGGGAATGTCCGATCCGCGCTTCGAACGCGCAGTCATCGCAATGTGCGTCCATGACGAAGGGGGGGCGGTGGGGATCGGCATCGGCCACAAGCGCGCCGGCCTTCGCTTCCGCGGCCTTCTTAAGCAGCTCGGGATCGACCCTGGCGACGCGCCCGATTGCGCGGTCCATCACGGCGGCCCGGTTGAGCCCGGGCGCGGCTTCGTCCTTCATTCGACCGACTGGGGCGGGCAGGACACGCTGCAAATCAGCGGGCCCGGCGGCACGCGCTTCGCGATGACCGGGACGATCGATGTTTTGCGGGCCATCGCCGAGGCCCGAGGGCCTTCGCGCTGGATCGCGGCGCTCGGATACGCAGGCTGGGAAGGCGGCCAACTGGAGGACGAATTGACTCGCCACGGCTGGTTCGCAGCGGACGGGAGCGAGGCCATCCTGTTCGACACCCCCACCGACGAGCGCTGGGCGGCGGCGTTCAAGGCTGCCGGAGTCGATCCGCGGCTTCTGTCGAGCCAGACGGGCGCCGCCTGACGACATATAAAGAATTCTTTATATTTGCCTTCCCGCCCGTGCGGCGCTAGGGGCGGCCCGACTTCACTCAGCCGGAGATATTCGACGTGGCCGACGCCCAGACCCTGACCCGCGACTATGTCATCAAGGACATCGGACTCGCCGACTTCGGCCGCAAGGAAATCGAGATCGCCGAGACAGAGATGCCAGGCCTGATGGCGCTGCGCGAGGAGTATGGCGCGTCCAAGCCGCTGAAGGATGCCCGGATCACCGGCTCGCTGCACATGACGATCCAGACCGCGGTGCTGATCGAGACGCTGATCGCGCTCGGCGCGCAGGTGCGCTGGGCAAGCTGCAACATCTTTTCGACGCAGGACCATGCGGCCGCCGCGATCGCCGCGGGCGGCACCCCGGTGTTCGCGGTCAAGGGCGAGACGCTCGAGGAATATTGGGATTACGTCACCCGCATCTTCGACTGGGGGCAGGACACGACCGCCAACATGATCCTCGACGACGGCGGGGACGCCACGATGTTCGCTCTGTGGGGCTATCGCGTCGAAAAGGGCGAGGAGCTGTTCACCCCCTCCAACGAGGAAGAGGAAATCTTCTGCGCGACGCTCAAGCGGTTTCTCAAGGAGCGGCCCGGCTATCTCACCAAGACGGTCGAAAATATCCGCGGCGTTTCAGAGGAGACGACGACGGGCGTCCACCGCCTCTACGAGCTGGCCAAAAGCGGCAAGCTTCCCTTCCCCGCAATCAACGTCAACGACAGCGTCACCAAGTCGAAGTTCGACAACCTCTACGGCTGCAAGGAAAGCCTGGTCGACGCCATCCGCCGCGCGACCGACGTGATGCTGGCGGGCAAGGTCGCCTGCGTCGCCGGCTACGGCGATGTCGGCAAGGGCTCGGCGGCCTCGCTCCGCAACGGCGGCGCGCGCGTGCTGGTGACCGAGATCGACCCGATCTGCGCACTTCAGGCCGCGATGGAAGGCTATGAGGTGGTAACGATGGAGGATGCGGTGAAGCGCGCCGACATCTTCGTTACCGCGACCGGCAACATGGACGTGATCACGCTCGACCACATGCGGGCGATGAAGAACATGGCGATCGTGTGCAACATCGGCCACTTCGACAGCGAGATCCAGATCGGCGCTCTCGCCAATTACAAGTGGACCGAGATCAAGCCGCAGGTCGACGAGGTCGAGTTCCCGGACGGCAAGAAGATCATCGTCCTCTCGAAGGGGCGCCTCGTGAACCTCGGCAACGCGACCGGCCACCCGAGCTTCGTGATGAGCTCGAGCTTCACCAACCAGGTCCTCGCCCAGATCGAGCTGTGGACGAAGAGCGACCAGTACAAGAATGACGTCTACGTGCTTCCGAAGCATCTCGACGAGAAGGTTGCGCGACTCCACCTCGACAAGCTCGGCGTGAAGCTCACCACGCTGTCGGACAAGCAGGCCGCCTATATCGGCGTGTCTCCCGAAGGTCCCTTCAAGCCGGACCATTATCGCTACTGACCGGGCGGGTTCGCAAACCTTTCATTTCCTCAACTCCTCGCTCTATGACTTGGTCATGGGGCAAGGGGACAATTAAGCGGTGAGCGAGCCTGCCACGACGATGATCGTCGCCGGGCTCGCGGCGCTGTGGGTCCTGCTCGGGGTCGCCCTCTCGCTTGTTGCAGGTAAGCGCCTGCGCCAGGCAGGCACTCTCGTCTCGGTTTCGCGCACGCTGCGCGACCTGCTCGAACTGTCCCCGGCCCGCCCGGTCGTGGTGAGGCCGGACGGGAAGATCGAAGCGGATTCGCGGCTGCTCCGCGAGCTTGGGATCAGCCGTTCTCCCAATCGCCTGACCGACCTCGCGGGGGAGGAGGAGGGACTAAATCCACAAGACGTCGACAGGCTGACCGAGGCGGTTCGCGAGGCGGCGCTGACCGGCGAGCGTGTGCAGCTCCAGGCCCGGGTCTCGGGCTCGGGCAGGGTGCTCGACATTCGCGGCGCTCCGGCACCGGCGCCGGAGCCGGCGGGCACCCTGGTGCTCTGGTTCTTTGACGCAAGCATCGCCGAGAGTGAAAGGCAGAAGCTATCGCAGAGGCTCGCCCAGACGGAGGCCGCTCTCGACGCGCTGACTCGGCTGATCGAGGCCGCGCCCTTCCCGATGTGGTACCGCGGCCCCGACCTCACTCTGGGGCTCGTTAACAGCGCATTCGTCGAGGCGGTGGAAGGACGGGACGCCGCGGACGTCATCGCCCGTGCGAGTGAGCTTGTCGGCGATACGGAAGAAGCGCGGGCCGCGGCGCTCGAAGCGATCGAGAGCGGCAAGCCCTTGTCGAAGAAGCAGGCTGCGATCGTGAAAGGCGAACGCCGCATGCTTCAGATCGTCAACGTGCCGCTTCCGACCGGAGCAGTTGCCGGATTCGCGCTCGACATCCAGGAGTTGGAGGACGCGCGGGTCGAGCTGGCGCGCAACATCCAGTCGCAGCGCGACCTCGTGGACCGGATGGCGGCCGGCGCAGCGCAGTTCGATTCAGAGCGAAACCTGAGCTTCTATAATCAGCCGTTCGCGGCAATGGCCCAGATCGAGCCCGAATGGCTCAACGAAAAGCCCGAGTTCGACCGCGTGATCGAGCGTATGCGGGAGAATAACCGCCTTCCCGAAACGCGCGACTTCCCGAGTTGGAAGGCGGAGCGCAAGGAGTGGTTCACGAGCGCAGAAGAGGTCATCGAGGAAGACTGGATGCTTCCCGGCGGCGATCATTGGCGGATCGTCGCCCAGCCGCTTCCCGACGGTGGCCTACGCCTCTTCCTGGAAGACCGCACGGAACAGGTCCGGCTCGCTTCGGCGCGCGATACCCTTCTCCGGGTCCGCTCGGCTACCTTCGACAATCTGTTCGAAGCGGTGGGGGTCTTCTCGAGCGACGGGCGGCTTTATTTGTGGAACCGGCGCTTCAGCCAGGTCTGGGGATTCGACGAAGACCAGCTTGCCGAGCACCCGCGGGTGGACGAGCTGTTGCCGATTATCGCGAGCAAGCTCGTGGACCCGAAGGGGGCCGGCCAGATCCGCGAAATGGTCCGCAGGACGACCGCGGAGCGCGAGCCCGCCAACGGCCGCCTTTCGCTCACCGACGGCCGTCAGTTCGAGTTCGCGGCGGTGCCTCTTCCGGATGGCAACGCCCTGTTCACGCTCGTTGACGTTACCGATTCGAGCCGGATCGAGGCTGCCCTTCGGGAGCGCGCTACAGCGCTCGAACAGGCCGACCGGGTGAAGACCGACTTCGTCGCGAACATGAGCTATGAGCTAAGGACCCCCCTGACCTCGATCGGCGGTTTCGCGCAGATGCTGGCCCAGGGTTACGCGGGCGAGCTCGCCCCCGCCGCATCCGACTATGTCCAGGCCATCCTTGAATCGGTCGAGCGGCTGTCAAAGCTCATCGACGATGTCCTCGACCTGACCCAGGCGGACCAGATTGGAATGGTGCTTGAGCGCGAGCGAGTGGACCTTGGCGGGCTTTGCCGGACCGCCGTCGAGACAGCCAGGAGGCGAACTCGCGAAAAAGGCCAGAAGCTGGAAAGCGAAATCGCGGAGTCGACGGGAATCGTGATCGGCGATGCACGAAGGCTGAGGGAATCTGTCGAACACGTCCTCGCGAACGCCATCGCCTATACCGACCGCGGCGGGAAAATCGCTCTGAAGTCCTGGGGCGACGAGGAACAGGCGGTCGTGCAGATCAGCGACAATGGCGCCGGGATCGCCAAGAAGGACCTGCCGCGAGTGTTCAACCGGTTCGACCGGATTGCTCACGACGGCGTTCGCGGCGAAGCCGCCCTTGGTCTCGGGCTGCCTCTGACCCGTCAGTTCATCGAGGCGCATGGCGGCAAGGTCGACCTCGTCTCCGCCCGCGGCAAGGGAACGACCGTGACGCTGACAATCCCGCGCGCGCCCAAATGATCCTCGCGGACGAAGGGGCCACAGAGGTGCTTGGTGCGGCGTTGGCCCGGTGGCTCAGGCCCGGCGACGTGGTCACCCTTTCCGGACCGCTCGGAGTCGGAAAAACGGCGCTGGCGCGGGCGGTCATCCGCGCCCTCGGTCATGAAGGCGACGTCCCAAGCCCAAGCTTTGCGATCGTCCAGCCATATGATGAGCTGCAGCCGCCGGTCTGGCACGTCGACTTGTACCGGATCGAGGATGTCTCCGAGCTTGGCGAGCTTGGACTCGATTTCGCGGACCATGCGATTCTCCTGGTCGAATGGCCGGAACGCGCAGGGGAGGGGGCTTGGCCTGGAGCGCTCCGGCTGGCGATGGATTTCGGTCGCGACGGCGAGAGAATCTTGACAGCCGATGTGCCGCCGTCATGGCAGGGCCGATGGCCACCGCAATGACTCCTCCCGCGCACGCGCAGGATTTCCTCACCAGGTGCGGCTGGGCGGGGGCGCGAATCGAACCGCTTGCTGGTGACGCCTCGTTCCGCCGCTATTTCAGGGTCAGCGACGGCCGCCGCACTGCGGTCCTGATGGACGCGCCGCCGCCGCAAGAGGACGTCCGGCCTTTCGTCGCCGTCGCGGAGTGGCTTCATTCGGTCGGCCTGAGCGCCCCCGAGATCATCGGACGCGACATCGAGCGCGGTTTGCTCCTGCTCGGCGATTTCGGAAGCTGGCGGCTGCGCGAGGTGGTCGACGAGGACCCGTCGCGCGAGCGCCAGCTGTACGAGCTTGCGACCGACGTGCTCATCCACCTCCATCGGCATGCGCCGATGCCCGGGCTTCCGGTGCACGGCCTTGACCAGTGGCTCGAGGAGCTTGCTTTGTTCACCGAATGGTATTGCCCTGCTGTCGGGCTTTCCGTGGACGTGGATTCCTATCGGTCCGCCTGGAGCCAAGTGCTCGAGCCGTTCGCCGCCGACGGGCTTGGCCCCGTTACCGTGCTCCGCGACTATCACGCCGAGAACGTCATGCTGGTCAGCGGCCGTGAGGGCGTGCGCCATTTCGGTCTCCTTGATTTCCAGGACGCGCTCGCTGGGCATCCCGCCTACGACCTCGCCTCGGTGCTGGAAGATGCGAGGCGGGACGTCCCTCCCGATCTCGAGCGGGCGATGATCGATCGCTATGTCGCCGAAATGGGCAATGGCGAGACGTTCGAACGCGCCTATTGGGCGCTTGCAGCGCAGCGCAACACCCGTATCCTCGGCGTGTTCACCCGGCTCTGGAAGCGCGACAACAAACCGCACTACACGGCTTTCCAGCCGCGGATGTGGGGGCTTCTCGAGCGCGACCTGGCAAAGCCCGGGCTAGAGCCCGTGCGGCGCTGGTTCGACTCCAACGTAAAGCCGGAGCACCGCGCGGCACCCTGGGCGGAGGCAGCATGAAGACCGTCCATCGTGCGCTGCGGTTGAAGGCGGAGATCGATGCCGAAGTGCCGAAGACGGCGATGGTGCTTGCTGCCGGCCTCGGCAAACGGATGCGACCGCTCACCGCGACCCGCCCGAAGCCGCTGATCGAGGTGGCCGGCAAGCCGCTTCTCGACCATCTGTTCGAGAAGCTTCGCGCGGCCGGCGTCGAAAAGGCGGTGGTCAACGTGCATTACCTGGCCGACGCGGTCGAAGCGCATCTCGCCAAGAACTCCCACGGCCTGGAAGTGAAGATTTCGGACGAGCGCGGGCTTTTACTCGAAACGGGCGGCGGGCTGGTGAGGGCGGCGCCGCTGATCGACTGCGACCCGTTTCTGGTCGTCAACAGCGACAATTTGTGGGTCGACGGCCCGGCCGATACGCTCCGGCTGCTGGCTTCTCACTGGGACGGTGACAGGATGGATGCGCTGCTCCTGCTCGTCCCGCATGCGCGTGCCGAGAACCACGGCGGGATGGGCGATTTCCACATGGACCGCACGGGCAGGCTCCGCCGGCGTTCCCGGAACCGGGTCGCGCCGTTCGTCTACACCGGCATACAGATGGTCTCGAAGCGGCTGCTGCGCGACGCTCCCGAGGGCCCGTTCTCGACCAACATTCTGTGGGACCGGGCGATCGAGGAGGGCCGCTGCTTCGGCGCAGTCCACCAAGGGCTGTGGTTCGATGTCGGGACGCCGACATCGATCAAGGCGACGGAGCTGTTTCTAGAGGATGCCTGAGAGCCCGGGCGAGGCGATCCGGCACCGCGCCGTCTTCACGATCCCGCCCCATCGCTCGTTCGCCGATTCCCTCGTCGCGGGACTGATCGCGAAATATGGCCGCGATCCGCTCGCGCTCGCCAACGGCCGGATCCTGCTTCCCAACAACCGCGCCGTTCGCAGCATTACCGAGGCGTTCGTACGGGCGAGCGGTTCAGGCCTCGTCCTTCCCCGGCTGGTGCCGGTTGGCGACCCGGAGCTCGAGGAAAGGATCGGCGGAGCGCTCGATCCCGCCGATCTCGACGATCCGGCGCCCCCCGCTGTCGATCCGCTCGAGCGGCTACTGGCCCTCGCGGATCTCATGCGCACGGACGGCGAATCGACGATCGAGGCTCTGCGCTTGGCGGCCGACCTGGCGCGGACTCTCGATGCGCTGCTCGTCGAGGAAATCAGCCCCGCCGAGCTGGCCACCGCCGCCGCCGACGCGCCCGAGCTTGCCGGCCACTGGCGGGTGTCGCTGGACCGGCTCCAGGCGATCCTGAGCCAGTGGCCAGAGCGGCTGCGCGAGATGGGGCGGATCGACCTTGCCCAGCGCCGAAACCTGTTGCTCAGGCGGCTCGCGAAGCGCTGGGCGTCGAACCCGCCGCCCGGTTTCACGGTCGCCGCCGGAATTACGACCAGCGCGCCTGCGGTCGCCGCGCTGCTGGCGACAGTCGCCGGACTGTCCGAAGGCATGGTCGTCCTGCCCGGCCTCGCCCAGCCTGCTTTCATGCCGAACGAGGAGTGGGAATGGCTTGGCCCCCGCGAGGATGGCAGCCGGGAGGAGACCCACCCGCAATATCATCTGAAGCTGCTGCTCGACCGAATGGGCATCGCGCGCGAGGAGGTGAAGCTCTGGCCGCGGGTCGGAATCGCGGCCTCATCGCCGCTGCGTACGCGCGCCCTCGGCCGCGCCATGGCGTCCGCGCGCTTCTCGGACAAATGGAGCGACCTCAAGCCGCGCGAGCGGCGGCTGAGCGGGATTCGCGCCGCAGTTCTGTCCGATTCCGCAGCCGAGGCACAGGCGATCGCGCTCGCGATCCGCGAGGCGCTTGAAACGCCGGGTAAGACCGCCGCGCTCGTGACCCCGGACCGTACTCTCGCGCGGCGGGTCTCCGCGCTTCTGGCGCGTTGGGGGATCGACGCAGACGACAGCGCGGGCAAGCCGCTGACCGAGCTGGCGCCCGGGACGCTGCTTTTGGGAATCGCCTCAGCGCTCGCCGAGGAGCTTGCGCCAGTGCCGCTGCTTGCGTTGCTCAAGCACCCGCTGGTGGGCGGGGAGGGTGAGGCGCGGGTTAAGTGGCTCGACGACGTGAGGCTTCTCGACGAGGGCCTTCGCGGACCGCGCCCGGCGACTGGCCTGGCGGGCCTGGATCGCCATTTCACCGAGCGGGAGGAAGAGCGAAAGCCGGAAGGCTGTCTTGCGGCGTGGAAGAGGGTGCGGCCGTTCCTCCAACCGCTCGATGGCCAGCTCGCTGCCCCGGTTCCTGTCAGAGAGTTTGCGGCGCTGATCGTCAGATGCGCTGAGTCCCTGGCCGGCACGCGCGCCTGGCGCGGGCAGGACGGGCGGATGGCGTCGGAACTGATCGCCGAGCTGCAATCAACTGACCAAGGCAAAGGTCTCCGGCTCGGGGCCGAGGATTCGGTCGCATTCCTTGCTGAATTGCTTTCGCGCCAAAGCGTGCGTCCGCCATTCGGGGGGCATCCGCGGGTGTTCATCTGGGGCTTGCTGGAGGCGCGGCTTCAGCAGGCGGACCTGATGATTCTCGGCGGCCTTAACGAGGGAACCTGGCCCGCTCTTCCGCAGCCGGACCCGTGGCTGGCGCCGAAGATCCGGGCAAACCTCGGGCTCTCGGGCCTCGAGTTCCGGATCGGCCTTTCCGCGCACGACTTCGCCGGAGCGCTCGGCGCGCGCGAGGTACTGATCACCCGCGCCAGGCGGGAAGGGCGTTCGCCGACAGTCGCGTCCAGATTCTGGCTTCGGCTCGATGCGATCAGCGGCGGCCTGCCGCGCGACCGCAGGCTCGAGCGGATCGCCGCGGCGCTCGACGATCCGGGCCCGGCCCAGCCTGTCAAACGGCCAGAGCCGTGCCCGCCGGCCGGGCAGCGGCCCGACCGGATCTCGGTGACCGCGGTAGACCGGCTCAAAGCCGACCCCTTTGCCTTCTACGCCCAGGCAATTCTCAGGCTTCGCCCACTGGATCCGGTCGACGCTGACCATACGGCCGCCTGGAAGGGGAGCGCGGTCCACAAGGTGTTCGAACAATGGCTTCGCGAAGACCAGTGCGACCCTGACAGGCTCAGGCCGCGCGCAGAGGCATTGCTTGATGGCGAGACGATCCACCCCATGCTTCGGGCGCTCTGGGCGCCGCGGCTTCTCGAGGCGATCGATTCCCTCGCCGAGCTCGAGCGCAGGAACAGGGAGATCGGGCGCAAGCCGCTGGTCGCCGAGGCCAAGGGCGAGGCTGCCTTGGCCGGAGTGACGGTGCACGGGCGGGTGGATCGGATCGACCGACTGGCGGACGGCGGGCTGGTGGTCATCGACTACAAGACCGGGTCGCCGCCAAGCGGCAAGGCGGTGGAGAAGGGGTTCGCGCTTCAGCTCGGGCTGCTCGCGCTGATCGCTCGCGCGGGCGGCTTCGAGGATGTGACGGGCGATCCCCAGGACTTCGAATATTGGTCGCTCGCGAAGCGCTACATGGACAAGAACCCGGTGCGCCCGGCGAAGGACATGAGCGCCGAGGAGTTCCTGGCTCACGCTTACGGCCATTTCGCTGACGCCGCGGAAAAGTGGCTGACCGGGCTGGAGCCGTTCCGGGCCAAGCCCAACCCGGCCTTCTCGCCTTACGAGGATTATGACCAGCTGATGCGGCTGGAGGAATGGTACGGCCGCGGATGAGCCGGTTACTTGCCCTTCGGCTTTTTCTTCACCTTGGATGCGTAAAGCAGCGCAGCGACGATTGCCGCGGAGCCGATGCCGACGGCAACACCCGCCTTCACCAGCTTCTGCCGCCGCTCTTCGCTCGCCTTGTCGGTCTCATCGTCGCGTTCAGTCATGCGCCCCTCTCTATGGGCTTCACGCCGGGTTTGGAAGCATGAGCGGGCACCGCCAGGAGCTGAGGCCGCTCGCGAAAACGCAGCTCGCGGCTTCGAACCCACAGGTCCACGCCGCCGTCTCTGCCTCCGCGGGCACCGGCAAGACGCAGGTGCTGACCGCGCGCGTGCTTCGTCTGTTGCTCCAGGGTGCGCGACCGGAATCGATCCTTTGCCTGACATTCACCAAGGCGGCGGCGGCCGAAATGGCCAACCGCATCGGCACGCAGCTCGCGAGCTGGGTGCGGGCGAAGCCTAGCGAACTTGCGCGGGACCTCGAGAATATCGGCGAGCCCGGCGATCCGCATACCCAGCGCCGCGCACGGCAGCTGTTCGCGCGAGTGCTCGATTGTCCCGGGGGCCTGAGGATCCAGACAATTCACGCCTTCGCCCAGTCGCTGCTCGCCGCTTTCCCGGCCGAAGCCGGGATCGCACCCGGCTTCCAGCCGATCGAGGGCAGGGCGGAGCAGGAGCTGGTCCGCCGCACCCTCGCGGACCTTGCGTCCGATGCCGAGGCAGGCCGCGACACGCAATTGATCGAGGATCTCCAGTGTCTCAGCCGAAGGCTCGGGGAGACCGGCGCCGTCGATTACCTGGTCCAGTGCGCGCGCCGCCACGAGGCGCTTGCCGCGTTCGGGTCGCGCGCTGGAATCGAGGCAATCATCCGGGAAATGCTGGGCCTACCCGACGGCTCGATCGATGATTATCTTGCCCAGCGCTGCGCCGACGACGGATTCGATTGTGATCTTCTCCGGGCGATCGCGGAAGCGAACCGGAAATGGGGAACTTCGACCGGAGCGAAGATTGTCGAGAAGGTCGAGCGCTGGCTCGCCATGCCTGCGGTCGCCCGCGCCGCAGCGCTTCCGGACCTTGCGCCGATCGTCTTCACTGGCACCGGTGAGCTTCGCAAGGTCACCAGCGGCCAGCGCAACGCGGATCCCGCCTATGACGACCATGCCGAGCGTCTCGCGCGCGCTGTCGGCGAGCTGCTCGCGGTCCAGGCTGGTGCGCGGCTTGCTGCCGACATCGCCGCGGGCCTTCGTGCCGGCCAAGCCTTCGCATCTGCCTACACCCGCGCGAAACGCGCGGCCGGAGTCGCCGATTTCAACGACCTGATCGACTGGACGCGGAGGCTGCTGGCGACACCGGGGATGGGAGACTGGGTGCGGTACAAGCTCGATCGCCAGGTGGACCATGTCCTCGTCGACGAAGCCCAGGACACGAACGCGGCGCAGTGGGAAATCATCGACCGGCTTGTCGAGGAATTTTTCAGTGGCTCGAGCGAAAGCGAGGAGCGCTGGCGGACCTTGTTCATGGTCGGCGACTTCAAGCAGTCGATCTACCGGTTCCAGGGCACCGACCCCGAAGAGTTCGAGCACGCCCGAGCGCGATACAAGGGTCGTGCGGCCGAACTGCGCGAGGCTCAGTCGATCGAAGAGGCGAGGCAGCAAGCCCGCGAGTTCCTCGATCTGTCGATCGACGCCAGCTACCGCTCCGCCCAGCCGATCCTCGACGTGGTCGATTCAGTTCTCGAGGAGCTAGGCCATCTCGCGGTCGGCCTTCCGGACAAACCCCAACGCCATGTCGCCTTCAAGAAGTACCGGCCCGGCAGGGTGGAGCTGTGGCAGCCCTTCGCGGTGTCCGAGGACTTGAGCGAGGCGGAAGGCGAGGAGCGCTGGATCGCCGTGCGCGACCGCGCCTACGCGGAGGAGCTGGCTTCGCGCATCAAGGCGCTCGTCGACGAGGCGCCGCCGCTCGGCTCGACCGGGCGCAAACTGGGGCCGGGCGACATTTTGGTGCTCGTCCGGAGCCGCGGCGAGCTTGCCTCGCTGATCGTGGCGCGGCTGTTCGCCAAAGGCGTACCGGTGGCAGGAGTGGACCGGCTTCACCTGCACCGCCCCCTCGCGGTCCAGGATCTGCTCGCCGCGGTTCGTTTCTCCGTCCAGCCAGGTGACGACCTGAGCCTCGCAAGCCTTCTGGTTTCGCCCCTGATCGGTTGGGACCAGGACCAGCTTCGCGAGCTCGCCTACGGCCGCAAGGGTAGCCTGTGGCGGGCGCTTCGGGACAGGGCCGGCGAATCGGATCTCTTCAGCGCCACGCACGCGACGCTCGCGGATCTTCTGCGGATCGCGGATTTCGTGACTCCGTCCCGCTTCCTCGAGACGATCCTGACCGGCCCGATGCAGGGACGGCGCAAGCTTTACTCGCGGCTCGGACCAGCCTCGCGCGACCCGATCGACGAGCTGATGAACAGCGCCCTCGAGTTCGAGCGCGACGAGGTCCCCTCCCTCGACCGGTTCCTTGCCTGGTTCTCGCGGGGCGAGGTCGACGTCCAGCGCGATCCGGGAGCACCGGCGAATGAAGTGCGGGTGATGACGGTCCATGGTGCCAAGGGGTTGCAGGCGCCGGTCGTGATCCTCGCGGATTCGACCGCCGACCCGAAGAAGCTCGGGCGCGTGCCGATCAGCATCGAGCTCGGCGCCGGGCCGGCGGCGCAGGCTCCGCTTCTACGGCCGCGCAAGGAAGAGCGGCTGCAGCTGTTCGACGTGATCATGACGCGGGAAGAGGAGCTCGACCTAAAGGAGCATTGGCGGCTGCTCTACGTCGCGCTTACGCGGGCCGCCGATCACCTGATCGTCGCCGGGGTCGCGCCCAAGGCAAAGAAGGACGGGTCCGATCCGCGGCCGGTGAACTGCTGGCACCGCGTGGTCGAGGCTGCGATGGTCGCCGTGGGCGCCGAAAGCGCTTCGGACGGGGAGGGCAGCAACCTCGTCTACGGAACGGAGCGGCCGCTCCGAATCAAGGCGAAGGAGCCGCCGGTGATCCCGGGGATCGAGGTTCCGCCCTGGGCCACTGTCCCGGCTCCGCCGGAAGCGCGGCCGCCGCGTCCGCTTGCGCCCTCGGCCCTTGCGGAGGACCGAGAGGCGCTTCCACCCCCGACCCTGGAACAACAGGTAGCGGCCCGGCGCGGCACGATCATCCACGCGCTGCTCGAGAGGCTGCCCGCTGTCGAACCGGACAAGCGCGAGCAGGCGGCGCTGCGCTGGCTCGAACAGTCGGCCGGAATCGCCGACGCCAAGGCGCGCGAGGAGCTCGCCGGCATGGCGTGTGAGCTGATCGTCGACGCGCGCTTTTCGGCCCTGTTCGGCCCCGGCTCGCTGGGCGAGGCGCCGATCGCCGCGACTCTGCCGGAAGGGCGGGTGATCGCCGGCACGGTCGATCGCCTTCTTATCGAACCGGAGCGCGTGATGGTCGTCGATTACAAGACCGGGCGAGCTCCGGAGGAGGGCGGAGCAATCCCCGAGGCGCACCGCCTGCAGATGGAGGCCTATGCGGAGGCCCTGTCGGTGATTTTCCCTGGCCGTAATGTGCAGGCCGCGCTGCTCTACACGGCGAACGGCCGCTACTTCCAGCTTTAGCGGTTGAGACCCGCCGCGGCGCTGCCCATATGGTCCCGAGCCGATTTCAAAGGAGATAGCGATCATGGCCACCAAGACCGTCACCGACCAGAATTTCGCGACCGATGTGCTCGGCGCGCCGGGGCCGGTGCTCGTGGACTTCTGGGCGGAATGGTGCGGGCCGTGCCGAATGATCGCTCCGGCACTCGAGGAGATTTCCAACGACCTCGGCGACAAGGTGACGGTGGCCAAGCTCAATATCGACGAGAACCCCGATACGCCCGCCCGCTACGGCGTTCGCGGGATTCCGACGATGCTGCTGTTCAAGGATGGCCAGCCGGTTGCACAGAAGGTGGGCGCAGCCCCGCGCAGCCAGATCCAGCAGTGGCTCGAGGGAAACCTCTAGGCCTCACTCCGGAGGCTCGGTTCCTTCCAGGCCGCGCGTGTCCGGCCTGAACTTTTCGTGCCGGGGCAGGTCATCGCCAGGGTCGAACCATGCGACCCGGCTTGACCAGAAGATGTGGTAGGTGGGGGCCGCTGCTTCCGGCCGGTCGAGAGTGGCCGCGCTGAAGTCGACTGACTCCGGCTGGTGGTTCACCTTCATCAGCAAGGGCGTGCCGCACTCGCCGCAGAACTCGCGGTGGCCGAAGCTCGACGAAGCGACCTTGCGGACCTTGTCGGCACCCTTCGTCCAGACGAGGTCTTTGACCGGGACCGTCGCGAAGACCATGGCCGGCGCGCCGCTGTTCAGCTGGCAGGTTCGGCAGTGGCACCAGCCGCAATCGAACGGCTCGCTTCTCAGCTCGTATCGCACCGCTCCGCACAGGCATCCGCCGGCAAGCCCCATACATTGATCTCCGTTTGACTAAGGCAAGTGCCCTTCCTACATCGCCGCCGCAACGCCCGCGCGCGGGCGAGGTACGTCGCCGTTCCATCGCGCGCCGAGGGCATTTAAGGGAATTCCATGTTCGCCGCACTGGCCAAGAGCATCTTCGGATCGGCAAACGACCGTTATGTCCGGAGTCTCGGCAAATATGTCGATGCCATCAATGCCCTTGAGCCATCGATCGAGGCGCTGAGCGACGACGAGCTGCGCGGCCAGACCGACTTGTTCAAGCAGCGGGTCGCCAACGGCGAAAACCTGGACAAGCTGCTTCCTGAGGCCTTCGCGACCGTCCGCGAAGCCGCGAAGCGGACGCTCGGCCAGCGCCACTACGACGTGCAGCTGATCGGAGGCATCGCGCTCCATCGGGGCGAGATCGCCGAGATGAAGACGGGCGAGGGCAAGACGCTGGTCGCCACGCTTGCCGTCTATCTCAACGCGCTGACCGGCAAGGGCGTCCATGTCGTTACCGTCAACGACTATCTGGCACGGCGCGACGCCGACTGGATGGGCCAGATCTACCGGTTCCTCGGCATGTCGGTCGGTGTGATCGTCCCCAACCTTACGGACGAGCAGCGCCGCGAGGCTTACGCGGCCGACATCACCTACGGGACGAACAACGAGTTCGGCTTCGACTACCTTCGCGACAACATGAAATATTCGCGCGCGGCCATGGTGCAGCGCCCGTTCAATTTCGCGATCGTCGACGAAGTGGACTCGATCCTCATCGACGAGGCCCGCACGCCGCTGATCATTTCCGGCCCGACCGACGACAAGTCCGACCTCTACATGGGGGTCGACGCCATCGTGAAGAGCCTGACCATCGACGACTACGAGAAGGACGAGAAGCTCCGCTCCGTGGTGCTGACCGAGGAAGGCACGGAAAAGGCCGAGCGGATGCTGGAGGAGGCGGGGCTGATCGAGGGCCGCAACCTCTACGACATCGTCAACACGCAGGTCGTCCACCATCTGAACCAGGCCCTGAAGGCCAACGTCCTGTTCAAGAAGGACATCGATTACATCGTCAAGGACGGGAAGGTCGTCATCATCGACGAGTTCACCGGCCGGATGATGGAAGGCCGGCGCTGGTCTGACGGCCTCCACCAGGCGGTCGAGGCGAAGGAAGGCGTCTATATCGAGCCCGAGAACCAGACGCTCGCGTCGATCACTTTCCAGAATTATTTCCGGATGTATCCGAAGCTTTCGGGAATGACCGGAACGGCGATGACCGAAGCGCCGGAATTCTTCGACATCTACAAGATGAACGTTGTCGCGATCCCGACCAACGTCCCGGTCAAGCGGATCGACGAGGACGACGAATTCTACAAGAACATCAACGACAAGTTCACGGCCATCGCCAAGGAGATCAAGGCGAGGCAGGAAAAGGGCCAGCCGGTGCTGGTTGGAACCATCTCGATCGAGAAGTCCGAGATGCTTTCGGAATATCTCGAAAAGGAGGGGATCAAGCACTCGGTGCTGAACGCCCGCTTCCACGAGCAGGAAGCGCATATCGTCGCGCAGGCAGGCCGCCTCGGGGCGGTGACGATCGCGACCAACATGGCCGGCCGCGGAACGGACATCCAGCTCGGCGGCAACGTCGACTTCCGGATTGCGGACGAGCTTGGCGACATGCCCGACGGGCCCGAACGCGACGCGGCGATCGAGCGAATTCGCGCTGAGGTCGCCGAAGAAAAAAGGCAGGTTCTCGAGGCGGGCGGTCTGTTTGTCCTCGGGACCGAGCGCCACGAGAGCCGGCGGATCGACAACCAGCTGCGCGGCCGTTCCGGACGGCAGGGTGACCCGGGCCTTTCGCGCTTCTACCTGAGTCTCGACGACGACCTGCTGCGGATTTTCGGGCCGCAGACCATGTTCGCGCGGCTGATGAACAAGAACCTGGAGGACGGGGAGGCGATCGTCAGCCCCTGGATCTCCAAGGCGATCGAAACGGCCCAGAAGAAGGTCGAGGCGCGCAACTACGACATCCGCAAGCAGGTCGTCGAATTCGACGACGTGATGAATGACCAGCGCAAGGTCATCTACGAGCAGCGAGCGGACATCATGGATTCCGAGAGCGTCGCGGACGTCATCGCGGACATGCGGACGGAAACCGTCGCTTCGCTGGTGATGGCGCACTGCCCGGCCGGGACATTCCCCGAGCAGTGGGATGTTGCCGGCCTGAAGGAGAGCATCGACGCTGTGCTGGGGCTCCAGCCGCCGGTCGACGCGTGGCTCGAGGAGGAAGCGGTCGAGCAGGAAATCCTGATCGAGCGCCTGCAGAAGCTCGCCGACGACCACATGGCCGAAAAGACCCGGGAGGTTGAGCCTGAGCGCTGGAACGAGGTCGAGAAGAGCATTCTCCTCCAGACGCTCGATCACCACTGGAAGGACCACCTGGCAACGCTCGACGCGCTTCGGCAGGTGATCCACTTGAGGAGCTACGCGCAGAAGAAGCCGATCGACGAATACAAGCAGGAAGCCTTCCTGCTGTTCGAGCGGCTGTTGATCTCGATCCGCGAGGAGGTCACGCGGGTGCTGATGAAGGCCAGCGTGCAGTTCGAGACTGCTCCGCCGCCGCCCCTGCCCGACTTTATCACGCAGCATATCGATCCGTTTTCGGGCGACGACGACACGGCCGACATCGATGCGGCGAGCGGCGCGGTGCTTTCGAACGTGCCGCCACCGGGCGCTCTTCGGCCGGATGTTCCGCAAGCTGCCGGCGGGGTTGGAACAGCAACGGAGCCGGTCAGCCGCAACGCTCCGTGCCCCTGCGGCTCGGGTAAGAAGTACAAGCATTGCCACGGCCAGCTGGCCTAGCTCGGCCGGCGGCCGCGTCGGCCGCGGTCGCGGACCGGCACAGGGTCCGCCTGGCCTATCGCCCTGACGAGGAAACGGTCGCCCTTGAGCGCATCGCCGAGGCCCGCATGGACCCGGCGGAACTCAAGGAATCCGCCTCGATCGCAAGGACTCTGATCAAGGCGGTCCGGTCGCACAAGCCCTCCGGGCTCGACGCCTTCCTCCACACCTATGATCTTGGAAGCGACGAGGGCATCGCCCTCATGTGCCTGGCCGAGGCGCTGCTTCGAATCCCGGACGCGCATACGGCCGACGAGCTCATCGCCGACAAGCTGTCCGGTCCCGACTGGGCGGACAAGCTCGGCGATTCGGACTCCGCTTTCGTCAACGCGGCGACCTTCTCGCTGCTCTTGACCGGCAAGGTACTGGAAAGCGCAAACGACCGCTCGGACAACTGGCGCGCGGCCTTGGGCCGTGCAGTCGGCCGACTTGGCGAGCCCGTCATCCGCACCGCTGTCGACCAGGCGATGCGCATCCTCGGCCGGCAGTTCGTTTTCGGCCGGACCATCGATGAGGCTCTCAAGCGCGCGGCCCCCGAGCGGCGGCAGGGCCTCACGCACAGTTTTGACATGCTTGGCGAAGCGGCCCGGACTTTCCCCGATGCCGAGCGCTACGCCGAATCCTACCGCAACGCGATCGACCGGATCGCGGCCCAGGCGAAGGGTGGCTTCGAACGCTCGCCGGGCATTTCGGTCAAGCTGTCGGCGCTTCACCCGCGGTACGAATGGAGCCATGCCGAAGAGGCGAAGGCCTATATCCTCCCGGTCCTTCGCGAGCTTGCGCGGAAGGCCAGCGAAGCGGACGTGCAACTGACGATCGACGCGGAGGAAGCGGACCGGCTTGAGCTGCAGATGGACCTGTTCGAGGCGCTTGCCGTCGACGATTCGCTTTTCGCCACCGGCTGGGGCGGTCTCGGGATCGCGGTCCAGGCCTATCAGAAGCGCGGACTTCCGCTGTGCGAATGGGCGGTCGGCCTCGGTCGGGCGCATGGCCGCCGTTTCATGATCCGGCTGGTCAAGGGCGCCTATTGGGACACGGAGATCAAGGCGGCCCAGGTCGCGGGCCTTTCCGATTATCCGGTCTTCACGCGCAAGGTCGCGACGGATGTGTCCTACCTCGCCTGCGCGAAGGTGCTGCTCGGTGCGACCGATGTCATCTATCCGGCGTTCGCCACGCACAACGCCAACACGATCGCGCAGGTGAAGGCTCTCGCCCACGGCGCCCGGTTCGAATTCCAGCGGCTGCACGGCATGGGCGAGGCGCTGTACGAGGAGTTGGGCAAGCTCGAAGCGGCCATAGGCGACCCGCCGACGCCGGTTCGCATTTATGCGCCGGTTGGAAGCCACAAGGAGCTGCTCGCCTATCTCGTTCGCCGTCTTCTCGAAAACGGCGCGAATTCCTCGTTTGTGAACCGCATCGCCAACGAGGAATATTCACACGAGGAGCTGGTCAGCGATCCGGTGGCCGACCTTGAACGGCTGGAGCCGAAGCGCAATCCGCTGATCCAGCTACCGCGCGACATATTCGGCTCGCAGCGCCGCAACAGCGCCGGCGTGGACCTGGCCGACCCGCTGGTCCGCGAGCCGCTGCTTGCGCGGTTGAAGACGCTCGAGGCGCGTAGCTGGGCCGCCGCGCCGACGCTTGGAAAAGGTGCGAAGAGGAAGCCGGTGACATCCCCTCACGACCGGCGAGTCACGGTGGGCGAAGTGCGCGAATGCAGCGCCAGGGACGTGGATTCGATGGCGCGCGCCGCGGCGGCCGCGCAGCCGGCATGGGACGCATTGGGAGGGGAAGCCCGAGCGAGGCTGCTCGATCGGACTGCGGACCTGTTCGAGGAGCAACGCGAGGAATTCTTCTCCCTTTGTATCCGGGAAGGCGGCAAGACCCTCCCGGACGCGGTCCTGGAAGTGCGCGAGGCCGTCGACTTCCTGCGCTTCTATGCCTCGGAAGCACGCCGCCAGTTCTCCGGCCCGATGCCGTTGCCCGGACCGACCGGCGAGCTCAACGAGCTGCGACTCCACGGCCGCGGGGTCTTCGCCTGCATTTCGCCGTGGAACTTCCCGCTCGCGATCTTCACCGGCCCGGTCGCGGCCGCCCTTGCCGCCGGCAACACAGCCATCGCCAAGCCCGCGGAGCAGACGCCGCTCATCGGCGCGCTGGCGATCCGCCTGTTTCACGAGGCCGGAGTGCCGAAGGACGTCGTCCAGCTCGCGCCTGGCGACGGCAAGGTCGGAGCTGCGCTTACCCAGCATTCGCTTATCGCTGGCGTAGCCTTCACCGGCTCGACCGAGGTCGCCCGGATCATCAATCGCACGCTCGCCGAGCGGTCGGGCCCGATCATCCCGTTCATCGCCGAGACCGGTGGCCAGAACGCGATGATCGTCGATTCCTCGGCACTCCCGGAGCAGGTGACCCGCGACGTCGTCTCCTCGGCCTTCCAGAGCGCCGGCCAGCGCTGTTCGGCGCTGCGCGTCCTCTTCGTCCAGGACGATGTCGCGGATACGATGATCGAGATGATCCGCGGAGCAATGCAGGCGCTCACGGTCGGCGATCCGCGCGACATCATCACCGACGTCGGCCCGGTGATCGACGAGGACGCGAAGAAAGCGCTCGATGAGCACTTGGCCTGGCTGGATTCGCACGCGAAGAAGCTTTGCCGGCTCGAGCTTCCCGAAGACGCCAGGCACGGCTCGTTCGTCGCGCCGGCGATGTACGAGATCAAGTCGCTCGGACAGCTCAACCGAGAGAATTTCGGCCCGATCCTGCACGTGGTTCGCTTCGAGGCCGAAAAGCTCGCCGAGGTCGTCGGCGACATCAACGCGACCGGTTACGGACTGACCCTCGGCCTCCAGAGCCGGATCGACACGACCCGCGACTATATCGAGCAGAACGCCCGGGTCGGGAATTTCTACGTCAACCGCAACCAGATCGGCGCCGTGGTCGAAAGCCAGCCGTTCGGGGGCGAGGGGCTTTCGGGGACAGGCCCGAAGGCGGGCGGGCCGCATTACGTGGCCCGCTTCGCGACCGAGCGCGTGACCTGCATCGACACGACCGCGGCGGGCGGAAACGCGACATTGATGGCCGCGCTGGAAGGCTAGGGCGCGGATCCCTCGCCGGGCCGCGGGACGACCGCCGCCATCCAAACCAGACTCAGGGTGAAAGTTACAGCGGCGGCTGCGAGCCAGGCGGCTCCGGGCGCCAGCAGCCCGAGCGGCCCAAATGCCGCGAACATCACTCCGACGAACAGCAGATTGGCCGCGATCGCGGTTGCCAGCGGACGCGACGGCTTGCCGATCGCGTAGAGCGTGGCGTCAACCGCGAACACCGAAACGCTGACGCTCGTCGCAAGCGAGATCAGCACGAGTAGCGCGTGCGCGCCTTCGAATTCGGCGCCGAAGATGAGTCCGATGATTGGCCGCCCGGCCAGGAGCAGGACGAGCGTCACCAGCAGGCTCACCGCCGCCGCCGTTGTCCCAGCCTTTCGCACCAGCTTTCTGACGCGCTGCCACGCATTCTCGGCGGCAAGCCTCGCGATGTCCGGATAGACCGTCTGGTTGATGAGATCGATCGGCTTGGCAAGCCCCGAGCCAAGCTCCTGCGCGACCTTCATGAGACCCGCGCTCTGGGGCCCAAGGACCATTCCGACCGAGAAGGTCGCGACATGGCCGGGAAGGAAGATCAGCGAGGAGTGCATATTGGACAGCAGCGCGAAACGGAGCATGCCCGGATTGCCTCGGCGCAGCCCGGTGAGACGGAGAGCCATGCCGCCGAGAAGCTCGCGGCGGCGCGCCTCGCGGATCGCGAACCAAAAGACGACGAGCAGCCCGGCGATCCCGGCGACGAGCCACATGACGACCCAACCCATCAGGCCTGCGCCCATCAGCGCGAGGACGACCGCCCCGGCAAGGCGCGCCAGCGGCGTCACCGTCACGTGTCTTGCGAGCAGGTCGAACCGCCCGAACAGGCGAAGCATTCCCTTGGGAGTCGCCAGCGCGATCGTCACCGGCAACAGCGAGAGTACCCGCCAGGCCTCGACCTGCTGCGCCGTCCAACCCGCACCTTCCGCGATGAGGGGTGCCAGAAGCAACGCCACCGTCACCGCCGCTGCCGCCGCCGCCAGGTCGAGGAGGAAGCCGAGCTTGATCATCCGCTGGAACGCTTGGCGGTCGCCGTTCCTGAGGTGAAGCACGCCGTAGCGCACGATCGCCTGGTTCGACTGGAAGGTCGCGAGCACGATCAGGAGCTGCATTCCCGCCAGCATCACCGACAGGTTGCCGAAATCGGTCAGCCCCAGGCTCCGGGCCGCGATCGCGAAGGTCGCAAGCTGCATCAACCCTGCCGCCGCCTTGCCGGTCAGGAGCAGGCCGGCGTTGCGAAGGGCGCGGCGGAGAACGCCGCCGGCGGGCGCATCCGGTGCGGAGCCCCGGGCTTCAGAGATTGGAGACGACCTTGAGCTGCGGGCCGCTGCTCGCCTCCGGTTCTTCGAGGCGGGCGCTGATCCGCTCGCTGGTCCGCAGTGCGAGCGCCATAAGCGTCAGGGTCGGGTTGGCCCAGCCGGAGGTCGGGAACAGCGAGCTCCCGGCGATGTACAGATTGTGGACGCCGAACACGTTGCCGAAGGCGTCCGTCACCCCATGGCGCTCATCCTCGGCCATGCGGGTCGTGCCGATATGGTGATAGCAGCCGATCGGGTGCGCGCTGATCAACGGGTCTGTGTGCCACGGCTCCGAATCGTTCTTGAGCCACGGTGCGAGCTCGACGCGGCCGAGGCCGAGCCGCTCGCATTCCTTGCCGAACGCCTCGACGAGCCCGCCGACAGATGCCTTGTCGATCGGACTCATCCTCCAGTCGAGCCGCACTCGCGGAGTGCCAAGCCGGTCGCGGCTTTCGGTGAGAGTCACGCGGCTGTCCGGATTGGGCGCCTGCTCCGCCCTGACGAGCAGGGCAAGGTCGAGCTTTCCGAGCCGGTGGAGAAGCCAGGGCCGCAGCGGATCGATGATCATCTGCGCCGAGGTCACCATCGCCTTCGCCCGGCGCCAGGCAGCGCGGGTTAGCTGCCTTGGAGCGAGGTCGTGCTTGGCCTTGTTGTACAGTCGCATCGCCGCGAATGGCCGCGAGCCTTCGGGCTGCCGCGGCGCGAGCGTCAGCGAGCTGTTGAGGATGCCGAGCCGCTCCTGCTCTTTCTCGGCCACGGTGACCAGCGCGGCAACGCGCTGCCGACCGACCCGGTGGCTTCGCCCGAACGCCTTGATCAGGTCCCAGGTCGCGGTCGCGACCAGCCGGCCGCCGCGCGTGTGCGGGTGCTCCATGAAGAAGCGGCCGACCAGGTCGTGGCCATTGCCGATTCCGGCGGGCGCGTGCCGGTTGGAGGCGAGGAGCAGCCGCGCGTTCTCGATGCCTCCGGCTGCGAGGAGGAAGGCGCGTGCCCGAACCCGCACCTCGCGGCCGTCCGGCGTCTTCACCACGACCATCTCGACCGCGCTTCCGTCGGGCCGTGTCGCGATCTCGACCACCGTCGCGTGGGTCACGATCAGGCAGTTGGGGTTGTTGCGAAGGTCGGCGCAGGAGGAAAAGCCGAAACGGTCGGCGTGGCTGTCGAAGCCCCAGTAGCGCAAGGCTATCTTGTCGTCGTCGAAGTCCGGAATCGGCACCCGTCCGCCGAGGCCGCTATCCGGCGGTTCCAGCCCAAGCAGCCGCCAGGCCGTGTCGCAATACGGCCGCAGATCCTCGTAGCGGATCGGCCAACCGGAATGGGGCACCCACGAGCGGCGCTCGAAATCGACCGGGTCGAGCTCGGCGACACGGCCGCCCCAGATCGCCGCAGTTCCTCCGAAGAAGCGGAGCCGCGCGTGCTCCAGCCGGTAATAAGGCTGGCCGACGGACTCGCCGTCATTGAGCGCGGACGTTTCGTCCTCATAGTCGGTTCCGCCGGATTCGATCAGCGTGACATGCCGCCCAAGCTCGAGCAGGCGCCGCGCAGCCGTAATCCCCGCGGGGCCGGCGCCAATGACGCACACCTCGCCCTGCAGGTCCGTCAGGTCGGTGCTGGCAAGGTCGAGGTGCATGGTGGGAACGGAGACTAGCCTTTTCGAGCGCGCTTTTGCAGTCGGCAGCGGCGACAGGCGGCGCTCGTTGCGGCTTGGCAACAGTAGAGGTGAAGGAGATGGCTCCCCGGGCCTGATTCGAACAGGCGGCCGTCCGATTAACAGTCGGATGCTCTACCGCTGAGCTACCGGGGAGCGGCCCAGGCAATGACGCCGTCGGGCAGGCGGGCTAGATAGCGTCACTTGCTCCAAAGGCAAGGCTTCAAGTGAGGAATTGCTCCATCGCGATGCGCTCGTCGAGCGCATGCTCCGGATCGAACAGCAGGGTCAGCGAGCGTTCCCGGTCGAGAGTGACGTCGACCTGGGCGACGTCGCGCACCTCGTACTGGTCGGCGACCGCCGAAACCGGCCGGTTTTCGGGGTCGAGGACGCGGAAGCAGATGCTCGTGTCGTCGGGAAGGATAGCGCCCGACCAGCGGCGCGGGCGGAACGGGCTGATCGCGGTCAGCGCCAGCATCTTCGCCTGCAGGGGAAGGATCGGCCCGCCGGCCGAGAGGTTGTAGGCGGTCGATCCCGCGGGAGTGGCGACCAGCACCCCGTCGCAGGCAAGCTCAGCGATGGCGACCCGGCCGTTGACCGAGACCTCGATCTTGGCGGTCTGGCGAGTTTCGCGAAGCAGCGACACCTCGTTGATCGCGGCGTGGGTGAAGGTCTCGCCGCTCACGGTCCTGGCCTTCATCTCGAGCGGGGCGACCCGGATCGCCTTGGCCTGCTGGATGCGCTCGGCCAGGCCCTCGACGCGCCATTCGTTCATCAGGAAGCCGACCGTGCCGCGGTTCATCCCGAATACCGGCTTCGGCTGGCCGCTTTCCAGCATCGCGTGGAGCGTGTGGAGCATGAACCCGTCGCCGCCGAGCGCGACCAGGGTTTCAGCGGACTCCTCGTCGGCCCAGCTGTAGCGGCGGCGGAGCATTGCCTCTCCATCGCGGGCGACCTCGCGGTGCGACGACAGGAGCCCGATCCCGAGCGCCTTGAGATCGGCCTTGCCGGATGGGGCCGGGCTGGAAGCGTCGTTCGGGCTCAGTGCCTTACTCCATGAAACGCGATGTCCCACGCGGAACATAAGCAGTTTGGGCGCAAGCGCCTAATCGGTCAGGCGGGTTCCATCGTCCTCTCGCCGGCCGCGGCGACTCGCGCAAGGCCGAGCGAAAGCTGGAGCGCCCCGTTGAGACGATCCCCAGGCGTCGGCCAGTTGCGGGAGACCGAGAGCTTGCTGTCGGGCCTCAGCTTCGCGGCGCCTTCCAGCCGTTCGATATAGGCGAGGAGGCCCGAAAGGTCGGGGAACCCGCCCTCGGCAAAGGTGATTACCGCGCCCTTCGGCCCGACGTCCAGCTTGGCGATCATCGCCTTCTTGCAGTTGAGCTTGGTCTCGACGATTCGAAGCAGGTTGGACGTTTCGTCGGGAAGCGGACCGAACCGGTCGATGAGCTCG
>JBKHXB010000020.1:0-30719 GCA_046566245.1 Alphaproteobacteria bacterium | reverse complement strand
CGATCGCTGCGATCACACATCCTTCGGGGTGCACCTTCTTGAACAGCTCGATCTCGGCGTTCGTCCACTTCGACCTGGCGGCGGCCGGCGAGCACAGGACGATCAGGCAGTGCGAGGCCTGCAGCGCCTCACGGATCTCGGTTGCGAGGTCAGCCGACGCGGCCAGCTCATGCCGGTCGCGGAAGATCGGGGTGAGCCTTTTCGGGATGACGCCGGTCTGCGTGAGCCTTCCCGCAAGCGAGGACGGGACCCGAAACCGTTCGAGCTGGCCGTGAAGCCAGTCGGCGACGACCGAATCCTGGTGGCTGTAGCTCAGGAAGGCGAAATATTGCTGGACGGTCGACGCTTTAGGGTGTGAGACCGGCGCGGCTGAACTGCCGTTCGATTCAAATGGGCGCACCCACTTGTTCATGCGGCACTCCCCCGAAACTCAGCGAGTTCATTATCATCTTTGATTTACTTCGGCGAATCAGAAGTTAACCGCCTTTGCGATGGCGCCGGGCAGCGCCTATATGCGCGCCCATGTCCATTCGGCCCTGGCGAGACATCGAGCGGCGCAGGTCGCGGCAAATCATGGTCGGCTCCGTCCCCGTGGGCGGGGACGCGCCGGTCAGCGTCCAGACCATGACCAACACGCCGACCGAGGATGCAGCGGCGACGATCGACCAGATCCGCCGCTGCGAGGAAGCGGGCGCCGACATCATCCGCGTGTCCTGCCCGACCCCGGCGAGCACGGCCGCACTGAAGACGATCGTCCGCGAGGCGCGGGTGCCGATCGTCGCCGACATCCATTTCCACTACAAGCGCGCGCTCGAGGCAGCAGACGCCGGCGCGGCCTGCCTTCGGATCAATCCCGGCAACATCGGCTCGGAAGAGCGGGTGCGCGAGGTGATCGCCGCCGCCCGGGCCAACGGCTGCGCGATCCGAATCGGGGTGAATGCCGGAAGCCTCGAGAAGGACCTGCTGGAGAAATATGGAGAACCGTGCCCCGAGGCGCTGGTCGAAAGCGCTCTCGACCATATCCGGATTCTCGAGGACCACGGTTTTCGCGAGTACAAGGTCGCGGTCAAGGCGAGCGACGTCTTCCTCGCCGTCGCCGCCTACCAGCAGCTGGCCGAGCAAGTGGATTGCCCGCTGCACCTCGGTATCACGGAGGCTGGCGGGCTGATCGGAGGAACGGTCAAGTCGGCGATCGGGATCGGCAGCCTGCTCTGGGCTGGGATTGGGGACACAATCCGAGTCTCGCTTTCGGCCGAGCCCGAGGAAGAGGTGCGCGTCGGCTACGAGATCCTGAAGGCGCTCGGGATCCGCAGCCGCGGCGTCCGCGTCGTCTCCTGCCCAAGCTGCGCGCGCCAGGGCTTCGACGTCATCCGGACGGTCGAGGCGCTCGAGGCAAGGCTGCAGCACATCAAGACGCCGATGTCGCTCTCGGTGCTCGGCTGTGTCGTCAACGGCCCGGGCGAGGCGCGCGAGACGGACATCGGCGTCACGGGCGGCGGCAACGGCACGCACATGGTCTATCTGTCGGGGGTCACCGACCACCATGTGAAGGACGCCGAGATGATCGACCATATCGTCCGGCTGGTCGAGCGGAAGGCGGCCGAGATCGAGGCGCAGGCCGGCTCGAACGAAGCTGCACTCGACGCGGCCGAGTAGTCGCCGCTAAGCGCGGCGGGTGACTCGCCGCCATCATCCGCCGCTCGTAGCCTTCCTTGTCGGAGTGCTCGGCATCGCCCTGTTCTCGGGCATGGACGCGGTGATGAAGGGCCTCGTCCTCGCGATCGGCACGATCGCGACGATGTTCTGGCGAAACCTGATCGGCATCGGCCTCTCGGGCCTGCTCTACCTGCCGCGGCGGACCGGCTGGCCAAGCGCCTCGACGATGCGGATCCACGTCGCGCGCGGCCTGCTTTCAACCGGCATGGGCTTTCTTTTCTTCTGGGGGATCGCTCGGGTGCCGCTCGCCCAGGCGGTCGCGCTCGCCTTCATCGCGCCGCTTATCGCGCTCTACCTCGCATCGCTGCTGCTTGGCGAAACCGTGGGGAAAAGGACGGTCGCGGCCTCCATGCTCGCGTTCGGCGGAGTGCTGGTCATCTTTGTCGGCCAGGCGCAGGCCGACCTCGGGCGGGACGCTCTAGTCGGAAGCCTCGCGATCGTCGCTTCGGCCGCGCTCTACGCGCTCAACATCATCCTTATGCGCCGCCAGGCGCTGGTCGCCGACCCGCTCGAGATCACCTTTTTCCAGAGCGTGATCGTCACCGCCTCGCTGCTTCCCGCAGTGCCCTTGGTGGGGATCGCGGTGCCACCGATCGAGACTCTCCCCGGCCTGGTCCTAGCCGCACTGCTCGCCATCAGCTCGATGCTTCTCCTCTCGTGGGCCTATGCGCGGGCCGAGGCGAGCTACCTCGCGGCGACCGAATATACGGCCTTCCTGTGGGCGATGCTGTTCGGCTGGCTGGCGTTCGGCGAGACCGTATCGCCCTATACGCTCGCCGGGGCGGCGCTGATCGTAGCCGGTTGCATCCTCGCCGCCCGGCGGCCCGAGGAAGCCAGCCCGGCGCTCGAAGCCGCGACCTAGGCTCCGAGCACGTTGATGGTGAAAGCGAGCACGCCGATGTTGAAGGCGAAGGCCGCGAGCGCGTGTAGCGCGACAATCCGCCGGATGGACTGGTCGTTGATCGTCACGTCCGACGTCTGGAAGGTCATGCCGACCGTGAAGGCGAAATAGACGAAGTCCCAGTACAGGGGCTCATCGGTGTCGGGGAAGCTGAGGCCGGCACACTTTTCGGGGTCGCTGTAGGCGAGATGCGCGTAGTGAAGCGCATAGACCGCGTTGCTGAACAGCCAGGCGATCGCCAGCGTGACAACGATCAGGATCTTCGTGAAGGGCTCCGGCGAATGCTTGAGAGTCTCGGTCGCGATGGCGACGAACAGGACGACCAGGACAACGAAGGTGATACCGAGCAGGACGGCTCGGTTCGCGTCATTCTCGCGCGCGTGCGCCCGAATCGAAGCGCCCTCGCGGGTGCGGAGAAGGGGCGCGACGGACAGCAGGAACAGCAAGGCGGCGATGTCGAACCCGACCATGATGGCGCGGCGCCATTCGTTCATCACCAGGCCGGCGATCAGGACGGCGATGACGCCGACGACAGCAAACAGGATGAAATGGGCCGGGGCGATACGGTTGCCGATGGAACGCGGTTCGGTCATCCGGTCAGACTAGCCGGGGATTGCACCCCGTCCAGCGGAAAGGAATGCGAATGGCGTGGGCGCTGCTGATCCTCGGTGGCCTGTTCGAAATCGGGTTCACCACTTCGCTCCGGTTCGTCGACGGGTTCCGCAACCTTCCCTGGACGATAGCCTTCCTTGTGTCGGTCGCGATCAGCATGGCGCTGCTGGAGGTCGCGTCGCGATCGATCCCGATGGGAACCGCCTATGCGGTCTGGGGCGGGATCGGAGCCGTCGGGACGGTGATCGTCGGCCTCGCCTGGTTCGGCGAGCCTTTCTCGATTCCCAGGTTGGCGCTCATCCTGGTCATCGTCGCCGCGATCGCGGGGCTCAGGCTGCTCGCCTAACCCGAGCTTCGCCGCTCGATTGTTGCCCCGACCGCGGAGAGCTTCTCCTCGAGCCGCTCATAGCCACGGTCGAGGTGATAGACTCGTAGCACTTCTGTCTCCCCCTCGGCGGCGAGACCGGCGAGGATCAGGCTCATGGAGGCGCGCAGGTCAGTCGCCATGACTTCCGCGCCGGTCAACTTGTCGACTCCGTGGACGATCGCCGAGCGGCCGTGAATCTCGATCTCGGCGCCCATGCGCCTGAGCTCCGGAACGTGCATGTAGCGGTTTTCGAAGATGGTTTCCTCGAGGAAGCTGTCGCCCCGGGCGAGCGCGAGCATGGCCATGAACTGCGCCTGCATGTCGGTCGGGAAGCCGGGGAAGGGCGAGGTCGAGATCGCGAGCGGCTTCAGCGGGCCGTCGGCGGCGACGCGAATGCCCTTGTCGTGGAATTCCACCATCAGCCCGGCTTGCGACAAGGCGTTGAGGATCGCGCGCATGTCATCGGGGCGGGCCCCGATAAGGTCGATCGCACCGCCGGTGATCCCGGCCGCGCAGGCATAGCTTCCCGCCTCGATCCGGTCGGGCATGACCGTGTAGGTCGTGCCGTGAAGCCCCTCGACCCCGTCGATGATGAGGTGGGAGGAGCCGATGCCCTCGATCCGCGCGCCCATCGCGACCAGCAGGTTGCATAGGTCGACGATCTCGGGCTCGCGCGCGGCGTTGAACAATTGCGTGCGGCCCGCCGCGAGCACCGCCGCCATCACCGCGTTCTCGGTCGCGCCTACCGACACGACTGGGAAGCTGAAGTCGCCGCCGGACAGGCGCCCCTTCGGAGCGGTCGCCTTCACATAGCCGGCCGCGAGCTCGATCTCGGCGCCCATGCACTCGAGCGCCTTGAGGTGCAGGTCGATCGGCCGGTCGCCGATCGCGCAGCCCCCGGGCAAGGAGACCGTCGATTCGCCGGCCCTGGCAAGCATCGGGCCAAGCACCAGCACCGAGGCGCGCATCTTGCGGACCATGTCATAGGGCGCGACGGTCGAGGCGATGTCATGCGCCTGGAGAGTCATCTTGCGGCCGAACTCGCCGCGCTTCACCCCGGCGACGCTGGTCGACACTCCCAGCTGATTGAGCAGGTGGCCGAAGCTGTCGACGTCGGCGAGCCGAGGCAGGTTGGCCAGCGTCAGCGGCTCGTCGGTCAGGAGCGCGCAGGGCAGCAGCGTCAGTGCAGCGTTCTTCGCGCCGCTGATCGGGATATTTCCCTCGAGGCGCTTGCCGCCGCGGATCCAGATGCTGTCCACGCGCGCGCTTTAGCGCTCATCCCTTCGCGTTCAAGTGAGTGCGGGTCTCACGCCTTCTCGATCGTGCACTGGAGCGGGTGCTGGTTCTCGCGGGCGAAGTCGATGACCTGCGTGACCTTCGTCTCCGCGACCTCGTAGGTGAAGACGCCGCACACGGCGACGCCCTGCTGGTGGACCTGCAGCATCACCCGTGTCGCGTCCTCGATCCCCATGCCAAAGAAGCGCTGCAAAACGAGTACGACGAACTCCATCGGAGTATAGTCGTCGTTGAGCATCAGCACCTTGTAGTTGGAGGGCTTCTTGGTCTTCGGGCGCGTGCGCGTAGCGACACCGGTCTCGAGGTCCTCGAGGCCGTCGCCGCGGCCGGGCCCGTCGCCCATCGTGATCAGGTGCCAACCCATAGCCCGCCCACAAATATGGCAAGGGCAGAACGCGCCGCAAGGCGTGAGCGATGCGTGGAATGCAGAAAAAAAGGCGGCCGCCCCTTGGAAGGGCGGCCGCCTGCTGTGCCTGACTAGAGGGGAGGAGAGCGTCAGGCAGCGATGGTGTTGAGCTTCTCGACGTTCGCGCTGGCGCGGTTCGAGATCGGCTGGAAAGCCTCGCCGGCCAGCTTCACGACCGACTCGGTCAGCGCCGAGCTGTCCTCGACGAAGCGGTCGAACGCGCTGCGGGCGAATTCGCTCTGGAGCTGCAGGAGCTCGGTCGGGCTCTTCGCCTCAGCGAAGGCGCGAACCGTATTCGCGGCCTGCTCGATACCGTCACGGCTCTTGGCAACGACGTCCTGGCCGATCGACTGCGCGCCGCTGGCGGCGATCCGGCCGGCCTCGACGAAGGCGTCGATGTTGCCGCGATAGATCTCGGCGAACTCCTCGGCGGCCTTGCGCGAGCGCTTGACCGCTTCCTCGCCGCGCTCGGCGGCCTCGGTGAACAGCTTCTCGAAGGCCGTCGCGCCCGGGAAGGCGCCGAAGCCGGCGAAAATATTGGTGGGATCGAACGTCATTTCATCATTCCTTTCCTTGGCGGCGGGCCGTGCCTTCGCGGCGGGCGTCGCCTTGGCCTTGCGCTTTGCCTTGGCCACTGTCTTGCGAACCTTCTTCTGCGCCGGGCGCTTCGCGGCCAGCTTTCCTGCGTTGGCGATCTTTTCACCGGCCTCGGCAGCTGCGTTCGTGACTGCGCTTGCAGCCTCCTCGCGGCCTTCCGCGGCAGTCTCGATCTTGGTCTCGGTGGCGTCGGTCATCGCAAACTCCCTTGTTGCAGCGCAACATAAATGGTGCGCCGCCACATTTCAAGAGGTTTTTGTGCGATGCAGCATCCGGCCTTGACGAACCGTGCGCGACCATCGCAAGAGCGGCCATGGACGCGCCTCACGACTTGCAGGGCCGCACCCGCCGCGGCTTGCTCATCGTCCTCTCGTCTCCCTCCGGCGCGGGCAAGACCACCATCTCGCGCATGCTTCTCGACGCGGACGACCAGATCGGCATGTCGGTTTCCGCGACCACGCGGCCGATACGGCCCGGGGAGACCGACGGGGTCGATTACCATTTCGTCGACGACGCCGAGTTCGACCGGATGATCGACGCCGGCGAGTTCGTCGAGTGGGCGAGCGTTTTCGGCTACCGCTACGGGACTCCGAAGGCCCCGGTGAAGGCGGCGCTGCGGGAGGGGCGCGACATCCTGTTCGACATCGACTGGCAGGGTGCGCGCCAGCTCGAGCCGGACTTCGGCGAGCACCTGGTCACCATCTTCCTGCTCCCGCCCTCGATGGCCGAGCTCGAGCGCCGGCTAAGGGCGCGCGGGACCGACGGCGAGGCGGTAATCGCCAACCGGATGCAGCGCGCGGCCGGCGAGATCGAGCATTGGGCCGAATATGAATATGTGCTCGTCAATCGCGACGTGGACGAATGCCTCGGCCAGGTGCGCGAGATCGTCTCGGCAGAGCGGTCGAGGCGAGTCCGGCAAACCTGGCTCAACCCGTTCGTTCGTTCCCTGATCGGCCCCGAACACTAGGACTCGAGCAGCTCGAGGAAACGCGCTGCGGCCAGGAAGTCGCGACGGCGCGCCTCGAGCGCGGCCTCGGCTTCGGCGTCGGAGCCCCATTGTTCGGCCTGCCAGCGCTCGTCGATGGTTACCGCGTCCCATGCGTCCTGGGGCGACATCGCCCCTTCAAGCACGGCCAGCGCGGCAACGAGCGATCCTCCGATCGTCACCAGCGGCGAAAGTCCGGCAAGGCGGAACGGATCGAGCGACGCGACCGCATGGGCCAGCCGCTGCACCGTCGCTTTCGGCTGCGGGACATGCAGGATCGCGCTCGTCGTCGCGAAGTCGACGTCGAACCGGCGACGCGCCCAGGCCAGCAGCTCGTCCCAGCTTCGCTCCTGCCGCTCGACCAGCGCGCGTGGCCCTTCGGCGCGATAGCAGGCGAGGTCGCCCTCGCCGTACCGGGACAGGCCCTCGGCATAGTGGGCTGGATCGGCGCCGATCCGGTCGATTGCGGCATTGGCCAGGCCCGTCAGCGGCATCGCGCGCGGATCGATCCGTTCGCCGGCCTCGTTCCATTCGGCGGCAATGGCCTCGGCCAGCGTTTTCGTCGGCACCGCCAGTGGCTTGCGCGCCGGAGTCCGCACCGGCTTTCCGTCGAGCTCGACCGTCCAGCCGGCACTCTCCTTCACCGCCGCGGCCTGCTTCCAGAAACGCCTCACCGCGATTCGTCTTCCTTTTGCCACTGTTTCTTCATCAGCCTGGGCGCGACCACCGCATCGAGGAGTCCCATGACCATCAGGACGGCGCCGACTGCCGGCCAGCCGCCCTCGCGCACGACGTCCGTAAACATAATCGCCATGCCAGCCAGGAACGTGGCGAGCCCGAACAGGCGCGCCGCCGCAAACAGGTAGAAGCGGCGCTTCCAGGTGGGTTCATCGGCCATCGAGTAGCTCCTTCGCGAGAGCGGCGACGTCGGACGGGGCTTCGGCGACCGCTGCTGCGCCGGCGGCGCTTAGCTCGTCCGCGTCATGATAGCCCCAGCCGGCGCCGATCCCGGCGGCGCCTGCGGCGCGCGCCATTGCCATGTCGAAGCTCGTGTCGCCGACGACGATCGTGCGTCCCGGCTCCGCGCCGGCGTCCGCCATGGCCGCGAGCGCCATCTGCGGCGAGGGCTTCGACGGGTGCCGGTCGGCCGTCTGCAGCGAGACGAAACGCGCGTGGATGCCGTGGCGCTCAAGGCAATGCTGCAGCCCGCGGTCGGATTTCCCGGTCGCGACCGCAAGCAGCCAGCCGTCCGACTCCATTGCGTCGAGAAGTTCGAGGATCCCGTCGTACAAGGGCTCCTCGACTTCGCCGCGCTGCCGGGCCTGGAAGAAGCACCGCTTGTAGGTCTCGGCGAGCTGCAGATGGTCTTCCGCGCAAGCGTCGGGAACGAGCGCCGCCATCGCCTCGGCGAGGCTGAGCCCGATCACCTTCCGGCTTTCCGGCGGCGGCGGAAGCTTCAGGGCATGCAGGTCGAAGGTCTCGGCAAGCGCGCGGTAGATGGCGGCGCCGCTGTCTACGAGCGTCCCGTCGCAATCGAAGATCGCAAGTCTGGTCACCGGGCGCGCTTTCCTCCGCGCGAGCGGCGCTCGCCGCGCCTCGTCTCCCGCCTCGGCCTCGCCCTCGCGGCTGCCGGAGCGCGCGGCTTTTGGATGGCGACTCGCTCACCCTCGGCAATCTCGAAGCCGAGCGTTTCCAGGCTCTGCGCGAAATGGTCGGGAAGCTCGGCCGTGACGTCGATACTCCCTCCGCCGGGGGCGTCGATCTTCAGCCGGCGCGCGTGAAGATGGAGTTTGCGGCTGATCCCGCCGGTCAGGAATGCCTCCTGACCGCCATACTTGCCGTCGCCGACGATCGGGTGGCCGATCGCCGCCATGTGGGCGCGCAGCTGGTGGGTCCGGCCGGTCAGCGGCTGCAGTTCGACCCAGGCGGCGCGGTTGCCGGCGCGATCTATAACCCGCCAGCGAGTCCTGGCTGGGAGGCCGTGCTCCGGATCGACATGCATCTTCTCGCCGCCGGTGCCCGGCTGCTTGGCCAGCGGGGCGTCGATCGTCCCCTCGTCGGCCGACGGCACTCCGACGACCAGTGCCCAATAGACCTTGCGCGCGGTGCGCCCGGAGAAAGCCTTGGAGAAGAAACCGGCCGCCCGGGCGGTGCGTGCGACCAGAAGCGCGCCGGACGTGTCCTTGTCGAGCCGGTGGACGAGCTTTGGGCGGTTGCCCGCCTCGTCCGCGAGCCCGTCGAGCAGGCGGTCGAGATGATTGGTGGTCTTGGTGCCGCCCTGTGTCGCGAGGCCTGGCGGCTTGTTGAGGACGAAGCCGTGCTCGCTTTCATGGACGACCATCGAGCGGACGAACTCGGCTTCCTCCTCGCTCAGTGGGGCGCGCTTGCGCCGCGCCGGCCCCGGGCGCGCCTGCTGCGGCTCGAGCGGCGGCAGACGGATTTCCTGGCCGGCCGCGATCCGCTCGCCCGGCGCGACCCGCTTGCCGTCCAGCCGCAGCTGGCCCGTGCGCGCCCAGCGCGAAACGAGGTTGAAGCTGATGTCGGGCTGGTTGCGCTTGAACCAGCGGTCCAGGCGAATGCCGTCGTCGACTTCGCCGACCGTGAATGTGCGCGCGTCCGCCATGCACGCGCACTTAGCGATTGCCGGCCGGATTTCTAACCCGCTCCTGCCAATATTCGAACGCCTGGCGCTGGAGCTTCCTTACCAGCCGAGCGGCCTCGGGACCGGTCCACGGTCCGTCGTGGCCGTGCAGCATCGCGCCGCCACCGACCCACCAGCCCTGGCCCGGAAGGCCGTCGGACTGGCGCACGACAAGGACCGCCAGCTCCGGCTCGCCCCGCTCGGCGGCTTCCTCGTCGATGACCGATAGCACCTTGCACAAAGCGCGCATCTTCGGCCGCGTGAAGCGGTGGCCGAGCGCGTTCAAAAGCTCGCCGTAGGTAAGGGATTCGCGGGCCTTCGCCGCCGCGACGAGATGGCGGCGCACCTCGGCCGGGTCGGCGAGCAGCCCTGCCGATCCCATCAGTCGGGCTGGTTGGCGACCGGAGTCAGCTCGAACACCTCGAGCTTGGCGCCGCTTCGCGGCCAGGGAATGACGAGCCGCCAGCGGAACGGCGCGATGCGCTCGAACACGCCCGCCATGTCGCGTCCGGGATTGTCGCCATAGGCGAGCGGCTCCTCCTCGTCGCCGAGCGCAAGGCTGCCGAGGAAGATCATCCGGTTGGGATTATCATCGTCCCACAGGCGGCCAGCGGGGCGCTGGCTTCCGGTCTGCTTGACGATCGTCAACAGCCCCTGGTCGTCGACCAGGACGTAGCAAAAGAACGGCTTGAATTTCTCGAAGGTCTGGGAGCCCTTTGCCGCCTTGCCGATGCGGATCATCCGGCAATTGTAGCTTCCCGGCGTAGGCTGCGGCCTCGGCAGCGCCGAGCGCGCCTCGAGTAGCGCGCCCTCGGCCACGATTTCGCGACGGTGCCTTGGCATGGCTTCCATCAGCGCCTGCTGCCAGGCGAGGCCGAGGCGGTTGATGCGGTCTTGGTCGCTCGGATTGGCGACGGCCATCCAGATGCTCGACTTGGACTGTTCCTCGACGGTGACGGTGGCGGCGCTGCGCGCGCGCTCGGTCGCGCTCTCGCAACCGGCGACGAGCGCGAACAGCGGAACTGTCCAGAGCAAGGAGGTCGCTTTCACCGGCGGTGCCTCATTTTGTCGTGGAATAGCTTGGTGACAGCCCCGCTCGCCAGATGCAACCAATGGAGTCTTCACCAAGCGCTTTGACTTCGCGCTTCCCGGGGCTAGGCGCACGCCGGATGAACGCCAGCCAAAGCGCCGCAAAGCAGAGGGACGAGGCCGTCCGCGGGCTCTGGTTCGGCGTCGGTGCCTACGGCCTGTGGGGCATCCTCCCGATCTACTTCAAGGCGATCGCGGGCGTCGGCGCGGCCGACATCGTCGCCAACCGCGTGCTGTGGTCGGTTCCGTTCCTGCTGGTCCTTCTCCATGTCTTCGGCCAGTCGGGCGAGCTGTTGCGCATCATGCGCAAGCCACGGCTGATCGGCTTCCTCGCACTGACCGCGGTGCTGATCGGCACCAACTGGCTGCTGTTCGTCTATTCCGTGACGGCCGGCCACATCCTCGCCGGAAGCCTCGGCTATTACCTTAATCCGCTCGCCAACGTGCTTCTCGGGCGGATCATCCTCAAGGAACCGCTCGGCAAGCTGCAATGGGCGGCGGTAGCGATCGCCGCGGCCGGGATTTCGGGGCTTGCCTTCCAGGCCGGCGAGCAATTGTGGATCAGCCTCACTCTCGCCGTCACCTTCGCGACCTACGGCCTGCTGCGAAAGGTCGCTCCGGTCGAGGCGACCGCGGGGCTCGCAGCCGAGACCAGCCTGCTGCTTCCGCTCGCGCTCGGCTGGCTCGCGTTCGGGCTTGCGGCGGGCAGGCCGGTGTTCGGAGCGAGCGGGTTCGAGATTGCGCTTGTGCTCTTCGCCGGGGTTGCGACTACCATACCGCTGCTGTTGTTCACCGGCGCCGCCCGCCGGCTTCGCTATTCGACCTTGGGGATGCTCCAGTTCATCGCCCCGACGCTGCAGTTTTTCTGCGCGGTGCTGCTCTACGGCGAGGCCTTCACCTTCTGGCATGCCGTCGCGTTCGGCTCGATCTGGCTTGCGCTCGGCCTTTACGTCTACGGCCTCGCCAGGCGGGCTCGGATCGCCGTTGCCCTGCCCGAATAGGGGAACGGTTCGCGCGTCCCCGCATTGGCCGTCCATGATCCGCTCGTTTCTCATCGGCTCCGCCACGGCTCTCTTTGCAGCCTGCCAGGCGATTCCCGGCCCGCCGCCGCCCCCACCGGCCGCGGACGAATGCGCCATTCTCGGCTCGAGCGACTGGTCCGCATGGACCGACGCGATGCCCGGCCCTAACGCCAACCCGCGGCTGGTCGTTACCGGCAAGGTCACGGTTCCGACCGGCGGTTACCGTTTCGAATGGGGCGATTTCCGGGTCGCCGAAAGCTATCCCGTGCAGATCTTCGGCGACCTTCGAGCGATTCCGCCAGCGGAGGGAGCGACCCAGGCTGTCACCACTCATGCGGTGCGCGGGGAATGGCCGATAAGCCCGCCCGTCGGCTCGCTTTCGATCAGTTGCGGCAGCCGCCTGCTCGCGCGCATCGCCCCTGTCGAAACCGCCCATTAGGCGTTACAAGCCGCGCCATGCTGAATATCATCTCTCTGATCATCGGCGCCGTCGCATTGGTCTTCGCCATGATCGCCTTTCTTCCCTTGCTCGGCTGGGCGAACTGGCTTGTCGTTCCGCTGGCGATGCTCGGCGCCGCGATCGGGGCGATGAGCAGCGGCACCGCGGGCCGCAACCTCAACATCATCGTCATCGTCATCGGCGTCGTCCGGCTGATGCTCGGCGGAGGGCTCTTCTGAGCCGCGACCCGAGGGTCGACGCCTATATCGCGAAGGCGCAGCCATTCGCGAAGCCCATCCTCAGCCATGTCCGGGACCGGGTCCACTCTGCCGTCCCGGATGCCGTAGAGACGCTCAAGTGGGGCGCTCCTGCCTTCACCCTCGACGGCAAGATCCTGCTGATGATCGCCTCCTTCAAGGCTCACGCGGCGCTCAACTTCTGGCGCGGGCAGGAGCTTCGCGGGAGCGCGGCCAGCGGCGATGCGATGGGCCAGTTCGGAAAGCTGACCGCCCTTTCCGACCTGCCGCCCGATGCTGAACTCGACGCGCTGATCCGAAGGGCCGCGGAGCTTGCCGGGAAGGCGCCCGCTCCGCGCAAGCCCAAACATGCGCCCAAGCCCGCTCCGGCCATGCACCCGGATTTCGCTTCGGCCCTTGCGAAGGCGCCAAGGGCGAAGGCCTCGCTCGACAGCTTCCCGCCGTCGGCGCAGCGCGACTATCTCGAATGGGTCGCCGAGGCGAAGCAGGAAGCGACCCGCGCGAGGCGGATCGCCACTGCCGTCGAATGGCTCAGCGAAGGCAAACGGCGCAACTGGAAGTATCAGAACTGCTGAGGCTCAGCGCGCGCGGACGTAGCTTCCCGGCGCGTCCTCGATCGGCTTGAGCTTGCCTTTGCCGGGGATGCGCGCGCCTTCCGCCTTCACGCGTTTTCCCTCCTGCTTTTCGATCCAGGCAAGCCAGTCAGGCCACCAGCTGCCCTTGTGCTCCTTCGCGCCGGCCACGAAAGCCTCGAGCGAATCCGCCGGCTCGTCGTTGACCCAGTAGCAATATTTGTTGGCCGCGGGCGGATTGATCACGCCGGCGATATGGCCGGACCCCGCGAGCACGAAGCGTTTGTCGCCCGCGAAATGGTCCATGATCTTCCACACGCTTTCGGGCGGGGCGATGTGGTCCTCGCGTCCCGCCTGGATATAGGCGGGCGTCGTCACGCGATCGATGTCGATCGGCGTCCCGTCGATCTCGATTCCGCCCTTCTTGGCCAGCTTGTTGCCGACGTAGAGGTCATCCAGATAGGCGCGGTGCCACTGCCCCGGCAGGTTGGTCGTGTCCGAATTCCAGTGCAGCAGGTCGAACGGCGGCGGCTCCTCGCCGAGCAAATAGTTGTTGACCACGTAATTCCAGATGAGGTCGCGGCCGCGCAGAAGGTTGAAGGTTGCGGCCATGTAGCGCCCGTCGAGATAGCCTTTCTCGGCCGTCAGGCGGTCGAGCAGGGCCATGGTCTCCGGCCCTGTGAACAGCTTGAGGTCGCCTGCCAGGGTGAAGTCCACCTGGGCCGTCAGGAAGGTCGCCGATTTGACCTTCTTCTCCTGCTTCTTTGCGTGGAGATAGCCGAGCGTCGCGGCAAGCGTCGTCCCGGCGACGCAATAGCCGATCGCATGCATGCTTTCGACGCCGAGCAGGTCGCGGACGGTGTCGATCGCGTCGAGCTGGCCGCGCAGCACGTAATCGTCGAAAGTCGCGTCGGCGATGCTTTCGTCCGCGGACTTCCAGCTGACCATGAACAGCGAGATGCCATTATCGACGCACCACTTCACGAAGCTCTTCTCGGGCGTGAGGTCGAGAATGTAGAAGCGGTTAATCCAGGGCGGGAAGATCAGGACCGGCGTCTCGAGCACTTCGTCCGTCGTCGGGGTGTACTGGATCAGCTGGTAAAGCGGTGTTTCCTTGATGACCTTTCCCGGGTGTCGTCGCGAGGTTGCGCCCGACCTCGAATGCGCCGGCACGAGTCTGGCTTAGCTGGCCCGCAGCGATGTCGTTGAGCATGTTGGCGAGGCCCTTGAGCAGGTTCTCGCCGCGGGTCTCGATCGTTTTCTTCAGCACCTGCGGGTTGGTCAGAGCGAAGTTGGACGGGCTCATCGCGTCGACGAAGCTCTTGGTCGCGAAATGCAGTCGCGCCCGGTCGTCGTCGTCCAGCCCCTCGATCTGCTCGACTGTTCCCAAAAGCCGGTCGGACAAGGCGAGATAGGTCTGGCGGATCTGGTCGAACAGCGGGTTTTCACGCCACTCGGGCGCCGCGAAGCGCCGGTCCTTGCGCTCGGCGACCGATCGGGTCTCGAGGCCAATCATCCTGCCCCATGTTTCGAGCCCCTTCGCCCACGCCTCCGCGCCCGCGCTCATCAGCTTCATCGGGTCCCCGGCCGGAGCCTGCTGCGCGGAGCCGGCGGGGAAGAACGCCTGCGGGAAGGCGCCCCAATTGGGCGGGATGGAGGGCCAGGGGTTGGGGCTTTGCAGGCTCTGCGCCCAGGCCTCCATCAGCATCTGCTGCGCCCGGCCCATCACCCAGGTCCAATGCTGCCAGTCCTCAAGGGTCGGGATGTCCGTCGTGTTGCTATTTTCGCCCATGCCATTCCCTTACCCGGCATTGCGGCCCCGGCCAACGCGCGGGGACCAATCCAGCGGCCGAATGGATTGCTTCGCCGCTTCGTTCCTCGCAATGACGGCAAGTGACCGGCGCAATCCCAATTCCAGCGGCGCTCGAGCTGCTCGACTATTTCGGGATCGCGGTGTTCGCCGTGTCGGGCGCATTGCTCGCGGCCGAAAAGAAACAGACGCTCGTCACCTTCATCTTCTTCGCGGTCGTCACCGGGGTGGGTGGGGGGACCCTTCGTGACTTGCTGATCGGGGCGCCGGTGTTCTGGGTGCACACCAACGCGACGCTCGCGATCTGCATCGGCGCCGCGCTCCTCGTCTGGCTGACAAGCACGCATCGCTTCGCCGGCGTCGCGCTTCTCTGGTTCGACGCCGCGGGCCTTGCCGCCTACGCGACCTACGGTTCGGCCAAGGCGCTCGCCTACGGCGTGGCCCCCATCCCGGCCTTCGCGATGGGGGTGCTCACCGCCTGCGCCGGCGGGATCATCCGCGACATGCTGGCCGGCGAGCCTTCGATCCTGATGCGGCCAGAGTTGTACGTGACCGCCGCCGCGCTTGCAGCCGGGCTGCTCGTCGCGCTGACACTGGCGGGCATTCCGGGCGCTATTGCAGCCGCAATTGCGGCCGCCGCAGGCTTTTCGCTTCGCGGGCTCGCCATCGCCCGCGGCTGGTCACTCCCAGCTTACAAAGACTAGCCATTCTTCGCCGCAGACCGGCGCTTCCGCTCGACAGCCGCGCCGGCGGCTCCTAATCGCGCTCGCGAACAGGCACGCTTTTTCAGGGAACAGACATGACGGCGCATTTTGCCCAAGGTTCCTCGGCGCTCGACCGGGTGCTGGTGCTCGAGATGGTGCGAGTGACCGAGGCGGCTGCGATCGCGGCCTCGCAGTGGATCGGCCGCGGCGACAATGATTCGGCCGACGCGGCAGCAGTCGAGGCGATGCGCGCCGAGCTTAACCGGCTGCCAATGTGCGGAACCGTCGTCATCGGCGAGGGCGAGCGCGACGAGGCGCCGATGCTCTATATCGGGGAGAAGGTCGGTTCGGCGCCCGACGGGCCGAAGATCGACATCGCCCTCGATCCGCTGGAAGGCACGACACTGACGGCCAAGGCCGGCCCCAATGCGCTTGCAGTGCTTGCGATCGCCGAGCACGGCTGCCTTCTGAACGCGCCGGACGTTTACATGGAAAAGCTGGCGGTCGGTCCGGGCTATCCGGAGGGCACGATCGACCTCAACCGGTCGCCTGCGGACAATGTGCGCGCGATCGCCAAGGCCAAGGGAGTCGAGCCGAACGAGATCATCGCCTGCGTCCTCGACCGGCCGAGGCACGAGACGTTGATCGCCGAGCTCCGCGGGCTCGGCTGCGGGATCAAGCTCATTTCCGACGGCGATGTCGCGGGCGTCATCGCCACCGCCGACCCGGACACGGGCATCGACGTTTACATGGGGAGCGGCGGTGCGCCGGAGGGCGTGCTCGCCGCGGCAGCGTTGCGCTGCGTCGGCGGCCAGATTCAGGGCCGGCTGCTGTTCCGCAACGACGATGAGGTCGCCCGCGCCCGGGGCTGGGGGATCGACGACCTCGACCGGGTCTATTCGATCGAGGACATGGCGCGAGGCGACTGCATCTTCGCGGCGACGGGCGTGACCGACGGCTCGCTGCTTCGCGGAGTGCACCGCCGCAAGGATTGCGTGACGACCGACAGCCTCGTCATGCGCGCAAGCTCGGGTACCGTGCGCCGGGTGTCGGCCGAGCATTACAAGTACGGCAGCCAGCGCAGCCTCTAGACCCGACGCCCGGCTCCGCTAGATTCGCGCGGGTGGGGGAAGCTCCTGATCCGATCGAAGGCGAGGCAGCCGCATCGCCGCTGCAGCCGGTGGAGCCGGGCTACAGGAACGTGCTTCGGCTTCGCCTGGCGCTGCTGTGGATTCCCGTGATTTTCGGCGCCGTCCTTCTCGACCGGGCACTGGAAGGCTCGGTCTTCCATTGGCTCCCGACGCTTGGCGTTCCTCTGCTTGCGCTTGTTTCCCTGGCTACGGTCCCGCAGCGAGTCCATGCGCGACTCGCCTACGGGCTCACCGACCGCTGGCTCCGGGTCGTGCGAGGCTGGCTGTTCCACACGGACACGATCGTCCCGTTGGTCCGGGTCCAGCACATCGACGTTCGACGCGGCCCGGCGGAAAAGCTGTTCGGAGTGGCGACTCTCGTGGTCCACACTGCGGGGACGCACAACAGCATCGTCACCGTTCCCGGACTGTCGCCTGAGCGGGCGGCGGAGATCCGCGACGTCATTCGCGAGCATGTCCGCACGGACTTCCAATGAGCGCTGACGACCGGGCGGTCGGAGAGCCCGAGCGGCTCCACCCTTTGTTCTTGCTGACAGGGCTCGGCGGGGCCATTCGCGGCATGGCCGGCGGCTACGCCTTCATCGCCTATCTCGCGATTCGCGGGCAGCTGGCGACCGCGCTGTTCGGCGCCGTCGCGCTGTTCGTCCTGCTCGCGCTCGCGCTCGTCCTCTACTGGCGCAAGTTCGAATATCGCGTGGGCGACCGCGAAATCCGCATCGACAGCGGGATCTTCAGCCGGACTCACCGCTCGATCCCGTTCGACCGTGTCCAGGACGTCGACATCAGCCAGGGACCGGTCGCGCGGTTGCTCGGGCTGGCCAAGGTCAAGTTCGAAACCGGCGGCTCGTCCGGCCGCGACGAAGGCGTCCTGCAGGCGATTACCCTTGAGCGCGCGCAGCAACTTCGCGAGCTGATCCGATCGAGGCGCGCGGCAGGCGCTCCGGTCGCCACAGCCGACGAGGGGGCTGACCTGCCGCCCATCTATGCGATGGATGTGCCGAGGCTGTTGCTCGCCGGCGTGTTCAACTTCTCGCTTGCCGTTTTCGCCGGCCTGTTCGGCCTTACCCAGACCGTGGGGGACGTGATCGGCTTCGACCCGTTCAGCCGCACTTTCTGGAACCGAGTGCTAAGCCAGAGCGCACCAATCCAGGCCTTCGTCCTCGCCAATCGCGTTTTCACGGCGCTGGCCGGCCTGCTCTCGCTCGTGGTCATCGGGCTTGCCACCGGAATCGTTCGAACTGCGCTTCGCGACTACGGCTTTCGGCTTGACCTCACCCATGGCGGCGTTCGGCGCCGCCGTGGCCTGCTCAACCGGACCGACGTTACGCTTCCGATCGCGCGTGCGCAGGCGGCCATAATCGCGACCGGCCCCATGCGCGAAAGCCTGGGCTGGCGGGAGCTTCGCCTTCAGAGTCTTGCCCGTGACGAGGGGGGAAGCGGCGACCATGTGCTTGCCCCGCTCGCCAGCGCTGCGGAGACAGCCGCGGTGATCGAGGCGATCGGCTGGAGGCCAGTTCCGGAATCGATTGCGTGGCGCCGGGTTTCCGCGGCTTATGTGGTCGCGCTTGCCGTCGCGCTTGCGCCGGTGCTGGTGGCCGGTGTCGCCCAGATCCCTTTCTTTCCGCTAATAGGCGCGCTGCTGGCCGTGCTCGCACTCGCGTCGCTCGCCCTGCGCTGGCTCGCCTGGCGCCGCACCGGCTACGCGCTGGACGGCGACCGGCTGCTGGTCCGGACCGGCTGGTGGCGGCGCAGGACCCTGATCCTCCCGATGGCAAGGATCCAAAGCGTCGACCTGGCGCAGAGCTTCGTCAGTCGTTGGTTCGGAGTTGCGTCGCTCGTGTTCGGGATTGCGGGCGGAAGCGCGGTGCAGATCAATTCCATCCCGGCAATCCCTGCGGAAACCGCGCGCGCATTGCGCCGCGAGTTGCTATCATCGGCAGCATGACGTTCGCGCTAGGGGTGGAGCGCTCGGTCAGCGGCCAGCCGTGGGCTTGGCGCGGCGGGGGCGAGGCAGGCATGGATTCGCTGGTGGACGCATTGCTCCTGGCGCGGGGCGTGCCGCGCGAGGACCTTGCCCGCCACCGGGATCCCAGGATCCGCGATTTCCTGCCCGACCCGTCGGCGTTCCGAGACATGGACAAGGGCGCCACTCGGCTCGCGGACGCCGTACAGGCAGGCGAGACCATCGCCATCTTCGGCGACTATGACGTCGACGGCGCCACCAGCGCGGCGCTCCTGACGCTACTGCTCAGACAGCTTGGAACCGAGCCGATCGTCTACATCCCCGACCGGCTGATGGAGGGGTATGGCCCGTCGGGCGCCGCCCTCGTCGAGCTAAAGGCGCGCGGCGCGACCCTTGCGGTGACGGTCGATTGCGGCGCCCAGGCCTTCGAGGCGCTGGAGGAGGCGAAAGCCGCGGGTCTCGACGTCATCGTCGTCGACCATCACCAGTGCGCGACGCTGCTTCCGGTCGCTTTCGCGCTGATCAATCCCAACCGGCTCGACGAAGGCGAGATCGGTTCGTCGCACGGCCATGTCGCCGCGGTCGGAATGGCCTTCCTGCTGGGCGTTGCGCTTGTCCGGGAGCTTCGCGCGCGCGACTTCTTCGATGCTCGGGAACAGCCCGACCTGCTCGAGCTTCTCGACCTCGTCGCGCTCGGTACCGTCGCCGACGTCGCCCGCCTCCACGGCCTTAACCGCGCTTTCGTGACCCAAGGGCTGAAGGTCATGGCCGGGCGCCGCAACGTCGGACTCGCCGCGCTCGCGGAGGCCGCGCGGCTGGTCAAAGAGCCCTCCTGCCGAGACCTCGGCTTCGCGCTCGGGCCTCGGATCAACGCGGGCGGGCGGGTCGGCAAGTCCGACCTCGGGGTCAGGCTGCTCACTTCAACCGACCCGGAGGAAGCGCGCGCGATTGCTGCGGAGCTCGACCGGCTGAACGAGGAGCGCCGAGCGATCGAAATGAGCGTGTGCGAACAGGCCGAGGCGCAGGCGGCGCAGCGCAACGGCGACCCGGTCATCATGGTGATGGCGGCGGGCTGGCACCAGGGCGTGATCGGGATCGTCGCCGGGCGACTGAAGGAACGGTTCGGCAAGCCCGCGATCGTCATCGCCGAGTGCGAGGACGGCACGGGCAAAGGCTCGGGCCGGTCCATCTCGGGGGTTGATCTCGGCGCCGCGGTGCTGGCCGCTAAGGATAGCGGGCTGCTGCTCGCGGGCGGGGGCCATGCGATGGCCGCGGGCCTGACGCTCCCCAAGGGCGGGCTCGAACCGTTCCGGGAGTTCATCGGCGAAAGGCTCGCAGCCGACGTCGAGCGGGCGAGGGACGGCCGGGCGCTCAAGCTCGACGCCGTGGTTGCGCCGGGCGCGGTCATTGCCTCGCTTTGTGATTCGCTCGACCAGGGCGGCCCCTATGGCGCCGGCTGGCCGAGCCCACGGATCGCGGCGGGACCAGCGCGGCTGATCCGGGCCGGCATCGTCGGGGACGGCCATGTCCGCGGGATTGCGGCGGGGGATGACGGTAGAAGCTTCAAGTGGATCGCCTTCCGCTCCGCGGCGACGGATCTCGGCCAGGCGCTTCTGTCCTCACCGTCCGACCGGCGCTGGTGGCTTGCCGGAAGCATCAAGCGCGACGAGTGGAATGGGGGCAATACGGCGGAAATGCACGTCGAGGATGCCGCTGCTGCTTGACCAGCCGCCGGGGCTTGCCTAACTCGCCCCCGCTTTCCCGGCCCCATCGTCTAGCGGTCTAGGACGTCGCCCTTTCACGGCGAAAACACGGGTTCGAGTCCCGTTGGGGTCACCAATATCGAGGACCTGCTGGGACAGGTCCGATATTGGTGACATTTTGGAAGGCTGCGGGGCAGCCTTCGGCAAAATGATGAAAATACGCCCTAAGCCAGCCGCATCCACGCCACGGCGATGCTGATCGCCAGGACGGCGACGCTGCTTGCCAGAGCGAGCGCGGCACGGACTCCGCGGGAGCGGGCATAGGCCAGGGTGACGCCGATCTTCACCGCCATGTTGGCGATGATGGTTCCGCCGATTGCAATGGCGGCGAGCGCCGCGGAGATCGCTTCAGGCGGCAGGCCTCCCGCGGTGACGATCGAGGCGTCCACGTCCATTGACCCCATCAGGAACAGCAGGACCGCGATCCCCTGCTCGCCGAACCGGCCTTGCGCCCAGCGCGCGACGACGGCTGCGATGGCGACGAATCCGACGAATCCGAGCGCCGGCAGCAGCGCTATCGGATTGCCCGGCGCCTCCCCGCGGTCCCCCTCACCGGCCTGGCGGTAGAGCAGCCAGCCAGCCAGCCATGCGACGACCAGCGCCGGTGAGGCGATGAGGGCGAACGGGCCGAGAATGCGCGGGGCAAGGATTGCCACGAGGACGATCACGCGGACGTACATGACTGCGGAGGCAAGCGCGATTCCCGCCTCCTCGGCGCCCGCGACTTTCTCGCTTCCAAGTCGCTGCGCCAGCGACTGCGTGACTGCCGTCGAACTATATGCCCCGCCGATCAGCGCGGTGGCCACTGTTCCGTGTCGCTCGCCGAAGATCCGGTTCGCCACATAGCCGATGAAGGAAAAGCCGGTGACGAGGATCACGACCCACCACAACTTCGACGGGTTCCAGGCGCCGTAGGGCCCCATGTTCTCGTTGGGCAGGAACGGGAGCACGGCGAGCGCGATGATTCCGAAGCGGGCAAGCGTGTGGATGTCCTGTTCATCCAGGCGCTCGACGAATTCGTGGATGTCGTCCTTCAGCGCGAGGATGAACACGACGATGGCGGCAGCCGCGAGCGCGAGCGGGACGAAGCCCATGCCCGCAAGGAAAGCCATGGCGATTGTCGCCGCGGCGGCAATCGGGCTGGTCGCGTCCCCCTTGGTCCTGAGCTTTGGCGCGTAGGCGATCGCGAGATAGCCGAGCATAGCGGCGATCACTGCGGCAGCGGCGATCGGCTGCAATTCGGACATCAGCCCAGCAATCCCTGCCACCAGGCCCATCAGGGTGAAGGTCCGCACCCCCGCGACCCGGTGGCCTTCACGCTGCGCGCGAAGCTTGTAGCCGCGCTCGAGCCCCACAAGCGCGCCGACCGCGAGGCCGGTCCCAACCCGGATCGCGTCCTGTGCCCAAGGCTCGAGGGTCGCGATCACGTGACGAGCCGCTCCATATGCCAGCGCAGATGATCAGCCATGAAAGTCGAGATGAAATAATAGCTGTGGTCGTAGCCGGGCTGGCGGCGAAGCGTGAGCGCGATGCCTGCGTCCGCGCAGGCCCGTTCAAGAAGCTCGGGACGCAGCTGCTGTTCGAGGAACGGATCGGCGGTGCCGATGTCGACGAGGATTTCGGGCAGGCGGCCGCCGTCCTCGATGAGGGCTACCGAATCGTGCTTTCGCCACGCGGCTTTGTCGTCACCCAGATAGCCGCCGAGCGCCTTCTGGCCCCAGGCGACCTGGCTCGGCGCAGCGATCGGCGAGAAGGCAGAAACGCTCGCAAACCGTCCGGGATTGCGAAGCGCGACCGTCAGCGCGCCGTGCCCGCCCATCGAATGGCCGGTGATTCCCTGGCGGTCCATGTCCACCGGGAAGGCGCTCGCGACGAGCTCAGGAAGCTCCTCGGTCACATAGGTCCACATCCGGTAGTTCGCGGCGAAGGGCTTGACCGTCGCGTCGACGTAAAAGCCCGCGCCGAGGCCGAAATCCCAGCCACCGTGCGGGTCCGTAGGCACCCCTTCGCCGCGCGGGCTGGTGTCCGGCGCGATGAAAATCAGCCCGAGCTCGGCGCAGGGGGCTCGATATTCGCCTTTCTCGGTCACGTTCATCGGGCTGCAGGTCAGGCCCGACAGGTACCAGACCACGGGAAGTCTGCCGCCCATCTCCGCCTGGGGCGGGAGGAAGATAGAGAAGCTCATCTCCGTGCCGGTGGCGGCGGACTCGTGCTTGGCCACGAGCTGGCGGCCGCCGTGGGACCTAATCTCGGAAACGATGTCCATCAGTAGACCACGACGCTGCGGATGCTCTCGCCCTTGTGCATCAGCTCGAAGCCCTTGTTGATCTCCTCGAGCTTCAGGACGTGCGTGATCATCGGGTCGATCGCGATCTTCCCGTCCATGTACCAGTCGACGATCTTCGGGACATCGGTCCGGCCCCTCGCGCCGCCGAACGCGGTGCCGCGCCAGTTGCGGCCCGTGACCAGCTGGAAGGGCCGCGTGGAGATTTCCTTCCCTGCCTCGGCGACACCAATGATGACGCTGGTCCCCCAGCCGCGGTGGCAGCATTCGAGCGCGGTGCGCATCACCTCGGTATTGCCGGTGCAGTCGAAGCTGTAATCGGCGCCGCCGTCGGTCAGCTCGACGATTTTGGCGACGATCTCCTCGCGCGACATGCCCTTCGTGTTGAGGAAGTCCGTCATCCCGAACCTGCGGCCCCAATCCTCGCGGTCCGGGTTGATGTCGATCCCGATTATCCGGTTTGCTCCGACGAGCTTCGCGCCCTGGACGACGTTGAGGCCGATCCCGCCGAGCCCGAAGACGACGACGTTCGCGCCCGGCTCGACCCTGGCGGTGTTGATCACCGCGCCGACGCCCGTCGTCACCCCGCAGCCGATGTAGCAACTCGTCTGGAACGGTGCGTCCTCGCGGATCTTCGCGACCGCGATCTCGGGGAGGACAGTGAAGTTCGAAAAGGTCGAGCAGCCCATGTAATGGTAGATGGTCTCGCCCTTGTGGCTGAAGCGGCTGGTCCCGTCGGGCATCACGCCCTTGCCTTGCGTGGCGCGGATCGCGGTGCAGAGGTTGGTCTTGCCGGAGAGGCACGACTTACACTGGCGGCATTCGGGCGTGTACAGCGGGATCACGTGGTCGCCCGGCTTGACGCTCGTAACCCCGGCGCCGACCTCGCGAACCACGCCCGCGCCTTCGTGGCCCAGGATCGACGGGAAGATCCCTTCCGAATCGAAGCCGTCGAGCGTGTAGGCGTCGGTGTGACAGATTCCGGTGGCCATGATCTCGACCAGCACTTCGCCGTCTTTCGGCCCTTCCAGATCGACCTCGACGATCTCGAGGGGTTGCTTGGGGGCGAAGGCGACGGCGGCGCGGGTCTTCATGGGTAATCCTCGGGCTAAGTTCGCTGGCCGCTCCTTGCCACTTCGGGGCGGTTCGGCCAATGCTCCAGTGAATGGATGGACTGCCGCTTGAAGGCCGCCACGCGCTGATCACCGGTGGAGGCACCGGCATCGGCGCCGCCGCCGCGGTCGAACTCGGAAATGCCGGCGCGAAGTTGTCGCTGCTGGGGCGACGAATGCCTCCGCTCCAGGGAACGGCCGTCCGCACAGGGGGTGCCGCCTTCCAGTGCGACGTCACCGACCCGGCCCAGATCGAGCGCGCGTTCGGCGAAGCGCGCGCAGCCAACGGCTCGATCGACATCCTTGTCGTCAATGCCGGGATCGCGGAGAGCGCGCCGTTCCACAAGATGGACCGCGACGGCTGGGACCGGATCATCGCCACCAACCTGACCGCGGCCTTCGACTGCGCCCGCCTTGCGATCGGCGACCTGTTGAAGAGCGACAGCGGCAGGCTCGTGTTCGTCGCTTCCGTCGCCTCGCTTCGGGGCGTGCCCTATGCCGCCCATTACGCGGCTTCGAAGCACGGCCTGCTCGGCCTCGCGAGAAGCCTCGCCGCCGAATATGCGAAGACCAACCTCACCGTAAACGCGGTTTGCCCGGGCTATGTCGACACGCCGATGACCGACCAGTCCGTCGAGCGCGTGTCGCAGATCACGGGCCGCACGGAAGAGGATTCGCGCGCCGCCATCAAGTCGATGAACGCGAGCGGGCGGCTCGTCGACCCGGCGGCGATCGCCAATGTCATCCTGATGCTGTGCCTGCCGCTCAACCGTGACATCAACGGCGCCGCGATCACGATCGACGGGGGAACGAGCGCGTGAGCCTCGACCCCGCTTCCCTGACGCCCGAACATTTCCTGTGGGGCTTCGAGCACGGGGTGGCGACGATCACGTTGAACCGGCCCGAGCGCAAGAACCCGCTGACCTTCGAAAGCTATGCCGAGCTTCGCGACACCTTCCGCGGCCTCACCGAGGCGCCGTCGGTGAAGGCGGTGGTGATCACCGGCGCGGGTGGCAATTTCTGCTCGGGCGGCGATGTCCACGAGATCATCGGCCCCCTGACGAAGATGGACCGCGACGGGCTGTTGAAGTTCACGACGATGACCGGCGATCTGGTCCGTGCCATGCGCGCCTGCCCGCAGCCGATCGTCGCGGCGGTCGAGGGGGTGTGCGCGGGGGCGGGCGCGATTATCGCGATGGCTAGCGACCTCAGGCTCTCCTCGCCCACTGCGAAGACCGCGTTCCTGTTCAGCCGCGTCGGCCTGTCGGGCGCCGACATGGGCGCCTGCGCAATCCTGCCGCGGATCATCGGGCACGGCCGCGCGGCCGAGCTTTTGTTCACCGGCCGTGCGATGAGCGCCGATGAGGGGCTGGCGTGGGGGTTCTGGAATCGGCTGAGCGACAACGTGCTTGCCGACGCGCAAGCGCTCGCGTTGGAGCTCGCGACCGGCCCGACCTATGCGCACGCGGTGACCAAGCGGCAGCTCGACGCCGAGTGGCACGTCCCGATCGAGGAAGCGCTCGTCTTGGAGGCTGAGGCCCAGGCCGACTGCATGCAGACCAAGGATTTCCGACGCGCCTATGAGGCGTTCGCGGCGAAGCAAAAACCAGAGTTCCAGGGCGACTGATGGCCGACCGCAGCTTCCTCGCCTGGCCCTTCTTCGAGCCGCGCCACCGCGAGCTGGCGAAGGGGCTGGGCGAATGGTGCGCGCGAATGCCGCAAGAAACCGGCGACCTCGACGGCGACTGCCGGACGTTGGTGAGTGACTTGGGGTCGGCGGGACTTCTCAAATTGTGCGTTGCCGACGGCGACAATAGGCCCGACGTGCGCAGCCTCGCGCTCGCCCGCGAAAGCCTCGCCTATCATAGCGCGCTCGCCGATTTCGCCTTCGCGATGCAGGGCCTGGGGTCGGGCGCAATCTCGCTGTTCGGGACGATCGAGCAGAAGCGCGACTGGCTTCCGAAAGTCGCGAGCGGCGAGGCGATCGCCGCCTTCGCGATGACCGAGCCGGAATGCGGCTCGGACGCCGCCAACATCCAGGCCTCGGCGATGAAGGATGGCAACGAGTGGGTTCTGGTCGGCGAAAAGACTTACATCTCGAACGGTGGAATCGCGGACTTCTACCTGACCTTCGCCCGGACCGGAGAGGGGGAGGGGGCGCGCGGCCTTTCGGCCTTCATCGTTCCAGCTGATGCTCCGGGCCTGAGCGTCGCCGAGCGCATCGAAGTCATCGCTCCGCACCCGCTTGCGCGGCTCAGGTACGACAATGTCCGGATTCCCGCCGACGCGATCGTCGGCGAGCCGGGCGAGGGCTTCCGGATCGGGATGGAGACACTGAACCTGTTCCGGGTGACGGTCGGCGCGGCCGCGCTCGGCTTCGCGAGGCGCGCCCTCGACGAGGCCGCGGGATGGGCAAGGGCGCGGAGGCTCGGTAGCGCGACCCTGGCCGAGAATGCGGTCACCCAGGCCACGCTCGCGGACATGGCGCTCGCCGTCGATGCCTCGGCGCTGCTCGTCTACCGCGCCGCCTGGCAACAGGACGTCGGCGGGATCGACAACCGCCGCGCCGCGGCGATGGCGAAGCTGCACGCGACGGAAAGCGCGCAGCAGGTCATCGACAGCGCGGTGCAGCTTCACGGTGGTGCCGGGGTGACGAAGGGCGCGAAGGTCGAGGAGCTGTATCGGGACATCCGCGCGCTGCGCATCTACGAAGGCGCGAGCGAGGTCCAGCGGCAGATCATCGCGCGCGACCTCTTGAGGGAGGCGAGCTGATGAAAATCCTGCAACCGGCCGGCTGGCCGCGGCCAAAGGGCTATTCGAACGGGATCAGCGCCAGGGGGCGGTTGATTTTCACCGCCGGCATCGTCGGCTGGGACGAGCATGAGAGCTTCCCAGACTACCGGCTCGCCGGCCAGTTCGCGCAGGCGCTCCGCAACACGCTCGCCGTGCTTGCCGAGGATGGGGCCGGGCCGGAGCATATCGTGCGCATGACCTGCTACGTGATCGACCGCGACGAATATGTCCGCGAGCGCGACGAGATCGGCGCGTACTGGCGGGAGATCATGGGAAAGAACTATCCGGCCATGGCGCTGGTCGAGGTCAAGGGCCTGGTCGAAGGCGCGGCCAAGGTCGAGATTGAAACGACGGCGGTGGTCGAAGAATGAGGTCGCGACCGAATCATCCTCCCCGGCATTTGCCGGGGAGGGGGACCAGCGTAGCTGGTGGAGGGGTTTTTGCCTTTCCTAACAAGACCCCTCCACCGCCTTCAGCGGTCCCCCTCCCCACGGAAGCGTGGGGAGGATGAGCATGTACGACTCCTTCGTACGCGACCGCCTGCCGCCTCCGGAGCTGCTTCCGGAGTTCCGCTTCGACCTGCCGGAATTGCAGTATCCGGAACGGCTCAACGCCGCTGCCGAGCTGCTGAAGGGCGGGGAGCCGGATGCCCTCGCCTTCGTCAACGACCATGGGCGCTGGACCTATCGCGATCTCGACGATTTCAGCGGGCGGATCGCGCGGCTGCTGACCGAGGAGGAGGCGCTGGTTCCGGGCAATCGTGTGCTGCTTCGGGGTCCGAACGGCTACACGATGTTCGCCGCCTGGCTCGGCATTCTGAAGGCGGGCGGGGTGGTCGTCGCGACCATGCCGCTGCTCCGTCCCGGCGAGATAGCAACGGTGATCGAACGCGCCGAGATCAGCCACGCGATCGTCGATTCACGCTTCATCGGCGACTTCCGCCAGGCGGTCGAGCAGACGCATTCCGTCCGCTCCATCGTCAAATATGACGGCGATTACGGGAAGGGCGAGCTTGAGGAGCGAAGCGCCTTGCTCGAGCCGTTGCCACCCGTCCACACGCACCGCGACGACCCCGCGCTGATCGCCTTCACCAGCGGCACCACCGGCGTGCCCAAGGGCTGCGTCCAGTTCCACCGCGACGTGCTCGCGCCGTGCGACAGCTTCTCGAAGCATCTGATCGGGATGAAGCCCGGCGACATCGCGCTGACCAGCGCGCCGCTCGCCTTCACCTTCGGGCTCGGCGCCGCATTCCTCTTCCCGCTTCGCGCCGGCGCCGCCTGCGCGACGATCGAGCAGCCGAGCCCGCCGGCGATGCTCGAGGCGATCGCGAGGTTCGGGGTTACGCATCTCGCCACCGCGCCCACCGCCTACAAGGCGATGCTATCGGGACCCCATCAAAGTAGTACTTTGATGGGAACCCTATCGCAGCCCGCGCTCGAGGATGCGTTGAAAACCCTGCGCTACTGCCTGTCGGCCGGCGAGCATCTGCCCGAGGCGACCTGGCGCGCGTGGCAGGAGCGGACGGGGATCGCGATCACCGACGGCATCGGCTCGACCGAGATGATGCACATCTTCGTCTCCGCGGCGGGCGACGACATCCGCCCCGGCTCAACCGGCAAGGCGGTGCCCGGCTACACCGCGACCGTCCTCGACGACGACGGCAATCCCATGGACGAGGGCGTCGGCCGCCTCGCCATCAAGGGCCCGACCGGCTGCCGCTATCTCGATGACGAGCGCCAGCGGAATTATGTCGTCAACGGCTGGAACGTCACCGGCGACACCTACCGCCGCGACGCCGACGGCTATTACTGGTACCTCGCGCGCAGCGACGACATGATCGTCAGCTCCGGCTACAACATCGGCGCTCCGGAAGTGGAGAACGCGCTGCTGTCGCACCCCGCCGTCGCCGAATGCGCTGTGATCGGCGTGCCTTGTCCCGAGCGGGGCCAGAAGGTGAAGGCGTTCGTTGTCCTGGCCGGCGATTACCAAGCTTCGCACGAGCTCGCGGACGAGCTTCAGGCGCACGCCAAGCGGGTGATCGCGCCCTACAAGTATCCGCGGCTGATCGAGTTCGTGGATGCCCTGCCGAAGACGGCAACAGGCAAGCTCAGGCGCGTGGAGTTGCGCGCCCGCTCGTGAAGCAGTCAATCAGGACATTTTCGTAGTCAAAAGGCACTATGATCTATGTTATACACACCGCTTCTTGTGAGAAGGAGCGCCAGCGTGGCGGATGAGCAGAAACCAGTGAGATTCCGGTCCTACAGCCCGCGAATCGATGTTCACGAAGAGGCGCAACTGGTCAGCGAGTACGGACGAGTCCAGGACGTCATCCTTGCGGACATCTCGCGCGAGGGATTTCGGATAAAGTGTAACGGAACCGCTGTCGCGACAGGGCCGGCCGCCCTCAGGGCGCAAAAGTACGGAGACATGGCTGTCGAGATCAGGTGGGTCCGGGGCAACGAAGCCGGGGGCATCTTTCTCGATAGCGCCCCGGAGATTTTCTAGAGTCGCTACTCAAACTCCACGATAACCTGATTGACGCCAATGTTCCCCGGCGAAGGCCGGGGTCCGAGGCAGTCGCAGGCGAGCGGAGCATACTAAGCGATAACTATTTGTGATCCGGAGGCGGGACGTCGGTGTTGTAGGTATCGACGACGATGCGCCACTTCCCGTCGCTGTGACGGCGCCAGATCGTGACGAACTTGCCCGGCTCCTCGACCGCCTTGCCATCTTCACCCATCATCCGCGCGCGATAGGTGCCATAGGTGTAGCCAAGATCGCCGGAAACCTTGGTGTCGAGTGTCTCGGTTTGGCTGGAGAAGTCAGGGATGGCCAGGATGTGCTCCCATTCCTCGCGGATCGCAGCCTTGCCCTTGATCATCGGCTCCGCGGCGGGGAGCAGGATCGCGTCGTCGGAATAATGCGCGATGATGCCCTCGAGATTCTTCGCGCTGACCGCCTGTGAAATGGACGTATCGGCCGCGCGAACCTCCGCGACAGGGTCACGGTTCTCCGGGTTTGCCTGCGCGCAAGCGACCAAAGTCACACTCATCGTTACAAGCAGTGCGCGCATTTCCCTCTCCCATTCTCCTGTCAGGCTATTCGAACTCCACGATGACCTGATCGACCGCGAGGCTGTCGCCGGCCTTGGCGGGAGTCGCCTTGACCGTCGCCGCCCTGGGCGCGCGCAGGATATTCTCCATCTTCATCGCTTCCATCACCGCGACCGGCTGCCCGGGCTCGACCGTGTCGCCGGGCTCGACGTCGAGCCGCGTCAGCAGCCCCGGCATCGGCGCCAGCAGCAACCGCGAGAGGTCGGGCGGCGGCTTGTCGATCATGTGCTTCTTGAGCTCGGCGACATGGGGGCCGAGCACCTGCACCTTGTGGGTCGCGCCGCGCGTGTTGAGCAGCCAGGAGCGGCCCGACTTGATGACCTTCACCGTGCGCGGACGCCCGTCGATGGTCACCGACAGCAGCCGCTGTCCGGGCGACCAGCGGCCGATCACGTCGATCAGCTCGCCGCCATCCAACACGGCTAGCGTCCCGCCCTGGTAGGGCTTGATCCGGACGCGATGCTGCTCGGCACCTGCCCCGGACCCCGATCCGGGGTCGACGATCACAATCCGCTCGCACGACGGCGTGATCGGCGGGCCGAGCTGGCCGTCGACCTGCGCCGCGCGCTCCTCGCTGATGGCCCCGATCATGCCGCCGATCACGGTGATGTCGGACATGAGCTGCGCGTCGGCGGGAGCGCCTTGGAAGCCCTCCGGATATTCTTCGGCGATGAAATTGGTGGTGATGTCGCCCGAGCGGAAGCGCGGGTGCTGCATCAGCGCCGAAAGGAAATCGACATTGTCGCCGATGCCGTCGAGCTCGAACGCGTCGAGCGCGGCGATCTGGGCGTCGATCGCGGCCTCGCGGCCGGGACCCCAGGTGATCAGCTTGGCGACCATCGGGTCGTAGAACATGCTGACTTCGCCGCCCTCGAACACGCCGTCGTCGACGCGCACCCTGACCCCGTTCGTGTCGAGCAGCGGCGAAGCCGCGCCCGTCGAGACACGCTTCTCGACTTCGCTCGAAGCGAACGGAGACCGGGGGAAACGCTTGGTCGCATGTTCGACCTTGATGACGCTCTTGGTCTTGCTGTCGTCGCTGGCGATCTTGAGCTTGGCGGTGCCGCCCGGGGTCAGCATGGCGGCACGCTGCGCGCGCATCTCGTAGAGCTTCTCGAGCCGCCCC